>CAXTFJ010000062.1:0-26839 GCA_964243405.1 uncultured Lichenihabitans sp. | reverse complement strand
CAGGTCGAACTGGCCCAACACCTTGTTGTCGGCCGCCATCTCGCGCTCGCCCTGGAACACCCGGATGGTCACCGCCGTCTGGTTGTCCTCGGCGGTGGAGAAGACCTGGCTCTTCTTGGTCGGGATCGTGGTGTTGCGGTCGATCAGCCGGGTGAACACGCCGCCCAGCGTCTCGATGCCGAGCGACAGCGGCGTCACGTCGAGCAGCAGCACGTCCTTGACGTCGCCCTGCAGCACGCCGGCCTGGACCGCGGCGCCGATGGCGACGACCTCGTCCGGGTTGACGCCCTTGTGGGGCTCCTTGCCGAAGAACTGCTTCACGATCTCCTGGACCTTGGGCATGCGGGTCATGCCGCCCACCAGCACCACCTCGTCGACCTCGCCCGCCGAAAGCCCGGCGTCCTTGAGCGCCTTGCGGCAGGGCTCGACGGTCTTCTGGATGAGGTCGTCGACCAGCGCCTCGAACTTGGCGCGGGTGAGCTTAAGCGTCAGGTGCTTAGGACCGGACGCGTCGGCCGTGATGTAGGGCAGGTTGATCTCGGTCTGCGCCGCGGACGACAGCTCGATCTTGGCCTTCTCGGCCGCCTCCTTGAGGCGCTGGAGGGCGAGCTTATCCTTGCGCAGGTCGACCGTGTTCTCCTTGCGGAACTCCTCGGCCAAATACTCGACGAGGCGGTTGTCGAAATCCTCGCCGCCCAGGAACGTGTCGCCGTTGGTGGACTTCACCTCGAACACGCCGTCGCCGATCTCGAGCACGGACACGTCGAACGTGCCGCCGCCCAGGTCGTAGACCGCGATGAGGCCGGAGTTCTTCTTGTCGAGGCCGTAGGCCAGCGCCGCGGCGGTCGGCTCGTTGATGATGCGGAGCACTTCCAGGCCCGCGATCTTGCCGGCATCCTTGGTGGCCTGGCGCTGCGCGTCGTTGAAGTAGGCGGGAACCGTGATCACGGCCTGCGTGACCGTCTGGCCGAGGTAGGCCTCGGCCGTCTCCTTCATCTTCTGCAGCGTGAAGGCGGAAATCTGGCTGGGGGAATACTGCTTGCCGTCGGCCGTCACCCAGGCGTCGCCGTTGCCGGCCTTGACGATCTTGTAAGGGACGAGGCCGATGTCCTTCTTGGTCATCGGGTCTTCGAAGGTGCGGCCGATCAGGCGCTTGATCGCGAAGAAGGTCCGCTCGGGGTTGGTGACGCCCTGCCGCTTGGCGGGCTGTCCGACGAGGCGCTCGCCATCGTCCGTGAAGGCCACGATCGAGGGGGTCGTGCGCGCACCCTCGGCGTTCTCGATCACCTTGGGCGTCGAGCCTTCCATGACGGCCACGCAGGAATTGGTCGTGCCGAGGTCGATGCCGATCACTTTTGCCATTGTCACACTATCCTCTTGACTACGCTGGACCGCCGAACCCCGGAGCGATTCGGCCGTGGGCGGATCGGGGGAAGCCATCTCGGCAACCCCGTGCCGCCCGGTCCCCGTTCGATGGGCCGAAGATGGGAAGCCCTCGGGCAGGCGCAAGCGCGGCAGGGGCTGCATCGCGTGAAATTTCGAGCGTTTCGAAGGGCGGCCGAGCCCGGTGGCCCCGCTCGGGCCGTTCGTCCCGTGCGGGGCCGCCCATGCCAGGCACGTCGCGGACCGGGGATTCATGCTCCCGTTACAATGGTGTCCATCGCCTGTGAACCATGGATCGCGGCGAGCCCGAGGGTGCACCGAGGCGCGGTGAACGAGCAAACCATCCGATCCCGCGACCGGTACTTTTTACCGCGAAGGTTTGATCTTCAGGCGTTCTTGCGCCCAACAGTGTGCCCGAAGCAAAAAAGTACCGGAACACTGCAAAAATTTTGGTAGTCGCCGCCCGGGGTGGTGGCTACTTTCCCTCGTATGAGTTGGCACAAGCCGACCGAGCAGGCGCCCGAGCGCCGAACAAGGGAGTGAAACCGATGATCCTTCCGCATTCTCCGATGACGTAGATCGGCGCGACGCTACGGCGTGGCATCGCTTCCCCGGGAAGCCACGCGGATCAGGCCGGACGTCACGTCGGCCCTCTCCTCCATCGCATCGCATCCGCAGTGTCCGACCGGTCCCCGGTGGTGGACCGCGCCCTGATCCGATCCCGGACCCGCCGGGATCGCCCCACCCCTTCCAATCCTTTGCAAGCGGAGAAACCCGAATGACTTCACTCGCCTTGAAATCGACCGGCGTCGCGGCGCTCGTCGCCTGCCTGCTCGGTGGAACCGCGGCCCGTGCCGCCACCGTCGAGAACACCACCGTGGCCTTCCTCATGCCCGACCAGGGGTCGACCCGCTACGAGGAGCACGACCATCCGGGCTTCGTGGCCGAGATGAGCAAGCTCTGCCCGAGCTGCAAGGTCCTCTACCAGAACGCCGACTCGGACGCGTCGCGCCAGCAGCAGCAGTTCAACTCCGTCATCTCGCAGGGCGCCAAGGCGATCGTCATCGATCCCGTCGACTCGACCGCCGCCGCCTCGCTGGTGAAGCAGGCGCAGAGCCAGGGCATCAAGGTCGTGGCCTACGACCGGCCGATCCCCTCCACCCCGGCCGATTACTACGTGTCCTTCAACAACGAGCAGATCGGCAAGACGATCGCCGAGTCGCTCGTCGAGCACCTCAAGGCCGAGAAGGTATCGACGAGCGAAGGCGGCGTGCTCGAGATCAACGGCTCGCCGACGGATGCTGCGGCCGGCCTCATCAAGAAGGGTGTCCACGAGGGCCTCGCCGACAGCGGCTACAAGACGCTGGCCGAATACGACACGCCCGAATGGGCGCCCTCCAAGGCCCAGCAGTGGGCGAGCGGCCAGGTGACGCGCTTCGGTAAGAAGATCGTGGGCGTGGTGGCGGCCAACGACGGCACCGGCGGCGGCGCGATCGCGGCCTTCAAGGCGGCCGGCGTCGACCCCGTGCCGCCCGTCACCGGCAACGACGCGACGATCGCGGGCCTCCAGCTCATCATTTCTGGCGACGAGTACAACACCATCTCCAAGCCCAGCGAGATCGTGGCGGCCGCCGCCGCCAACGTCGTGGTCGCCCTGCTCGGCGGCACGCCGCCCAAGGCCGACACGATGCTGTTCAACACGCCGACCCAGCTCTTCACGCCGACCCTCATCACGTCCGGCAACCTGAAAGCCGAGATCGTCGACAAGGACCTGGCCGGCAAGCCGATCGAGTCGCCCGCCGTGCTCTGCACCGGGCGCTACGCGGAAAGCTGCAAGAAGCTCGGCATCACGCCCTGATCCCGCGCTGAAACGGAGCCGCCCGGCCGCCCTTGCGGGTGGTCGGGCGGCCCTTTTACTATCCTCGGGAATCCGGATCGTTCGGAAAGGTCGCCACGCATGACAGAGACTGTGCCCGACCCCGCGCCCGCCGGCGACATGGTGCTCAGCCTGCGCGGCGTGTCCAAACACTTCGGCGCCGTTTCGGCCCTGACCGACATCGACCTCGACGTCCGGGCGGGCGAAGTGGTGGCGCTGGTCGGCGACAACGGCGCGGGCAAGTCGACCCTGGTCAAGGTCCTGTCGGGCGTGCACCAGCCGAGTTCGGGCACGATGTCGTTCCAAGGCAAGCCCGTGACCCTGCCCGACCCGAGCGCCGCGCTCGCGCTCGGCATCGCGACCGTGTTCCAGGACCTCGCGCTGTGCGAGAACCTCGACGTGGTCGCCAACATCTTCCTCGGCCAGGAACGCAACCCGTACAACCTCGACGAGGTGTCGATGGAGATCCGGGCCTGGACGCTGCTCAACGAGCTGTCGGCCCGCATCCCGAGCGTGCGCGAGGTGGTGGCCTCGCTGTCGGGCGGGCAGCGCCAGACGGTCGCCATCGCCCGTTCGCTGCTGCTCGACCCGAAACTCATCCTGCTCGACGAGCCGACCGCGGCGCTGGGCGTGGCGCAGACCGCCGAAGTGCTCGACCTGATCGAGCGGGTCCGCGACCGCGGCCTCGGCGTGGTGATGATCAGCCACAACATGGAGGACGTCCGCGCCGTGGCCGACCGCATCGTGGTTCTGCGGCTCGGGCGCAACAACGGCGTGTTCTATCCCGACGCGTCGAACCAGGAGCTGGTCGGCGCCATCACGGGAGCGTCGGACAATTCGGTGTCGCGCCGGTCCGGGCGGCGGCAGGCGCAGCGCGACCTCGCGCAGGAGGCACGGCCGTGAGCAGCGACATCGGCAAAACCGCTCCCCTGCTCGACCGGCGCGACGAACGCGTCAAGCACGCGGCCGGGATCGGGGGCGCGATCCGCGCCTTCCTCGACCGGGTGCGGTCGGGCGACCTCGGATCGCTGCCCGTCGTGGTGGGCCTCGCGATCATCTGGACGGTGTTCCAGACGCTCAACCCGGTCTTCCTGGCGAGCAACAACATCGTCAACCTGCTGTTCGATTCCTCGACGGTGGGCGTGATCTCGCTCGGGATCGTGTGCATCCTGATGGTGGGCGAGATCGACCTCTCGGTCGGCTCGGTCAGCGGCTTCGCGTCCGCCATGGTGGGCGTGCTCTGGGTCAATCAGGGTTGGCCGGTGGTGATCGCCATCCTGGCCGCGATCGTGGTTGGCGGGCTGATCGGCTCGCTCTACGCGCTGCTGTTCAACCGCCTCGGCATGCCGAGCTTCGTGTCGACCCTCGCGGGCCTGCTCGCCGTGCTCGGGCTGCAGCTCTACATCCTGGGGGAGACCGGGTCGATCAACCTGCCCTACGGGTCGCCCGTGGTGAACTTCGGCCAGTCGCTGTTCATGCCGGAGATCGTGGCCTACGCGGTCGTGGCGCTCGCCGGCCTCGCGCTCTTCGTGACGGACTTCCGCACCGCGGCGCGGCGCCGGCAGGCGGGCCTGTCCTCGCGGCAGCTCGGCGGGCTGCTCGTCCGGCCCATCGTCATCGTCGTGGTGCTCGAACTGGTCGTCTACTACCTCAACCAGGACCGCGGCGTGCCGTGGATGTTCGGGCTGTTCGTCGGCCTGGTGATCGCCATGAACTACGCGCTGACGCGGACCAAGTGGGGCCGCTCGGTCACCGCGGTCGGCGGCAACCGCGAGGCGGCGCGCCGCTCGGGTATCAACGTGCGGCTCATCTACCTGAGCGCTTTCGTGACCTGCTCGATGTTCGCGGCGCTGGGCGGCGTGCTGTCCTCCGCGCGGCTCGCCTCGGCGAGCCAGCAGGCCGGCACGGGCGACGTGAACCTCGACGCCATCGCGGCGGCCGTGATCGGCGGCACCAGCCTGTTCGGCGGCCGGGGCAGCGCCTATTCCGCGCTGCTGGGCATCATCGTGATCCAGTCGATCGCGAGCGGGCTGACGCTGCTCGACCTGTCCTCCTCGCTCCGCTACATGATCACCGGCGGCGTGCTCGCCATCGCGGTCATCGTCGACTCGCTGGCGCGGCGGTCGCGGGTGTCGCACGGCCGCGCCTGACCGACCTCCCCTCCTCCCGCCTCGCGGCTATAAGATCCACACATCTTAACGGCTTGGCCGGTGTGCCCTTCACCCCTCCGGGGAGAAGGTGGCCGACAGGGCGCCAAGATGTGTGAAGGGCGTAGGCGCCTCGGGGGAGGAGGGCATTACGGATCGGCATGAAGGTGACCCGCTTTCGTGTCCCCGGTGCGCCACCCATAGGCGCTAACTTGCACCGAGTTGCCCTGAGCAGACGTTCTTTGCAAAAGCCGTCATTGCGAGCGAAGCGAAGCAATCCAGGGGCCCGGGCTCGGAGACCGGCGTTCATGGTTGGACGAACCGGATGGATCGCCGCGCTTCGCTCGCTATGACGACCCGGGATCCGATGAGGTTTGATCAGCGCAGGTCGTCTAAGTTAGCGCTTATGCGGTGCGCCACCGTGACGGCTTGCGCCCCAATCCACTCGGAGGCTTTGTCCATCGCGGGTTAAGCTCGGCGAACCCGGGCGCCCGCAGGTGTTCGCTCGTGCCTCCTTCGTCCGACATCTCTCTGAACGACGGCGCGGTGGCGCTCAAGGATCTCGCGGCGCTGGGCGACGGCCGATCGGTCGCGCTCGTGGCGCCCGACGGCACGATCGCCTGGCTGTGCGTGCCCGCCATCGACTCGCCGCCGCTGTTCGACCGGCTGCTCGACCACGCGCACGGCGGCTTCTTCGCGATCCGGCCCGCCGGGCCCTTCACGGTCGAACGCCGCTACCGCGAGAACAGCAACGTCTTCGAGACCACCTTCACCACCCCGGACGGCGTGGCGCGGGTCACGGACTCGATGAACAGCACGTGGGCGGGCCGCCTGCCCTGGTGCGAGCTGGCGCGGCGCATCGACGGGGTATCGGGCAGCGTGCGCCTCGACATCACGCTGGTGTTCGGCACCCGGGCCGACAGCGTGTCGCCCTGGCTGCAGCCCAATCCGAACGGCTGCCTTTTCCACGTGGGGCCTGTGATCGGCACGGTGCGCACCTCGCCCAACGTGCGGATCCACACCGAGGAGGACCGCACGGTCGCGGCCGCCGTGACCCTTCGCGCGGGCGAGCGGGCGGTCGTGGCCCTGGTGGCGGGCGAGGACGAACCCCTGGGCGTGCCGCCCATCGGTGACATCGACGCGCGCATCGACGTGAGCGACCGGGCGTGGCGGACCTGGGCCGAGGACCTGCGCTACGAGGGGCGCTACCGCGAGGCGGTGCGCCGCGGCGCACTAGCTCTCAAGCTGCTGCTGTTCTCGCCCAGCGGCGCGATCGCGGCGGCCGCCACCACCTCGCTGCCCGAGCGGATCGGCGGGAACAAGAACTACGACTACCGCTACGCCTGGGTGCGCGACGCGGCCTACGCGGTGAACGCCTTCCTGCGGCTCGGCATCGTGCCCGAAAGCAAGGCCGCCTTCACCTGGCTGATCCACCGCCTGGGCGAGACGGGCGCCAAGGTCTGTTACCGCCTGACCGGCGAGCCCGTCCCGGAAGTGGAAGCCCTGGACCTGCCCGGCTACCGCGGCTCGCGCCCGGTGGTGACGGGCAACGCGGCCGCGAAACAGCACCAGCACGGCATCTACGGCGACATCTTCGAGACCGCGGCCCTGTTCGTGGGCCACGGCAACGTGCTCGACGGGCGCAGCGCCACGATCCTGTCGGCCCTGGCCGACGAATGCGCCGACCGGTGGCGCCAGAAGGACTCGGGCCTGTGGGAGCTGGAGGACCTCCAGCACTACACGATGTCCAAGGTCAGCGCCTGGCAGGCGCTGGCGCGCGCGGTGGAACTCGCCCGGAACGGCCACCTGCCCTCCACCTGCGTGCCTCGCTGGACGCGGGAACGCGACCGCATCGTAGCCTGGGTCAACGAGAACTGCTGGTCGGAAGCCAAGGGGGCCTACACGATGCATCCCGGCACCGACCGTCTCGACGCCGGCCTCGTGCTCGCGGCCCGCTTCGGCTTCGACGGCGCGGACCGGCTGTCGTCGACCTGCGACGCGGTGCGGCGCGAGCTGGGGCGCGGCCCGCTGGTGTTCCGCTATTCCGGGGCCGAACGGGAAGAAGGCGCCTTCCTGGCCTGCTCGTTCTGGCTGGTGGAGGCCTACGCGTCCCTGGGCCGGCGCGCCGAGGCCGCGCAGCTGATGGACGCGGTGCTCGAAGCCCTGCGCGGCGGCACCGGCACCCTGGGCGAGATGATCGACCCGGATACGGGCGAAACCCTCGGCAACCTGCCGCAGGGCCTGAGCCACCTGGCCCTGATCCACGCGGCCTGCACGGTCGAAATCGGCGACGGCAGGCCTTTCGCGCGGCAGGCCTAGCCGGAAGAAGCCCCGGTCCGGACCGCCGGCCTTTGCACGATGGGCGGCCTTCGCCGTAAGGTTCCACGGTGCCGGACGGGCACCGGGCCGACGAGCCACGGGACTTTGGGAGGATCGATCTGATGGCCGCGGCTTGGCAGCTTTCCACCCTGGTCGCGCTCGAACGCGGGTTCTTCGGCGCGCGCGAGCAAACCGTGCTGCGCCACGGCGAGCTCAGCGCCACCCTGTTCCGCTACGGCACCGGCGTCGAGGCGGTCCGGCTCGCCAACGCGCGGGGAAGCGTGACCGTGCTGCCCTTCATGGGGCAGATGGTCTGGCGGGCCGCGTTCGACGGCGTGGAGCTCGCCATGCACAGCATGTTCGAGGAACCCCGCCCGGCTTTCACCATCGTCGAAACCTACGGCTGCCTCGCCTATCACGCGGGGCTGCTGCGCAACGGCACGCCGACCCCCGAGGACACCCATCCGCTGCACGGAGAAATGCCGTGCCTGCCCCTGGACGAGGCGGGGCTCGCCTGCGGCACGGATGAGGCCGGCGCCTACCTCGCGGTGACGGGCGCGCGCGACTACGCGATGGGGTTCGGGGCGCACTACCGCGCGACGCCGCGCGTGGTGCTGCGCGCGGGAGAGACCGCCTTCGAGGTCGTCATGGAGGCGCAGAACCTGTCAGCCGCCCCCATGGACCTCATGTACATCTGCCACGCCAACTTCGCCTTCGTGGAGGGCGGCCGCATCGTCCAGCCCGTGCCCTTCGATCCCGACCACGTGGTGACGCGGACCGCGATCCCCGGCCACGTGCGCCCGACCGACGCCTACCGTGCCTTCCTGGCCGACCTCGCCGCGAACCCCGCCCGCATGGAGCGGCTGGACGAGCCCGGCCGCTACGACCCCGAGCAGGTGTGCTACATCAAGGGCCTGCGCCCCGGCCCGGACGGGCTCGTGCATTTCCTGCTGGCCCGCCCCGAGGGTGACGGCTTCACGGTCAGCTACGACCCGATCGCCCTCCCCCACGCGATCCGCTGGGTGCTCGACAACGGCGACCAGCGCACGGCCGCCTTCGCGATGCCGGGCACCTGCGAGCCGGAAGGCCATGCGGCGGAGAAGCGGAAGGGCAACGTGCGGAGCTTGGCGCCGGGCGCCAACGTGAGCTTCGTGACGCGGCTGGGCTACGCGGATCGGGTATATGCGGCGGATTTCGCGCGGGAGATCGGGCGGGGTGGATGAGCGTAGGTCGGTTTTGGGGACGGGAGCCGCCATTGATCTTGATGCCGAAAGCGGACGCAAGACGACGTGCGGCTTGGTTCGTTATGGATCTGCCTATAATGAACTCCTTGTATCAACCGAGACAGGTGGGAACCAGTTACTCGCCTCGCTAAATTGCGTCCGCCAGCCGAGGCATGTCCACCAGCACTCTGGCGCGCTCGGCTATCTGCTCCACTGTGGTATGTATATGGAAAGCTCTCTACTCCACTCCCCAACGCCTTTTAGATCCAGGGTGATGCGTACTGGGATCCTACTACGCGTAGGTATGTCCGCCAGCAGTTCGACGCTACAAACGCGCGTTACGCATTGCAGCGGTGTGTACTGCTGACGCATAATTGCGTCCTGGTAAGGAACGGCCGCCTGCCGCACGACATCAAGCGTGAGCAACAGATCGAGCCAAGGCGACCCGCGAAACGCTTCGAAATATTCAGAGAAGCGCATTCCCGCACTTGGTGAAAAGACGTTTTCCCCTCTGTTCATTGATAAAAGGGTTTGAATTTTCTGCGGTAGGTAATCAATCCCGGATACACACGCTATGCTGCCGTCTTCATCTAGGAATAGATCGCCCGTCTCCGGGTGAATTGCCATGCTGCTTCCGAGCTTATGCGCTTCGATACGCGGGAAGCTCGAAGCTACAGGGCAAAGTAGACTATACCCGTCCGCGTCCTTCGAAAGGCTCGGAGCGCCGGCCAGCACGCGCCCGTCACCTAATTCATTGCTTAAGACGTATCGATTTTCCGGGCTTAGCTTGGCGAAGCCGTCAATAAATGACACGAGCACGTGTATATCGCCGATTAGGAAATGTGCTAAGCGCAGCGTCCAGTTCCCGGCTGCTATTCCGGCGAGCTCGCCCGTGCAAACAACATTTGGCCCTATAGCGAGTAGTCCGGTTGCCAAGTCAGCGTGCGTGCCGGTTTTAATGTCTCGCGCAATCGACAGCTCATGCTCGTTCTTAATGGATTGCAGGCGGGCGACCGAATAGGCGACATCGTCTCGGTCGATCAGCGTTGCGTCGTTGGAGCAGAGCCAGATGGCGTTGCCGATGCCTGCACGCGCCTCCGGCATCATTGAGGCATCATAGCGCCGCGCACCGGGTCCAGACGCCGCTGCCGCGATATGAGCGGCGACACCGATCTTTATTGTTCTGTCGGGGCCTTCTTCGCTTGGCCCAATCGTTAACCTTTTACAGAGCGAGCAGTGCCAGCCTGCGCGGGCAGCGACAGCGTTTCTGATTTTTTCCGAAAAATCGTCCCGGTTGCTCATCAGATCAGCTCTATCCCTTTCACAATGGCAATCGAGGTATTTAATCCCGTAGATTGTTTGAGATTGTTTTTTGTGAACAGCCCAAATATTCCGCAACTTCGGATTGTGTCAGACCTTTCTTCGACATGCGCTTAGCTTCTGCCTTCCGCCGAGCCGGAGGCAGCTTATCGCTGCTCGAAATTGTACGACTCCGAAACCCTTCGACATATTGCTTGAGGAACGAAAGGAGCTCCCGTTCTCCGTCCTGCCGGCGATCGTGCGTTGAGCGCCTTTAGCTTTAATCGACTACTCCGTTATGCCCTGCTGGTCGAAAAACGCATCGATAGCGTTCATCGGCTCGCGTGGAACCTGAAGCACTAACTGCTTTCATGTCTCCATAAACCACTTTCCTAGAACTACTAATAAAACTAGCAATAACGCGGTCAGGTGGCGTCAACTCAGTATGTCGCAGTTTGTTTTAGGCACGCCTTAAATTAGTGGATAGAGCCGGTCTGTTTTGGGTGTCAGCAAACACCAATCAAAACGAACTTCTTCAAGCAGACCATCTAAAATAAACCAGTTTGGATGAGCACGCTGGGATACCCAGAAACTGCCAACGCCTACATCGGGTCAAAACCAGCCCCGTGCATGGTGAACAGTTCCGCTCGTGATCGTGCCGCCCAAGGTCGCGCAACCGGCGGCCTCACACCTCCCTTTCGATCACAGCCTATTTTACCGCTCCCGCCGTCAATCCTTTCACGATGTAGCGCTCCAGCACGACGCCCACCACCACCAGCGGCGCGATGGCGGCGGTGGCGAGCGCCGCCATGGACCACCAGTTGATGCCCTGCGAGCCGGTCTGGCTCGCCAGCATCACGGGCAGGGTGGCGGCGTTTGTGCTGGTGAGCAGGGCCGCGAAGAAATACTCGTTCCAGCACAGGATGACGGCCAGCACGAAGGCCGCCACCATGCCGGGCAGCGCGATCGGCAGTACGACGAGCAGGAAGGCGCCCCACACGGAGGCGCCGTCGACCCGCGCGGCCTGCTCCAGTTCGATGGGGATCGCGGCGAACTGGTCGCGCATGATCCAGATCACGATGGGCAGCACCATCAGTGTGTAGACCAGGATCAACCCGGCCCAGGTGTCGAGCAGGGCGAGTTCGCGGTAGAGCACCAGGAAGGGCAGCGCCAGCACCACCGGCGGCAGGATGAGCTGGGACAGGAAGAAGAAGGCGATGTCCTTGTTGCGCCACGGCCCGAAACGGTAGGGGAAGCGCGCGAGCCCGTAGGCCGCAAGCGAGCCGATCACCACGGCGAGCACGGAAGCGCCCACAGTCACCACCAGGCTGTTGGCGAAGCGCTCGGTGAACTCGTCCCGCACGGTGGACGTGACGCCGATCGTGTCGGGCGACAGGCCGAGCGAGCGCCAGCCCTTCCAGTCGGGGCGGAAGTCGAGCCACGGCACGAGATGGCCCTGGGTCACGTCCACCGCGGTCTTGAACGAGGTCGTGACCGTCCAGTAGATCGGGAACAGGCAGACGAAGGTCCAGGCGAGTAGCAGGCCGTAGACCAGGGCCCGCGTCGCCCCGGTGTGCAGGCGGCGGCGCGTCGGCGGCTCGGTAGGGGAGGCCCAGGTCGCGGCGGTCAGGGTCATGGCTTGCCTCCGGGCGGGGACGCGACGGCGCTCACGCGTCCCGCTGCATGAAGCGGTTCACCCCGTTGAGCAGCAGCGTGACGGCGACGATGATCAGGATCAGGTAGACCTCGGCGATCATCGTGCCGTAACCCACGTTCGAGCGGTCGCGGTATTCGCGGTAGACGAAGCTCGACACCGTGTCGGTCGCCCCGCCCGGGCCTCCCGCCGTGACGTTGATGACGATGTCGGCGAGCTTGAGCTCGAAGATGATCCGCAGCACGGCGGCCGTGACGCTGACGGGCAGCATCAGCGGGAAGGTGATGGCCCAGAAGGATTGCCACGCGCGGGCGCCGTCCATGCGGGCCGCTTCCAGAACCTCCTTGGGCAGCGCCTGCAGGCCGGCCAGCAGCAGCACCATCATGAAGGGGATCGAGATCCAGGCGTCCATGCCCATGATGGAGAAGCGCGCCAGCCAGGGCGAGGCGAAGAAGGCGGGACTGTGCCACCCGAGGTGCCGCATCAGGGTCGCGAGCGGCCCGTAGCGGTATTCCATGATGGACTTGCCGATCATCCAGCTCACCGCCACCGGGCTCAGCATGAGCGGCAGCAGGAAGGCGACGCGGAAGAACTTTCGCGCGCGGATGTCCGCGTTGAGGAGGAGGGCGAGCCCGAACGCGAGCGCGTACTGGATCAGCACGGTGGCGACGTAGAAGACCATGTTGCCGAGCGCGTTCCAGACATAGATATCGCGCGCGAGCGTCCGGAGGTTGTCGAGCCCGTTGAAATGGCGGCCCGTCAGCGAGCTCAGGTTCCAGTCCGAGAAGGCGATGCCCAGGCCCGCCACGGTGGGGAAGATCACCATCGCGACCGTGAAGAAGACGGCCGGCAGGATGAACAGGGCCCGCTGGCCGGCCTCGCCGCGGATCAGGACCTGCGCGGCCGCGACCGCCACGGCCCAGGCCACGTAGGCGTAGAGCACCGGGCGCCAGGTCTCGAACCCCGGCACGGCCGAGCCCGCGGCGTGCAGCGCCTGCGCGGCGAACAGCGCCGCGAAGGCGAGCGAGGCCCCCCGCCAGAGCCAGCGCCCCACGGTCTGCCGCCGAACGGGCGAAGGCTCGGGGGCGAGCACCCGGGGCGAAGCGCGGACGATGTGTTCCATTCAGACGCCCCGCCCCCGCCGCGCCCGCCTCACGCGCCCAGGGAGGCCTTGTAGAGCGCGATCTGCTTCTCGCGGCCGACCGCGTCCGTGATCTTCTCCCAGGCGGCCGCGATCCGGTCGGCCCCGGCCTGCGCGGTTTCCTGGCCGGCGAAGATCTGCGCCATTTCGTCCGCCGCGACGCTGGAATACTGGAAGATGCGCGGGATGCGCGGCTCGATCGCCCGGTTGGGGTGGTTGTAGGAGCCCGACTGCGAGTTGAGGTACGAGGTGATGTACTTCTCGTCGTAGCCGGCGCCCACCCATTCGGGGATGGTGAAGTGGCTCTGCCGGTGCACCTGGAAGCCCGAAGGGTACATCACCGTCCACAGCGACAGGTCCTTGCCGCCGAGGTGCGCCGCAGCACTCCAGGCCGCCTTGTGCTTCTTCTGATCGGTATCGACGCGGGCCATGACGTAGACGCCCCAGCCGAGGTAGGCGCAGTTCGGCGCGAAGTTCGGGCCGCTCGCGAGCTTCTCCCACTGG
Organism: uncultured Lichenihabitans sp.; assembly: GCA_964243405.1. GTDB lineage: Bacteria > Pseudomonadota > Alphaproteobacteria > Rhizobiales > Beijerinckiaceae > Lichenihabitans. Next base: position 13,293 of record CAXTFJ010000062.1, on the reverse strand, counting down.
CCGGTCTTGGCGTTGTAGACGTCGTCGGAGCCGGGCAGGATGTCGAAGCCCACCACGCTGCCGATCACGCTCGTGTCGCTGGTGTTGGCGACCTGTCCGATGTCGCCCCACCAGGTCAGCATCGAGCCCGTGCCGCTCAGGAACTCGCCGAAGCCGGTCGTGTTGGGGTCGGCGTTGAGCTGGTCGGCGGGTTCCGAGGGCAGCGCGTCGACCACGTCCTGGATGGCGCGCACCCAGGCGGGGTTGTTGACCCTGGGCTTCATCGTGTCGATGTCGAACAGCCAGGCCCTATCGTCGGGGTGCTTGGCATAGGCCGAGGCGCGACTGCCCAGGAAGTAGAAGCCGAAGCCGCCCCAGGCCTTGGGCGGGTCGAGGTAGCCGACAGCATCCTTGCCCGCGAACGTCTTGCCCTTCAGGAACTTCGTGACCTCCTGCACCTTCTGCCAGGTGCGCGGCACGGCCCAGGGGCCCGCGTGCCCCTCGGCCGTCCAAGCCTTGGCGAGGTCGGCGTCGGCGAAGTAGTCGGTGCGGTAGTTGAAGTTGTGGCAGTCGCCGTCGATGGTGACGCGGTAGGTCTTGCCGTTCCAGGTGCCGACCGGCGGCTTCAGGTAGGCCACGTAGTCGTCGTAGTCGATCTGGCTCTTGACCCAGTCCGGCATCTCGGAGGCGAGCCCCTTGCCGCACACGTCGCCTTCGAAAGGCGCGCCCATTTCGAGCAGGTCGAAATCGACCGTGCCTGTGGCGATGGCCTGCTGCAGGCGCGGGTTGTAGTCGGCCTGGGCGAGGTCGATCCAGGTGATCTTGGCGCCCGTGTAGGCTTCCCACGGCTTGAGGAAGCCGCGGAACAGGAAATTGTGCAGGTTCTGGTTGTTGAGCCCCATGAAGGTGAGCTCGACGCCCTTGAATTCGCCGGGCTGCACGGAGGCCTTGGTGGCGCCCAGGCACATCTCGCCGACCTTCTGCCAATCGGCATCCGAGGGCGAACCGTTGCCGACGCCCGGGACCTTCAGGATGGCGTGCCGCACGTCGTCGGCCGCCAGCGCCGGTCCCGGCAGGCCCTTGAACCCGCCCGCGGCCGCCAAGGCCGCCGCCGAGGCGGCCGCGCCCTTGAGGATGCTGCGTCGGTTCGCGAGCCAATGGTAATTGTGCACCTTCATGTGCGGTCCTCCCGTCGTTTTTTTTCGCCTCGGGCGGACGCGTCGGCATAGCGCGACGGAACGGGGAAGAAGCGGCGCCGATGGTCGCGAATGCCCGGCGCGCGGTGCTTCCCGACATCCGCGCGACGTCGCGCCAAACGGCCATCCAAGCGCGGCCAACTATGCACGGGACCCGACGGTGCGCAAGGCGCACTCGGCGAGACCAGCCCGTCGAAACAAGGGCGGCGGAGGGCCACTATGGAATTTCGCGGCGATGGGCATCCGGTCCGGGCCCTGACGCACCAACGCCGACGGACCGCCCAAGCCCGTCGGCGTTTGACACCTTACACTCGACGCGGACCGGCCGGAGCCGGTCGTCGCTCAGTCGACCGGCGGAGCCTTCATGGCCTGGGCGCCGGTGTGGGACGCGTGGCCTCCCTTGCGGCCCGCCTGAGCGGCGAGCCCGTGGTCCTGGGAGAAGCTGCGCTTTTCCGGATTCACGCTGCGGCCGCCCTTGCGGCCCGCCTCGCTCGCGAGACCCGGGTTCTGCGAGAAGCTGCGCTTCTCGTTGGGGACGCTTTCCCCACCCTTCCTCGCGATGGCGCGGCGCTTTTCCAGGTCCATCGATGCAAAGCCTCGATTGGACGTGTTGGTCCGTTGCTGCAGTTCAACCATGGTTTCGCACCCGTTTGTAGTCCCCCTTGGGAATCTGAACGCCGCCGCCCCGGCACAGTTCCAGGTGGCATGATCCATGCCGGTACGAAGCTGTTTCGTCGCACGACCCCGCCAGACCGGTTTCCCGTGGTAGGTTCGCGACCCGATGCAGCCGGACCTCCAGCCGATGACCCCGCCCTCCACGCTCGATGCCGCCCTCGACCTGCTGGCCCGGCTCGTGGCCTTCGACACCGAGAGCGCGAAATCCAACCTCGCCCTGATCGACGCGGTGGCGGATCACTGCCGGAGCCTAGGCGTGGAGGTGTCGCTCGCGCCCAACCGCGACGGCACCAAGGCGGCGCTCGTGGCGACGGTCGGCCCCCTCGTGGACGGCGGCCTCGTGCTGTCGGGCCATACGGACGTGGTGCCGGTGGCGGGACAGGCCTGGACCTCCGACCCTTTCACGCTGCGGCGGGACGGCGGGCGGCTCTACGGGCGCGGCACCGCCGACATGAAGGGTTTCGGCGCGCTGGCCCTCGCGATGCTGCCGGAGATCCGCGCCGCCGAGCTTCCCGTGCCGGTCCACGTGGTGCTGAGCTACGACGAGGAAGTCACCTGCCTGGGCTCGGTGGACATCATCGAACGCTTCGGCCGCGACCTGCCGCGTCCTTCGGCCGTGATCGTGGGCGAGCCGACCCGCCTGGAGGTGGCCGACTCGCACAAGAGCGTGTGCACCTACCGCACGGTCGTGGAGGGGCGGGAAGCGCATTCGGCCAAGCCCGCGCTCGGCGCCCACGCGATCGCGGCGGGATGCGAGATCGCCTGCGAGCTGAACCGGCTCGGCCTGGCGTTCGAAAGAGAGCCCGACGGCTCGGGCCGCTTCGACCCACCCTTCGCTACCGTGCAGGTGGGCGTCATCGGCGGCGGCACGGCGAGCAACATCCTGGCGCGCCACTGCGAACTCGTGTGGCAGTTCCGCGGGCTGCCCGGCATGCCGCTCGACACGGCGGAACGCCAGGTGGCACGCTTCGTGGAGACGACCGCGCTGCCGCTGCTCAACCGCTACGGCCATCCCGGGACCATCGCCACGACCGTGGAGGTCGAGGTTCCCGGCCTGTCGCCCGAGCCGGGCTCTGTCGCGGAACGGCTGGCCGGGCGCGCGGCGCGGCGGAACGGGACGGTGAGCGCGTCCTTCGCGACCGAGGCCGGACGGTTCCAGGCGGCGGGGCTGTCCACGGTGGTGTGCGGGCCGGGCAGCATCGATCAGGCCCACCAGCCCGACGAATACATCGAGGTGAGCCAGATGGAGGCGGGCCTGGCCTTCCTGCGCGGGCTGGTCGAAGGCCTGCGCTGACGCGTGCGGGTGGCCCGGCGGGCGGGCGGGCCCTATCTCTCCTCCTGACGCAATGAGAGGAGAGCCTTGCAATGGCCAAGCTGCAGATCAAGAACGGCGCCTGGGTGCTGGTGTGCGACGGCAAGAAGTCGCTGCTGCTGCACAACGAGGGCGACCCCGACCTGCTCAACCTGCGGCGCACCTCCGTGACGGAGCAGAACAACCCCGCGACGCGCGACCAGGGCACCGACACGCCCGGCCACGGCTTCGCGCCGAGCGGCACGCGGCAGGGATCGCTGGGCGAAACGGACTACCACACGATCGAGGAGGAGCGCTTCGCCGACACGATCGCGGCCGAGCTCAACAGGGCCGCGCTGGAGCAGGCTTTCAAGGAGCTGGTGGTCGTAGCGCCGCCGAAGATCCTGGCGGAGCTGCGCAAGGCCTTCTCCAAGCACACGGGTGACAGGATCGCGGCCGAGATCCCCAAGGACCTGACCCACCACACGATTCCCGAGATCGAGAAGCTGCTGGCCGCCCACGAGGTTTGAGCGGAGCGCGCGCGCGCGCCGCCCCTCAGGCCGCCGCGGGCCGGCGCGCGAAGACCGAGAACGACGGACCGTACAGGTGGGCGGGCTCGTCGTGGGCGACGCGCACGTCCGTGAAACCGAGATGGCCGAGCAGGGCCAGGATGTCGTCCCGCTCGATCCAGCGGTGGATGTCGTGCATGCCGCCGCAGAAGGACTTGCTCTTCCACGCCCCCATGTAGGACCGCTTGTGCAGTCGCACGGGCAGGCCCTCGACGTCGTGCACCTCGACCTCGCCGACCATGGCGCCACGGCGCGGGTCCTTCTCGGGCATGGCGAGGTCGCTGGCGTAATGGGTCCACAGGTAGAGAGCGTCGCTGCGCCGCGCCATGGCCCGGATCAGGTGGACCGGGTCCTGCATGTGGTAGAGCACGCCGGACGCCACGATCACGTCGTAGCGCACCTCCGTGCGATCGAGGTATTCGACGAAATCGCCCAGGTGGAAGCGCGCGGTGCGCAGGCCCAGCAGTTCCTTGACCACCAGGCAGCGCAGGAAGGACAGCTTGTTGGCCTCGATGGCGTCGATGCTGGCAGGCCCGTGCTGTTCCAGCAGCCAGGTGTGCGACGCTTCCAGCGGCCCGAGCTCCAGCACCGTCCGGCCCGCGACGCCGCCCATCTGCTCGATGGCCCACAGGATGCGCGGGTCGGCGTAGAAGGCGCCCTGCCCGGCGGTCACGCCCAGGTGGGGGGGCAGCGCCTGGTTCCAGCCCGGCAACGCGTCGATCGCGTGCTGGGCGCTGGGCAGGCCCGTGACGTATTCGTCGAGGACCTTCTGGACGCCCGCGGGCTTGCCGGTCCCGTTCGCCTGGCCGGCGGCTTCGAGCGTGTCGGCTGCCCGGCGAAGGCCCTCGACCATCCGGGGAATGATGCGCAACAAACGTCTCCTCAATGGTCAGCGACCGCGCCGCGGATGTATCAGCCCCGGCCCACGGGCGCGATCCCCTTCACCGCTCGGGCGGCAGCCTGTCGAGCAGCACGGGCGGGAACCCGGGATGGTGCCGCGACAGCCACGGGCTGAAGGCCCGGTCCTCGAACGCGTTGGTGCCGTGTCGCTTTCTAAGGGCCGCCTTGTCGCGATGAAAGCGCACGGCCGTGTCCGGCGCCTCGTCGCTGCCGCGCGACGCCGATTCGTGGTGCACCAGGGTCGCGAAGGGCGTGTAAACAACGCGGAACCCCGCGCGCCCAGCCCGCAGGCAGAAGTCGACGTCGTTGTAGGCGATGGGGAACACCTCCTCGTCGAACGGGCCCACGGTCTTCCAGCACGCTTTCGACACCAGGAAACAGGCGCCGGTGACGACCGACAGCGACTGGCGCGTCAGGAGGCGGCCCTGTGGCCCGGGAAAGTCGGCCGGCATGCCGCCGTACCAATGGCCCGCGAGGTCACTCAACCCGGTGATGACCCCGGCGTGCTGGAGGGTGCCGTCGGGGTAGAGCAGCCTCGCCCCCACGATCCCCGTGCCGGGATAGTCGAAGCACGACACCATCTCCTTGAGCCAGCCGCCGTCGCGGATCTCGATGTCGTTGTTGAGCAGCAGAACGAACTCGCCGCCCGCCGCCGCGACGCCCCGGTTGACGGCCCGGGAGAAGTTGAACGGCTCCGGCCGGAGGTTGAGGCGGAAGGGGAGCGAACCCTTCGCGGCGCGCTCGTAGAGCGCCAGCACAGCGGGATCGGTGGTGCCGTTGTCGACCACGGTGACGTCGAGGGCGGGATAGTCGGTCAGCCGCGCCAGCCCGTCCAGCACGCGGGTGATCAGCGGCAGCGCGTCCCGGCTGGGGATCACCACGGACACGCGGGGCCACGCGGCGCGGCCGCGGTCGAAGCGGACGCGGTGCAGGTCGGGCGTGAGGGCGTCGTCCACCTCCGCGGCGTGGCCGTCCCGGCCGTAGTGCTCCGCGAGCGCGCGCCGGGCCTTGGCGGTCGACCCGTCCAGGAACAGGGCCGAGTAGCTCCGGTTGTCCCGGCGCCACAGGTAGGCGGGATAGGGCAGGTGCACGATCTCCCGGTCGGCCAGCCCCGCCGTGTAGCGCAGCAGCAGGTCGTAGTCCTGCGACCCCTGAAAACCGTCCCGCAGGCCGCCGACCGCGAGCAGCCTGTCCCTGCGGTAGACCGACAGGTGGTTGACGTAGTTGACCCCCGACAGCAGCACCGGATCCCAGGCGGGCTTGGTGAACAGGGCCGCCGGGCGCAGCCGCTTATCGGCCACCACCTCGTCGGTGTAGAGGAACAGCGCTTCGGGCCGGCGCTCCAGGGCACGGACGATCTGGTCCGCCGCGAACGGCGCCAGCGCATCGTCGTGGTCGAGCAGGGCCACCCACGGCGCCCCGGCCCGGCCGATCCCGGCATTGGTGGCGGCCGCGATGCCGCGGTTGGCGTCGTTCCACACGACGGTTACGCCGGTTTCGGACCCGTGGCGCTTCAGCCAGCGACGGGTTTCAGCCGAGGTCGAGCCATCGTCGCTGAGCACCAGCTCGACCAGGTCCTGCGGCTGGTGCCGAAAGGAGGCCAGCAGGTCGTCGAGATAGCGTGGCTTCGTATTGTAGACCGGGACCACGAAGGCCAGGGCCGGCCCGCCATTTCTTGGAGCACGCGGGTGAGTGGCCGCCTCGCGGGACGCCAGGGCGACCGCGTGCCGGAAATGCGTCCCCGGCCGGGCCGGACGCCGAACCGGGCTCGGCACCCAGTGGGACTGGAGCACCCACGTTTCCGAATCGAGAAAATGCAGCAGCGGGTTGGAGCGGGCCGCCGCGGGGTCGGGCAGCGTCGCGAGGTAGGCGCGGGCGTCGAACTCGGGATGCGGATCGCGCCCCTGCGCGGCCCCGGTCTCGACGTAGTGGACCAGCGGGTTCACGCCCGCGCGCCTGACGTCCTCGTTGCTCGCCAGGTACCACGCGGTGTCGAACAGCGGGTGCGGGTTGCGACCCTGCCGCCATCCCCGGTTCAGGAAAAGGTCGTAGGGGTCGGCCGCGGTCCGCGCCTCGGGATAGGCGGCCCGGTAGAAATCGGCATCGAACAGGGCCTTGCCCCGGTCGAAGGACAGCTTCGGCCGCCATCGGGCCTTCACCCACTCGATCACAAGTCGCACGTCGGGCAGTCGATCCATCCTCGAAGCAGCATCCGATCGGCCCGCGGATCGACATCCCGCGGGTGCGAGCGAGCCCTCGCGAGCCTTTCGCCCCGCGTCCTCTTACGATGCGACGCAGGCGCTTGGAAGGCTCGAGACCGGTGGATGTCACGGTGCCCTGGCGCATGGCAACATCCGGGGTCTCACAAAAGCTTGATTGTACGGGCAGGAACAAAGCGCTGAGACGGGTTCCAATGCGGAATCCGAGATCCTCGTCCAACCATCGCCTCCGGAGGCGCAGCGTCCCGTTCCGATGATCCAGCTCGACCGCGTTTTCAAGTTCTACAAAACGGAAGGGCACGTGAAGATCGTGCTCGATCACGCCTCGACGACGTTCGAGAGCGGCCATTCCTACGGCCTGCTCGGGGTCAACGGCGCGGGCAAGTCGACCACGATGCGGATGCTGGCCGGGACCGAGCTGCCCAATTCGGGCAAGATCCGCCGCTCGGTGCGCGTATCCTGGCCCCTCGGCTTCGGGGGCGGGTTCCACCCGCTGATGACCGGGCGCGAGAACGTCAAGTTCGTGAGCCGGGCCTACGGCGAGGACGTCCGCCGCGTCACCGACTTCGTCGAGGACTTCGCCGAGATCGGCGAATACATCGACGCCCCCGTCAAGACCTACTCGTCGGGCATGATGGCGCGCCTGGCCTTCGGCCTGTCGATGGCTGTCGAGTTCGATTGCTACCTCGTGGACGAGATCACCGCGGTGGGCGACGCCCGCTTCCAGACGCGGTGCAAGGCCGTGTTCGACCGCCGCCGCGCGACCGCCGACCTGATCGTGGTGTCGCACTCGATGGGCACCATCAAGGATTTCTGCGATCGCGGCGCCGTGCTCGTCGACGGTCAGTTGATCATGTTCGACTCCGTCGATAAGGCGATCGACGTCTACGCGCGCCTGAACCGCTGACCGTGACGATCGCGTCCGCTCCGCCCCGCAGCTGCACAAGGCCAGGATGAGCAACGAATTCCAAGCCGGAGCCTCTCCGACAACCGCCCTGGAGCGGATGCGGATCGTGTCGCAGGCCCTGTCGGACGCGGCACGGCGGACGCGCGTCTCCTCGCGCAGCCGCAACAGCCACGCGAGCGGCGGGTTCAAGGCGCGGCGCGGCGCGGCGCTGATGCGCTGGGCCATCGTGATCAGCTTCTACCTGATGGTTGTCCTGCCCAGCGCCTCGGCGATCGTCTACTACGGCTTCATCGCCTCCGACCAATACGTGGCCGTGGCGGATTTCACCGTCATGGGCGGCGAGCCCATCCCGATCGACGGGTTGCAGTCGCTGACGGGCATCCCGGCGATCGCCATCATCCAGGACACCCAGATCGTCACCAACTACCTCGGCACCCGCGCCGCGGTGGAGCGGCTGCAGCAGGCCGTCGACATGCGCACGGCCTATTCCGATCCGGCGATCGACAGGCTGTCGCGCCTCAATCCGCACAAACCGATCGAGCGCTTCGTGTCCTACTGGAACAGGATGATGAGCGCCTCGATCAAGATGCCCTCGGGGGCGGTCGAGCTCAGGGTGCGCGCCTTCAAGCCCGAGGATGCGGCCAGGATCGCGCAGGCCGCGGTGACCATCTGCGAACAGCTCATCAACGAGCTGAACGACAGGATGCTGCACGACGCCGTGTCGACCGCGAGCCAGGAACTCGATCGCAGCATGGATCGGCTGACCCAAACCCAGGTCGCGCTGGAACAGGCGCGCAACGACGAGGGCATCCTCGACGCCGGCAAGGCCGCCGACATGCTCAACAAGCTGATGACCGAGGTGCGCACGAGCCTGCTGCAGCTCCAGGGCCAGTACGACACCCAGCTCAAGTTCGTGTCGGCCTCGGCGCCGCAGTCCCGCGCCCTGAAGTCGCGGATCGACACCACGGAAGCGCAGCTGCAGGACCTCCAGTCCAAGCTCACCGGTCCGACATCCAGCGACGGGCAGATGACGCTCGCGGGCTCGATGAGCCGGTTCTCCGAGCTCGACCTGGAACACACCGTCGCCCAGCGCCTGTACGGGGGCGCCGTGGCGGCCCTGGAAGGCGCCCGGCTCGCCTCCGAGCACAAGATGATGTACCTGAACGCCTTCGTGAAGCCGGTCGTGCCCGAGCAGGCCGAGTATCCGAAGCGCGGGCTGCAGATCGGCCTGATCGTCGGCGGAGCCCTCGCGCTCTGGGGATTGTGTTGCGTGCTTGCACTCACGATCCGCAACCACATGGCCTAGGCTGAGGCGAGTGCAGCGGCAGGTCCACAACGGAGACGGCGCGCCTTGAGCGTTCTGCAACGCCCATTCCGATGGATCTCGCCGTGGCGCGCCGTCCCGACGAGGCCGAACCGATGAAGCACGACACGGACCTCAGCATCCAGGAACGGGTGAGCGCGCCGGACGACGTGCTCGACGTCACGCCCACCCGCCCGCTCGCGCGGGTGACGACCGCGCTGCTCCGGGGAGCCGTGCAGGCCGCGAGCCTGGGCGCCATCCGCCTGGGCGGCGCGGATGCCAGCACGCTCGGCAGGCCCGGGTGGCTGCCGAAGATGTCGATGTACCGGGCCAGCCTGATCCTGCTGGTGGTCGTTCCGTCGCTGATCTCCTGGGTCTACCTCGCCTTCATCGCATCCGACCAGTACGTCGCGGAGGCGCGCTTCGCGGTGCGCTCCGCGCAGCCCGAATCCGGCACGGGGGCGAGCAGCCTGTCGCTGTCCTCGCTCACCTCAGGGTCCGTCAGCCTCGCGGGACAGGACGGCTACGTGGTGGCGACCTACATCCGCAGCCACGCCATCATCGAGGACCTGTCGAAGACGCTCGACATCAGGGCCATCTTCACCCGCCCGGAGGCGGACGTCTGGGCGCGCCTGGAAAAGCACGCCAGCGCCGAAGCGCTGCTGCACTACTGGCAGGGCATGGTCGGTGCCTACGTGGACGGGCCCTCGGGCATCGTGACCGTGTCGGTCCGGGCCTTCAGGCCGGAGGACGCCGTGGTTCTGGCCTCCTCCATCACCCAGGTCAGCGAAGCCCTGGTGAACCGCATCTCGGCGCGGGCCCGGGAGGACTCGATGCGCCGGGCCGAGGACGAGGTGCGCGATTCCGAAGCCAAGGTGCAGGCGTCGCTGTCCGACATGCGCGACTTCCGCGACAAGCAGGGCTACATCGACCCGATCTCGGCCGCGACCTCGACCGCGACCCTCCTGTCCCAGGTCCTGGCGCAACAACTCCAGGTCGAGAACGACCTGTTCGTCGCCAATAGCACGATGTCGCCCGACGCGCCCCAGCTCAAGTCGCTCAAGACGAACCTCGCGGGCCTGAATGTGCAGATCGCTCAGCTCAAGGGCGAGCTGACGGGCCATTCCGACGAGCAGCAGACCGTTGCGGCGTCGCTGGCCAAGTTCGAGGAGCTCGAGCTCCATCGGATCTTCGCCGAAAAACTCTATACCCTGTCCCAGGACGGCCTCGAGCGCGCCCGCAAGAAGGCCGAGCAGCAGAACATCTACATCAGCGTTTTCGTGCCGCCCGCGCTGCCCGAGGATCCCCGCTACCCCGAACGGCTCAGCCTGTCGCTGATCATCCCGGTCGGGCTGCTGATCATCTGGGGCATCTGTGCCCTGACGGCCGCGGCCATCGACGACCACCGGAATTGACCGGCCCGCGCGTCCGGTGAGGCGGGGCCGGGGGATCGGCTCCGTCGGGCTCAGCCCCGTCGCGGAGCCGGACGGAACCGGCCAGGACGGGCCCTGGCTCCGGCTGAACGTGGAGGTCAGGGCCTTCGCGGGCCGCTGGATCAGGATCACCTACCGCACGAGCCTCCTGGACCCGCTGGTCCGCCCCTTGCTGCGGTGCGTCGGCCCGGAGCGGACGGTCGACCGCGTCCTCAACGCCGCCCTGTTCGGGCGCGCGATCTGGCTGGGGCGCATCCCCGAGGGCACCACCGAACTTCGCGTGTCCCCGACCGACTGCGGCGACGGCCGCGCGTTCGCGATCGACCGCATCGACATCCCTTCGGGGTTCGCGTTGGGCTGCGGCCTGCTCCGCCGGTCGCCGACGGCCTGGTTCATCTGGATGTTCGCGCCGCTGGTCGGCCTCGGGGACGCGAGCGACGTGCAGGTCCGGCGGGTGCTGTCGCCGACCCCGGTCGCGCGCTACGACGCGTGGCGCCGGGCCCGGACACGGCCCTTCGACTATCCCGGCTTCGACGGTGCGCCTAAAGCGGACGACGGCCGGGTCCGCTTCGTGACGCGGGCGCGGGCAGGCGAGGACGGGGTGCTTTCGGACCTCGTCGCCGTGCTGGCCCGACAGCCCTTCCCGCACTGGTCGCTCGTGGTCGTGCAGGCTCCCGAGCCGGCACAGCTGCCCGCGACGGCACCCAGGCACCTCATCGCCGTTCCCGCCGGAGCCGGCCTGGACGAGCTCGCGGCGGGGCTTTCGGACAGCGACGTCCTGGTCCCGTTCGCCCTGGACGGGAGTCTGCCGGACTACGCGGCCGCGGTTTTCGCACGCGCCGGAGCGGAGGTGCGGGACGCAAGCTGGTTCTTCGCGGATTCAGACCGCGTGGATGCAGCGGGACGGTTTTGCGGACCGCGGTGGCGGTCGGACGAGGACCGCGTCGGTCTCGATCCCGGAACCGTCCTGGCGATCCGGGTCGGCACGCTTCGCGCCACCCTGCACGGCTTTTCCGCGGGAGAGGTGGCCGACCTGCCCGCAACCCTGTCCGAAAGGCCGCGAGCAGACTTGGGTCGCCCGCACCACATCCGCCGCGTCCTGCGCACCGTCCGGGGGCCGGAGGGCGCCCGGACGCCCCCGATGTGCCCCGAGGTACGGCAGGCCATGCCCCGCGAAGGTTTCCGCGCCACGATCATCATCCCCACCAAGGACCGGCTGGACCTGCTGGGCCGCTGCGTCGCGAGCCTGAAGACGACGGACGGCTTCGACCGGACCGAGGTCGTCATCGTCGACAACGGCAGCACGCGCGAGGAAACCAGGAGCTTCCTGAGCTCGCTGGTCGCGGACCCCCGGTTCAGGGTCGTCACCGACGACGGCCCGTTCAACTTCTCGCGCCTGTGCAATGCGGGGGCGGCTCGCGCCCGGGCGCCGGTGCTCGTGTTTCTCAACAACGACACCGAGGTGGTCGATCCGGCGTGGCTCGACCGCATGCTGGACTGGACGGGGCGGCCCGACGTGGGCGCGGTCGGGGCCAAGCTCCTGTATCCCGGCGGGCGGGTGCAGCACGCGGGCGTCGTGCTGGGCATCGACGGCCTGGCGGGCCATTTCGAGCGCGGCGTGGGGCGCGACGACCCGGGCTTCTTCGGACGGCTGACCGTGCCGCACGCGGTCTCGTCGGTGACCGCCGCGTGCCTGGCGGTGGAAACGCGCAAGTTCGAGGCCGTGGGCGGCTTCGACGAGGCGAACCTGCCCGTCGACCTGAACGACGTGGACCTCTGCCTTCGGCTCGGCGCACGGGGCTGGACGGCCGTGCTCCAGCCCGCCGCCGTGCTCCTCCATCACGAGTCGGCGTCGCGCGGCGTGTCGCTCAACCCGGACGTCGTCTACCGGGGCGAGCAGGCAGTCTTCCGGGCGCGCTGGTGGGCGAAGATCCGCGACGACCCCCACTTCCACGCGGCCCTGTCGCTCGATTCGCTCGACGCGCGCCTGGGGTGATGACGCCTCAGGTGGGTGTCGGCACCGAATGGCCGTGTTCGGCGAGCACGCCGAGCAGGTACTGGCCGTAGGTGGACTTGGCGAGGCGGGCCGCCAGCGCCGCGAGCTGGTCGGCGGTGATCCAGCCCAGCGTGAAAGCGATCTCCTCGGGGCAGGCGATGCGGAACCCCTGCCGCCGCTCGTACACGCGCACGAACTCGGCCGCCTCCAGCAGCGAGTCGGGCGTGCCCGTGTCGAGCCAGGCGAAGCCGCGGCCCATCCGCTCCACCTGCAGGGTGCCGCGCGCGAGGTAGATGCGGTTGAGGTCGGTGATCTCCAGCTCGCCCCGGGGCGAGGGCTTGAGCGAGCGGGCGAGGTCCACCACCTCAGCGTCGTAGAAGTAGAGGCCCGTCACGGCCCAGCTCGATCTGGGGACCGCCGGCTTCTCCTCGATGGACAGCGCGCGTCCGGTCGCGTCGAAGTCGACCACGCCGTACCGCTCGGGGTCGTTGACGTGGTAGGCGAACACGGTCGCGCCCCGCGTGCGCGCCAGCGCCGGCCGCATCAGGTCGGGCAGGCCGTGGCCGTAGAACACGTTGTCGCCCAGGATCAGCGTGACGGGCTCGTTGCCGACGAAGTCGGCGCCGATCAGGAAGGCCTGGGCGAGGCCGTCGGGCGAGGGCTGCTCGGCGTAGGAGAGCGCCATGCCCCACTGGCCGCCGTCGCCCAGCATGCGCCGGAAATGCGGCAGGTCGTCGGGCGTCGAGATGATCAGCACCTCGCGGATGCCCGCCAGCATCAGCGCCGACAGCGGGTAGTAGATCATCGGCTTGTCATAGATCGGCA
>CAXTFJ010000061.1:0-27054 GCA_964243405.1 uncultured Lichenihabitans sp. | reverse complement strand
TGAATGGCATAGCCGCGCAAGCGGGGCGAAGGGCATCGCTCGGCACCGATCGCGTTGACCCGCGTTCGGAGCCTTGGCGAAGGTCGGCAGCGCGGGATCGGCACCTCGCGTCGCCGATCCCGCAGGCTGCCCGCAGGTCGTCAGTCCGGGGGCGAGCCGAGGGCGTGCAGGATGCCGCGCAGTTCCGCCAAGCCTTTCAGGCGGCCGATCGCGGGGTATCCCGGGCTTACCGGCTTGCGCAGGTCGTCCAGCATGCGGTGGCCGTGGTCGGGACGGAACACGATGGCGTCCGCCGGTACCCGGTCGCGGTCGGCGGTAACGAGCTGGCGCAGCACCGCCACCATGTCGACGTCGCCCGCCAGGTGATCGGACTCGACGAAGCTGCGGCCGTCGCCTTCGCGCCGGGTGGCGCGCAGGTGGGCGAAGGGGATGCGGGACGCGAAGCGGCGCACGATGGCGGGCAGGTCGTTTTCGGCCCGCACGCCCAGGCTGCCGGTGCAGAAGCACATCCCGTTGGCCCGCGACGGCACGGCGTCGAACAGCGCCGCGTAGTCGGCCGCCGTGGACACCACGCGCGGCAGGCCGAACAGCGGGCGGGGCGGGTCGTCGGGGTGCAGCGCCAACGAGACGCCGCGCGCCTCGGCTGCCGGGGCCACGGCTTCGAGAAAGGCGACCAGATTGTCGCGCAGGCGCCCCGCGTCCACCTCCCGGTAGGCCCGCAGCCGCTCGCGAAATCCCTCCACCGTCATGGACTCCGTGGTCGAGCCGGGCAGCGCGCTGGCGACCGTGCGGGCGAGCACCGCCGCGTCGTCCGCCGACAGGGCCTCGAAGACGGCGCGGGCGCGGGCGCGATCCTCGGGCGAATAGTCGAGGTCAGCGCCGGGCCGCGCCAGGATGTGCAGGTCGAAGGCCGCGAACCGGTCCTGGTCGAACCGCATCGCGGTGGCGCCGCTGGGCAGCGGGTGGTCGAGGTCGGTGCGGGTCCAGTCCACCACGGGCATGAAGTTGTAGCAGACCGTGCGGATGCCGCAGGCCGCCACCGTTTCCAGGCTGGCGATCCAGGCCTCGATCTCCGTCACCGCGGCTCCGCCCAGGCGCTTCACGGCGTCGGGAACGGGAATGCTTTCCACCACCGACCAGCGCAGCGGCGCGCGTCCGGGCGGCGTCGCCTCGATCAGGTCCTTGCGCGCCTGCACGGCCTCGCGCGTCCAGGCTTCGCCGATCGGCACCTCGTGCAGCGCCGACACCACGTCGGTCGCGCCCGCCTGACGCACGTCGTCGAGCGACACGAAGGCCTGCGGCCCGTACCATCTCCAGCCCTGCCGCATGCGAGATCCCTCAATCGCGCGTCGCCGTTCGAGACTGCTATAGGGCGGGAAGAGGCCGGCGAGAAAGCGATCCGAGAGCGGAACTCATGGTGGACGACGCAGATCCTGACCTCGAAGATGCACGCGCGACGCGCGCGGCGAGATATTCCGCGGCTCATGTCCCATGACGGCGCGACCGCGCCTCAGCGACGCCACCCTGGGCCACCTCCCGCCAGAGGTCGCCCGACCGTCCTACGACCGAAGCGCCGTGCAAACCGGCATCGTCCACCTCGGGGTCGGTGCATTCCACCGGGCCCACCAAGCCGTCTACACCGAAGCGTCGCTGGCGGCCGGCGACAACCGATGGGGCACGCTCGGCGCCTCGCTACGCAGCCCCGACACGCGCGACGCGCTCGTACGGCAGGACGGGCTCTACACCGTGGCGGTGCGCGACGGAGCGGGCGAACGACTGCAGGTCGTGGGCGGCCTCCGCTCGGTCCTGGTCGCTCCCGAGGAGCCCGGCGCCCTGCTCGCCGCGCTCACGCGACCGGACGTCCGCATCGTTTCCCTCACCGTGACCGAGAAGGGCTACTGCCGCGACCCCGCCACGGGCGAGCTGGACGAGGCGCATCCCGACGTGCGGCACGACCTCGGCCGACCGGAGGCACCACGCTCGGCGCTGGGCTTCGTCGTCGAGGCGTTGCGTCTTCGGCGCACCGAGGGGACCCTGCCGTTCACGCTCCTGTCCTGCGACAACCTGCCGGGCAACGGCGCCACCTTGCGCGGGCTCGTGACCCGCTTCGCGGACCTGCGCGACCCCGATCTCGGGCGGTTCATCGCGGGCGAGGTCCGCTGCCCATCGACGATGGTGGACCGCATCGTGCCCGCCACGACGGAAGCCGATCGCGCGGCCGTGTCCGCGACCCTGGGCTTGCGCGACGCTTGGCCGGTCGTCACCGAGCCTTTCTCGCAGTGGGTCATCGAGGACGCCTTCGGGAACGGACGCCCCGACTGGGAGCGGGCCGGCGCCAGCCTGGTGGCGGACGTCGCGCCCTTCGAACTCATGAAGCTGCGCCTGCTCAACGGCAGCCATTCGACCCTGGCCTATCTCGGGGTTCTCGCGGGTTACGCGACGGTGGCGGACGCCATGGCGGCCCCCGGCTTCGCGGCCCTGGTCCGCGCCATGATGGACGAGGAGATCGGGCCGGATCTGCCCGTCCCCACGGGCTTCGATCTGAAAGCTTACAAGACGTCGCTGATCGAGCGGTTCCGCAATCCGGCACTCCACCACCGGACGGCGCAGATCGCCACCGACGGGTCGCAGAAGCTGCCGCAGCGCCTGCTCGCCCCCATCCGCGAGCGGCTCGCGCGCGGCGCGCCGTTCGGCCGCCTGTCGCTCGGCGTCGCGGCCTGGATGCGCTACGCGACCGGGGTGGACGAGCACGGGCGCGTCATCGACCTGCAGGATCCGATGGCGGACGTGCTGCGCCGTTGCGCCGCCGGTGGCCTGCAGGCGGCACCGCTGGTGGACGCCTTTCTCGATCTCCAGCCGATCTTCGGCAAGGATCTGCCCCGCAATGCCCGGTTCCGCGCCGAGGTGGAGCGTGCGCTGGCGCTGCTCCTCGCCCGCGGCGCCGCAGCGACCGTGGCGAGCTACGAGGTGTGAAGGCGGATCCCCCGCCTGGATCGTGAAAAGGATAGTTTTCCTCCCCACCGCCGAGGCCTTTTCTGAGTTGCGCGCGGCCCCGGTCCGGCCCGAGGGTGACGACGGTCGGGGCGGCAATCGGACGGGTCATGCGCGCGATGGACGGAACGGCGCGCACGAGCCTCGCCGGACTTGGGCTGGTGTCGCTCGCGACCGTGGCCTGGAGTTTCAGCGGCGTCTTCACCCGCTCGCTCTCCACCGACGTGCTGACCGCTGTCGCGTGGCGCTCGTTCTTCGGCGGCGCGTTCCTGGCGGCCTCGCACGCGGCGACCTACCGCGGACGGTCGTGGCGGCTGTTCGACGGCATCGGGGTGGACGGCCTGGCCATGATGGCCGCCCAGGTGATCTGCCAAGCCTGCACGGTCGGCGCCTTCTACCTCACGAGCGTGGGAGATGTGGCGCTCATCTACGCCACCGCCCCCTTCCTGGCCGCGGGCCTGGCATGGACATGGCTGGGCGAGCGTCCTCCGGGCCGCACGGTGATGGCCGGGCTCGCGTCGCTCGGGGGCACGCTCGTCATCATGGCGGGGTCGCTGGGCGGCGGACACCTGGTGGGCGACCTGCTCGCCCTGGGCATGACGCTCTCTTTCGCGTGCATCATCGTGATCCCGCGCGCCCGGCCGGAGGTACCGACGCGGGCCGCCACCATCCTGAGCGCGGTGGCAACCTTCGTCCTGTTCGCCCCGCTGAGCTCACCGGCTCACCTCGATGCCCGGAACTGGTGCGTGCTGGCGGGCTTCGGGCTGACCAATTTCACGATCGCGCTGTACCTGTTCCTCGCGGGCGCGAAGCGGATCTCGGCCGCGCAGGCCGCGCTGATCGCCACCCTCGACATCGTCCTGTCACCCATCTGGGTCTGGATCGCGTTCGGCGAAGTGCCGGCTTTGGCGACCCTGCTGGGCGGCGCCGTCAACCTCGCGGCGGTGACCTGGCACACGTTCGCCGACCTGCGCGCGGACGCGAGAAAACCCGCGTGAAGGGTTCTACGCGGCCTTCTGCGACAGGCGGCTCATCTCCATCTGGATCAGCGTGCTGTAGGGCCCTTCGCGACGCATCAGCTCGTCGGGATGGCCGTCCTGCACCAGTTCGCCGCCCTGCAGCACGAGGATGCGGTCGAAGCCGCGCAGGGTGGAGAGCCGGTGCGCGACGGTGATGACCGTGCGCTTCTCCATCAGCCGCTCCAGCGCCAGGCGGATCGCCTCCTCCGACTCGCTGTCGAGCGCGCTGGTCGCCTCGTCGAGCAGCAGGATGGGGGAGTTCTTCAGGAACGCGCGCGCGATGGCGATGCGCTGCCGCTGCCCACCCGACAGTTTCAGGCCGCGGTTGCCCACCACCGTTTCCAACCCTTCGGGCAGCGTCTCGATGAAGGGGCGGCACCGGGCGTTGATGGCCGCTTCCCACACCTCCGCGTCGGACGCCTCGGGGCGGCCGTAGCGGATGTTCTCGGCGAGCGTGCGGTTGAGCAGCGCCGTGTCCTGCGGCACGATCGCCATCGCTTGGCGGAGGCTGTCCTCGGTGATGCGGGCGATGTCCTGCCCGTCGATCAGGATGCGGCCGCCCTGGACGTCGTAGAAGCGCTGCAGCAGGGCGATCAGCGTGGACTTGCCGCCGCCCGAGGGACCGACTAGGCCCACGCGCTGCCCCGGCTCGATCTCCAGCGAGACGTTGCGAAACACCGTCCTGCCCTGCGGGTAGCCGAAGGTGACATCCTCGAACGTCACGCGGGCACCACCGGGTACGAGCGTCTGAGCCTCGGGATATTCCTGCATCTCGTGCGGGGTGAGCAGCGTCGAGAGCGCTTCCGACAGGCGCGCCATGTGCTGCGTCACGTCCACCAGCGCCACCGCGAGGTCGCGCGTCGCGCTCAGCACCGCCAGGCCAAGCGTGGTGACCAGGATCACGTCACCCGCGGTCGCCTGGTGCGCCTGCCAGAGCTTCAGCGCCCAGGCGAGCAGGCCCAGCGTCATCACGACAACCACCATGGCGTGCAGCAGGCGGAGCTTTTCGAGATACTGCAGGGACTTGCGGCGAGCCTGCATCTCACGGTCGACCGTGCGGTCGAAGCGGCGGTGCTCGCGCGCGATGCCGCCGAAGGCCTTCACCAGCGCCATGTTGCCGATGACGTCCACCATCTCGCCGTCCACCGCGGCGGCCTTGGTGGCGAAGTCGTTGTGCAGGGGCCGTCCGGCCGCCGCGATCTTGAACATCACCGCCATGACCACGAGGGCGACGAGCACCAGCGCGCCCGCCATCTCTAAGCTCACGGTGATGAGGTAGGCGATCGCCCCGAAGGTCGCGGCGCAGGGAGGCAGCACGTTCCAGACGAACATGTTCTCGATGGTGAACACGGCATTCGAGGTGGCGGTGATCCGGCTCGACAGCACGCCCGGCAGCCGGTCCGCGAAATAGCCCGGCGCGTGGCCGGTGAGGTGGCGGAACAGGTCGGAGCGCAGGTCGCCCGTGACGGCCACAAAGGCGAAGCTGCCGATCCAGCTCGCCACGCGCCACAGCAGGTTGTCGGCGGCCACGAAGCAGATCAGCACCGTGAAGGCTTTCCAGGGACCGCCGGGGGCGTCCTGTCCGCGGCCGAGCGTGTCGACCAGGAATTTGATGGCGTATTGCGTGCTGACCGAGAAGCCGACCGCCGCCAGGACGGACACCAGGATCACGCCGTGCGCCACCCGCCGCTTGAGGACGTAGCGGCCGAAGAAGGCGATTGGACGGTGCGCGTATCGTTCCATCGGAGGCGGCGTCCTCAACGGGTCCGGGACGGGCGCGCGAGGAACCGCGCCGCAGCTTCCTGATAACGATAAGAGATTGGAATGTCGTTACGATCCTTCCAAGCGTCCGGCCTCGGGCGCCGCGAATTTACCCGCGGCCGAGCGCCCGTTGCTGACCCGAAGGCGTCTCGGACGTTTCGGGCATGAACAATCCCACGGCCGCGAAGGCGAGCGCCGCCGCGAGCGCCATGGCGCCAAAGGCCGTGTGGCTTCCGAAGCGATCCGAGATCGCCCCCACGGCCGTCGTGCTGATCGCGGCGCCGACCCCCGCCGCGCAGCCCACCGCGCCCTGCGCCAGGTTGAACGCGCCACCGCGCCGCGTCAGGTCGGCGATCGTGAGCGGCACCAGGACGCCCAGGGACGCGGCAGAAACGCCGTCCAGCGCCTGGACGACCACCAGCAGGCGCGGATCGATCACCAGCGCGAAAAGGATTCCGCGCAGGGCGAGCGCGCCGAAGCCCACGATCAGCAGCGGGCGACGCCCCCATCTCTGCACCCAGCGTCCGACGAAGGGGGACAGAACGGCCACGATCGCCTGCGGAACCACGATGGCGGCGGCGACGAGCGCGGTGGCGGCCTCGCTGGACCGGAGTGTCAGCATGCTGGCCGCGAGCGGCAGCATGGCGGCATTGGCCAGGTGGAACAGCACCACGCAGCCTACGAAGACGCGCAGGGTCCGGTCGCGCGCGAGAGCGCGTAGGCTGGCTATGAAATTGCCCGGCGCACGCGCGTCCGAGACCGCGATCTCGGGCGAAAGCGGGCGCAGGTCGCGGGCCCGGATGCAGAACAGGGCGGCCAGTGCCGGCAGGACCAGGCCCGCGGCGATGAAGAACACGGCCCGGTTGGACCAGGAGTGAGCGCACAGCGCCATGCCGGCCGCGGCCAGACCGGTGCCGACCGAAGCGAAGGAGGCATTGCGCCCGAGGCGCGCGCTCGCCTGTCGTCGGCCCGCCAGCTTCAGGCTCAACGTCGTGATGCACAGCCCCAGCACGCAGCTCGCCAGGGCATGGAAGAGCCGCGACAGCACGACGATGGGGAAGAGCGGCATGGCGGCGAGCGCGAAGGCGCTGGCCCCGATGAACAGCAGAGCCACGGCGGCGGCGGCCCGCACGGACCGCACGCGGTCGACCAGGGCGCCGGCGGGGACCTGACCCAGCAGACTGGCGAGGCCCGAAATCGTCAGAACCAGGCCGATGTCCGTCTGCGTCCACTTCTGCGTGGTGAGGTAGACGGCGACGAACGGGCCGAAGCCCGTCTGCACGTCGGCCACGAAGAACACGAAGAAGTCGAGGCCACGGCGGCTCAACAGAGACGGGGTGGGCGAAGGCGGAATGAAGGGAACCGGCGTCGAGGACACCCGGTCCGGTCCGCGGAGGTCCCGAACCGCCTCGAACGTCTCGACGCTGGGCTTGCGAAGCGGCACTCCCATGAACCGGGCCCGCTACTTCGCCGGTGCCTCGGCGGGGTGGGCCGGATCCGGCGCGGGCGTCTTCGGTTCGGCCGGGCGGCCGAGCACCACGACCTGTTCGCCTTCCTTGTAGGTCGGGGCGACCCGCAGGTCCTTGGCCGGAATGTCGACCACCACGCGGTCGAGCTTTCCGCTTGCCGGGAAATGGATGGCGCTCCAGTCGACCGCGATCTTCCGGCTGCCGACCCCGAGGAAGCCGCCGAAGTCGATCACCGCGGCGCGCATCGAACCGGATTTATCGACGATGATGTCGGCGATGTGCCCCATGTCTTCACCCGCGGTGCTCTGGACCTGCTTGCCGAGCAGGCTTCCCACCTGCTGCCCGTCGATGACGGTCGCGGGTGTCCCGCTTGTCTCCGGCTGCTTCGTGACGGTGCCCGCGGAAGGTGGCGGAACCGGGGCCGTCGGGGTGGGCGTGGCGGGTGCCTGGGTCGATGAGGGTGCGGGTGTGTCTTGCGCGATACGGAACGGAACGGCCGCGGCGAGCAGGGGCAAGGAGGCGAACAAAGCGAAACCGGCCCAAGGATTCCAATACAGCCGGCGGAAGCTTCGGCTCGGTGCGAGCGCCTTCGTCATGGTTCGGCGTTCCTGCCCTGTCGCGGTTCAACCCCGGCACGGGCTTCGGCCCGGGCCTGGCGAGGGGTAGCGGTCGCCCTCGGGCAAATCAACCCGACCCGGCACCGTGTCCCGGGTTATGGTTGCCGCGAACGAGCCGGTCTGCGATCCGCCCCGCTGATCGAAGGCCGCCGGAAGTTGGACAGCCGGAGAATACTATCCCTTGTGCTGCTCCTCCGCCTGCCCCTTCTCACCGTTGTCGCCGCCCTGTCCCTGCGCACCGCTCTGACCATTCTGCGTCTGGCTGTTCTTGTCCGCGTCGGCCTTGACGGCCTTGACCTTGGCGCCGTTCGCGAGCGTGGCGGGTGGGCTGAGGATGATCTGCTCGCCCCCCTGCAGCCCTTCGCTCAATTCGACCGTCGTGCCGAAGTCGCGATAAACCTTGACCTGGTGCATCGCGACCTTGTCACCATCGACCACCGCGACCTGGAGGCCCTTGTCGTTGAAGATCAACGCTTCGGCAGGAACCATCACGTCCGCGTGCGTGCGAGGAATCGCTATGGTGACGTAGACGTAGAGGCCCGCCCGGAGCTTGCCGTCCCTGTTCGGGATGTCGACCTCGGTGGTTAGCGTCCGGGCCGACGAGATCAGCGCCACGGAGCTGCGCGTCACCTTGCCGGTGAAGAACTGACCCGGCATCTGCGGCACCTCGACGGAGGCGTCGAGCCCGTCACCCACCCCGATGGCCGAGTTCTGCGGCACCTGGACCGCCACGCGGATCACATCGTCCTTCGACATGCTGAACAGCGGCGTGCTGGAGCCGGAATCCGCGTTGACGAGATCGCCCAGGTCGACGTTGCGGGCCGTCACCACGCCGTCGAAGGGGGCCACGACGTCCTCGAACGACGCCAGCGCCTTGAGCCGGTCGACGGTCGCCTGCTGCGCCTTCGTGTTGGCGGCAGCGACGTTCACGCCGGCCTTGGCCGTGTCGACCGATGCCTGCTGGGAGGACTGGTTGGCGGTCTGGTTGTCCTTGTTCTGGACCGTCTCGTAACCCTGCTGGGTCAGCGAGGCGGTGCGCGCCAGCGTCACCTTGGCGAGGTTCAGGTTGGCCTCGGCCTGACTGACCTGCGCCTGCGCCTGCGCTTCGGCGGCGTCCACCTGTCCCAATTGGGCCACGGCCTGCTGGAGCTGCTGGTCGACATCGGGGGCCGCGATGTGGATGAGCAGGTCGCCCTTCTTCACGCGCGAGCCGATGTCGAC
Organism: uncultured Lichenihabitans sp.; assembly: GCA_964243405.1. GTDB lineage: Bacteria > Pseudomonadota > Alphaproteobacteria > Rhizobiales > Beijerinckiaceae > Lichenihabitans. Next base: position 17,976 of record CAXTFJ010000061.1, on the reverse strand, counting down.
GCGGCGGACCGCCACGTAGCCCGTCGCGCGCGGGTAGATGTTGGCCGTGTAGAACGCCTCCGTCTGTCCGGGCAGCGTCAGCATCGTAGGCCCATCCTCCTTCTTGGCGTCCGTGGTGCGGACCTGCGGCACCGCCGACTCGGTCTGGGTCTGCGTGTCGGCGGCGCTGCCGTTCTGCCGCAGGTGCGCGAAGATCCCCCACGCGAGAAGGCCCGCGAGGATCAGCCCGACGATCAGGAACACCCAGATGGACGGCGGCGGAGGGGGTGCCTCCTCGCGCTCGGTCTCGGCTGGGCGCTCCTCGCGCCCATCCTTCTTCGGATCACCCTCCCGGGCGCGAGCCGCGGGTGCATCGGACCCGGTCTGGCCGACGGACGGCGGCTGGTCGGCCGGGCGGGCCTCCTGCACGGTACCCGCCGCCCCCTCGTCCGGCCGGAGCGGAGCCTCGACCTGGGCGCCGTAAGTCCAATCCTTGCCGTCGTCGTCCGCAGCCGAGAACTGGTCGGGCGCCACGATCTTGTTCATCGGTAGTCCTTCACAATGTCGAACCTGCCGCCGCGCAGCGTCGCGTACAGGAAGGGAACCAGGATCAAGGTCGCGCAGGTCCCGAACGCCACGCCGCCGAGCACGGCACGGGCCAGCGCGGCATTCTGTTCGGACCCCTCGCCGATGCCGATCGCCATCGGGATCAAGCCCACGAACATCGCGCCCGCCGTCATCAGCACGGGCCGCAGCCGCGTCTCGCCCGCGGCGATCGCGGCCTCGGCCGCGCTACACCCCGTCGCCTCCCGGTGCTCGCGCGCGAAGGTCACGAGCAGGATCGAGTTGGCCGAGGCCACCCCGACGCTCATGATGGCGCCGAACAGCGAGGGGATGGACAGCGTCGTCCCGGTCACGAACAGGCTGGTGAGGATGCCGCAGAACGCGATCGGCAGCGCCAGCACGATCACGAACGGATCGCCCCAGCTCTGGAAGTTGATCGCCATCAGCAGGTAGACCGCCACCATGGCGATCGCCAGGCCGAGCGACAGGTTGCTGAACGCCGAGTTCATGCTCTCGATCTGCCCGCGCACGGTGATGGTGTCGGGAGCGGGCAGCTTTTTCTGCTCGTCGGTCACGATCCTGGCGATGTCGCCCTTGATGGCACCGAGGTCGCGATCCTGGGCGGAGGCGAAGATGTCGTAGGTGGGCTGGGTGTTGACATGGTTGATGACCGTCTGCTCGGGCTGGCGGCGGAAGGTCGCGACGCTGGACAGCAGCGACAGCACGCCGGGCTGCGGCGGCTGGCCGTTGGCCGTCACCTCGCCCGAAGCCGTCGTTCCGGCCGACACGAACAGCGGGGTGTTCTTCAGGTCGGTCAGGTTGTCGTTGCGGTACTCGGGCGTCTGCACCCAGAGCTGGTAGGGGATGCCGGTCTTCGGGTCGGCCCAGAAGTTGGGCTGCACCTGGTAGCTGCCCGACAGCGAGATGTTCATCGCGTTGGCGATCTGCTGTTCGGTCAGGCCGATCTCGGCCGCGAGCCGTCGGTCGACGTCCACGAAGAACTCGGGAGCGTCGGTGATCTGGTGGATGTGGACGTCGACCGCACCGCGCACGTCCCGCAACCGGGCCTGGATCTCCTTGGCGACCGCGAGGTCCTTCTCCTCGTTGCGGCCGTTCACCTGGATGTCGATCGGCGTAATGGTGCCGAAGTCGAGGATCTGGGTGATGATGTCCGCTGGCTGGAAGTAGAAGGTCGTGTCGGGATAGAGCCGCGGCAGTTCCTCCCGCAGGCGCTTGATGTAGCCCGCCGTGGGCGCGTGGCCTTCCTTGAGATTGATGATCATCTGGCCGTCGTTATAGGCCACGAAGGAATTGTCACCGAAGGCGAAATTGTAATTGCTGGCCGGCAGCCCGATGTTGTCGAGGATGAGCCCGAGGTCCTTCGAGCCCACCACGTCCCTGACGGTCTTCTCGACGGCCGCGAAGGTCTGCTCCGCCGTCTCGATCCGCATGCCCGGCCGGGTCCGCACGTGCAGCGTCATGGCGCCCGCGTCGACCTGCGGGAAATAGTCCTGCCCGACGAATTCGAACAGCACGCCCCCCATCACCAGCACGACTCCCACGACGGCGAGCGTCACGAAGCGGTGGGCGAGGCTCACGTGCAGCAGGCCGAGGTAACCGCGGTGGAACCGCTCGAAGCCGCGTTCGAAGGCGGCGTGGAAGCGGCCCAGCTTGTAGCCGACCCAGCGTCCCGTTGGAGCGAGCGAGCGCCCAACCCACACGAACGGGAGGGCGAGACCGTGGCCCACCTTCCGCACGAGGCGACGCGCGGCACCGGGCTTCTCCGCCGGTGCGGAAGGTTCCGCCGCCTCCTCCTCCTCTCGCCCGCCCTTCGCGTAGCGCCGGGCATACTCGCGCTTCACCAGCACGTCGATCAGAATGGGCACCAGCGTCCGCGACAGCACGTAGGAGGCAAGCATCGCGAACACGACCGCCAAGGCCTGCGGCGTGAAGATGTATTTGGGGGCATCCGTCAGGAACAGCACGGACACGAAGGCGGAGCAGATCGACAGCGTCGAGATGAGCGCGGGCTTGGCGATCCCAGCCGCCCCCTCGACCACGGAGTCGCGGAAGCTCTTGCCCTCCTCCATGAGACGGTAGGTGTTCTCGACCGCGACTGTCGCGTCGTCGACGAGGATGCCGACCGCGAGCGCCAGCCCACCCAGCGTCATGATGTTGATCGTCTGCCCGAGCACGGCCAGCACCGACAATGACGTCAGGATCGCGAGCGGGATGGAGACCAGCACCACCAGCGTCGAGCGCCAGGAGCCCAGGAACAGCAGGATCATCGCACCCGTGAGCGCCGCCGCGATCACCGCCTCGCGGACCACGTCGCCGATCGCGCCCGACACGAACACCGACTGGTCGGCGAGCGGCGTGATCTGCATCCCCTTGGGCGCTGCGGCCCTGATCTGCGGCAGGTAGGATTTCACGGTGTCGACGACCGAGAGCGTCGAGGCCTGTCCGTTCTTGAGCACGGTCTCGAGCACGGCCCGCTTGCCGTCCGCGCGGACGATGTTGAGCTGCGGGGGGGCGCCGTCGCGCACGAAGGCCACGTCGCGGATCAGCACGGGCGAACCGTTCACCACCTTGATGGGGATCTGGTTCATGTCGTCAATGACTTGCGGCGAGGCGTTCAGCTTGATCGGGTACTGGTTCTCGCCGATCTTCGCCAAGCCCGACGGCACGATGATGTTCTGCGACGTGATCGCGGTGGTGACGTCGGCGGGCGTCAGGCCGTAGGCTTGCAGGGCGTGCAGGTCGAGGTCGACCATCACCTGCCGGGGGGCGCCGCCGTAGGGCGAGGGCAGCGTGGAGCCCGGCACGGTGGTGAGCGTCTGGCGGATGCGGTACTGGCCGTAGTCGTAGAGCTTGGACTGGCTCAGGCTGTCGGACGATAGCGCGAGCTGGATGACCGGCACCGAGGAAGCCGAGAAGCGCATCACGATGGGCGGCTGCACGCCGGGCGGCATCACCGAGCGGATCGAGTTCATCGCGGACACGACTTGCGTGATGGCGAGGTCGATGGACACGCTGCCGTCGAAGAACACGCGCTCGATCGTCGTGCCCGACAGCGTCGTGCTTTCCATCCGGCGGATATTGTTCACGTTGTTGGACAGCGAGAACTCGCTGTAGGTCGTGATGCGCTGCGTCATGTCGGTGGCGTCGAGACCGTTGTAGGTCCACACGATGACGACCACGGGGATGTCGACGTTGGGCAGCACGTCCTTTGGCATGACGATGCTCGCCCCAAGCCCGCCCAGCAGGATCAGGATCGACAGCACGTAGAACGATACGCGATATTTCAGCGCGTAAAGGACGACTTCCATGGATGGCGCACTCCTGCGAGGGGCAAACGCCGAAGCCGATGCTGCGTTGCAGGAGCACGACGATTATCGCGGGCGTGCGACGGAATGCGCCTCGGGCGCGCGCTCCCCGCCTGCCCCTGACGATCCTACGCTCAGGCAGCCTGCCCGAGCCGCCCGTCCGGAACCCGGACCATCCGCAAGGCGGCGCGCACGACCTCCAACCCGGCGCCGGGCTTCGGCGCTTCGGTCGCGAGGTGGCGGCGCCAGCCGCGTGCGCCGGGAAGGCCGCCGAACATTCCGAGCAGGTGGCGGGTCATGTCGTGCAGTCGCACGCCGTCCCCGAGCCGAGCCGCCATGTACGGCATGAAGCGCTCGACCGCCTCGAAGCCGTCCGCGACAGGGGCAGGTTCGCCGAACAGCTCGGGGTCGACGCGCAGCAGCAGGTCGGGCGTGTGGTAGGCCGCCCGCCCCACCATGACGCCGTCCACGTGGGTCAGGGCCTCGCGCGCTTGGTCGAGCGTCGCCACGCCGCCGTTGAGCGCGACGGGCCAGGTCGGGTGATCGGCCTTGAGCGCGTGGACGAGGGCATAGTCGAGCGGCGGAACGTCGCGGTTCTGCTTGGGCGACAGCCCCTGCAGCCACGCCTTGCGGGCGTGAACGATCAGGGCGTCCGCACCCGCCTGCCTGACGGCCGCGGCCATGGCGGGCAGCGCGTCCCGCGGCTCTTGGTCGTCAACCCCGATGCGGCACTTGACCGTGACGGGGAGCGCGGTCACGGCCTTCATGGCCGCGACGCAATCGCCGACAAGCGCGGGCTCCCGCATCAGGCAGGCGCCGAACCGGCCGTTCTGGACGCGGTCGGACGGGCAGCCGACGTTCAGGTTGACCTCATCGTAGCCGTAGTCGGTGCAGAGGCGCGCGGCTTGCGCCAGCTGGTCCGGATCGGAGCCGCCCAACTGCACCGCGACCGGATGCTCGGCCGGATCGAAGCCCAGCAGCCGTTCGCGCGGCCCGTGGAGGATCGCGCCCGTGGTGACCATCTCGGTGTAGAGCCGGGCCCGACGCGACAGCAGCCGATGGAAGACGCGGCAGTGCCTGTCCGTCCAATCCATCATCGGAGCGACGGAGAAGCGATAGGTCGAGAAAGCGGCAGGACTCATCGTAGCTCATCATAATGTGCGGGAAATCGTGAGCGGGCTGCGGCTGCCCTAGACGTGGCTCCTAAGAAATTGGACACCACCAGTGCACGGCTCTGGCTATTATCTTTTTGGGAAGCACGCATCTATCTTCGCACGAACGAGCGTAAAATGTCGGAACTCGATGATATCAAAGCACAGAACAAGGCGTTGCAAGCCGACCTCTTCCGGTTCGGCACGCTCACGATGGCGCTGCGCCACGTCGCGATAGCGTTGCTGCGTCCTCAGCTTGGTAGACCGGACTTGCAGCAGTTCATCGCCAATCTTCGGGAGGTCGCTGAACGCGACCTGAAAAACACACCGATCGAGGGTAACCTGTCCTACGGCAAAGAAACGGATCTCGCCAGCGTGGCAGCGGCCGACTTACACACTGCCCTGGATGGCATCATCACCGCCGCGTTGCGGGAAAGAAACAGAGGGATGGCGGTCAGTTCAAGTCATAAGGCAATAACGACTCCGTCCGGTGCGCCCCTATCGGAGCTGGATGATGTCTTTCTGAAAAGCGATAAAGAGCTTCAGGACGCGAAGATCGTGCCCAGGGAGTCCCGGGGCACGATTGTTTCGGTCCACGACGGGGGCGAAGCCTACACGGTCGAATTCACCAATCCCTTTCATGCTCTGCTGATATTAGATGCGAGAGAGATTACGGCGATCCCGGAGGCTACACGTGAGCGCCTCGGGACCGTCTAAGTTCGCGGTGGATCGTTTGAAAGTCGTTGCCTACCTCTTGAATCTCGACCATCCGGTAGGTGCCCCGAAAGCGGTTTTCTTTATCGGTTGGGGGTTCTCGCCAAGCGAGCCGGAGGTGTTCACGACGGCATTGGTTTCTCACGCCTCGCAAGTTCCTTCGGTCGGAAAAGAAACAACCAGATACGGCACCCATCATATCTATGAAGGTCCGCTCCTATCGCCAAAAGGACCAACGCCAAGAGTTCGTACAATTTGGGAAACGCGAGGTGATCTGTCCACCGCACGGCTCGTGACCGCCTACCCGTCCTGAACCTTGCCACTGAGGTGGCGCTGGGCAGTCTGGAGATGCTGAACCTCTAGTCCGACCGCTTTTCCCTCTCGGCCCTGGTCCTGGCCCACCACTCCATCCGCCGCTTGACCTCCCGCTCGAACCCGCGGTCGACCGGTTCGTAGAGCACGTGGCGGCCGACCGCGTCCGGCCAGTAGTTCTGGCCCGAGAAGGCGTCGGGCTCGTCGTGATCGTAGCTGTAGCCCGTCCCGTAGCCTTCGCGCCGCATCACCTTGGTGGATCCGTTCAGGATCACCTTGGGCGGCATGGCGGAGCCGCCCTGTTTGGCGAGCGCGGTCGCGGCCTTGAAGGCCTTGTAGGCGGCATTCGACTTCGGGGCGGTCGCGACGTAAAGCACAGCCTGGGCGAGCGCCAGTTCGCCCTCGGGGCTGCCCAGGAAATCGAAGGCGTCCTTGGCGGCGTTGCAGACCACCAGCGCCTGGGGGTCGGCGAGGCCGATGTCCTCGACCGCCATGCGGACCACGCGCCGCGCGATGAACAGCCGGTCCTCTCCCGCATCCAGCATGCGCGCGAGATAGTAGAGCGAAGCGTCCGGATCGGAGCCGCGCACCGCCTTGTGCAGGGCGGAGATGAGGTTGTAGTGGCCGTCCTGACCCTTGTCGTAGAGCGGTGCCCGGCGCTGGACGACGTCGAGCAGGGTGGCGGGGTCGAAGACCTCGTCCGGCCGTGCGGCGCGCCACACCTCCTCGGCGAGCGTCAGCAGCGCGCGGCCGTCGCCGTCGGCCAGCCGGACCAGCGCCGCGCGGGCGTCCGCGTCCACCGGCAGCGCCCGGCCCTCGACCGCCTCGGCCCGGTCGAGCAGACGGGCCAGCGCTTCCGCGTCGAGCGCCTTGAACACGAGCAGCCGCGCGCGCGACAGCAGTGCAGCATTCAGCTCGAACGAGGAATTCTCGGTCGTGGCGCCGATCAGCGTGACCGTCCCGTCCTCCATGACGGGCAGGAAGCTATCCTGCTGGGCGCGGTTGAACCGATGGATCTCGTCCACGAAGAGCAGCGTCCCCTGCCCCGCCCGGCGGCGGCCGCGCGCCTCGTCGAACAGCTTCTTGAGGTCGGCCACGCCCGAGAAGATCGCGGAAACCTGGACGAAGGCGAGTTTGGTGTCGCGGGCCAGCAGGCGGCCCACGGTGGTCTTGCCCGTTCCGGGCGGCCCCCAGAAGACCAGCGAACCGAGAGAGCCGGCCCCCACCAGCCGGGTGAGCGCGCCGTCGGGCCCGAGCAGGTGATCCTGCCCCGCCACCTCGGACAGGGTTTTCGGCCGGAGCCTGTCGGCCAGCGGCCGCGGCGCCAGGTCGGGCAGGCCCGCGGCCTCGAACAGGTCGGTCACCGGCCCCGCTCCTCTCGCGGGGCCGTGGCCCTCAGCCCCCGATCTCAGTCTGCACCACCTGTCCACCCCGCGCCAGGGTGAGACGATAGGAGCTGTGATTGGTACCGGTGGCGCGCTCGAACTGCTTGGTGGAGGTGATCCGGTCGCCGTCGAGGTTGAGGATGACGTCACCCTTCTCCAGGCCCGCTTCCGCCGCGTTGGACTCGGGAACCACCTCCGTCACCGCCACGCCCTGGCCCACGGTGGCGAGCGAGAATTCTTCCGCCACCGCGGGCGAGAGATTGACGACCGTGGCGCCCGAGAAGGGCGAGTGGTTGGCGATGGTGACGGGCTCGCGGCGCGGCACCTCGGGAGCCGCGATCAGCTTCACGGTGAGGTCGGTGGACTTCCCGTCGCGCGCCACGCTGAGCCGCGTGGTGGAGCCCATCGGCTTGGTGGCGAAGCGGTAGCCGAAGCCGTCGGGGTCGTCGATCGCCTGGCCGTCGACCGCCGTGACGACGTCGCCGTTCTTCAGCCCCGCATCGTGGGCCGGTCCCTGGTCGAGCACGCTGGACACCAGCGCGCCGCTGGCGCGGTCCAGCCCGATCGAGGACGCGATGTCGCCCGACACCGCCTGCAGGCTCGCGCCGAGCCACGGGCGGCGCACGTCGTGGCGGCCCTCCTTCGCGGCCTGCACGACCGTGCGGACGAGGTTGGCGGGAATTGCGAAACCGATGCCGACGTTGCCGCCCGACTGCGAGTAGATGGACGAGTTGATGCCGGCCAACCGCGCCTGCATATCCACCAGGGCACCGCCGGAATTACCGGGATTGATGGCCGCGTCCGTCTGGATGAAGAACTGGTAGTCGCTGCCGCCCACCTGCGTGCGGGCCAGGCCCGACACGATGCCCTGGGTGACCGTCTGCCCCACGCCGAAGGGGTCGCCGATGGCGAGCACGAGATCGCCCACCTCGAGCGCGTCGGAATCGGCGAACTCCATGACCGGGAACGGCCCCTCGCCCTTGAGCTTCAACACCGCCAAGTCGGTCCGCTTGTCGCGCAGCACGATGTCGGCTTCGAGTTCGCGCTTGTCGGCGAGCGCGATCTTCACGTCGGTCATCTGGTCGATCACGTGGTAGTTGGTGACCACGAGGCCCGAGGCATCGACGATCACGCCCGATCCCAGCGAACGCGAGGACGGCCCGCGATCGCCAGGCCCGCGGCCGAAGAACTGCTGGAAGATGGGATCGTCGAACAGCGGATTGCGCGGCTGCTTGTCGGTGCGCGACGCATAGACATTGACCACGGCGGGGGTGGCGCGCTTCACCACCGGCGAGAAGGACTGCACCAGATCGGTGCGGTCGAGCGGCACGTGGCGGGCCTCGTCGGCCGAGGCGCCGTGCACACCCCCGAGCGCGAGCAGGATGGCCAGGGCCGGAAGGCGCGTCCGCATGGTCAGTCTCCGCTGTCGTGATCGCCGCCCCGGTCCGGGCGGCGGGCCGGTTCAAAAGAAAAAGGAGGGCCCGCGACCGGGCCCTCCCCCTTTTTACCGTTGCATCCGGCCGAAATCAGGCGGCCTTGGCACCCTCGCCCCGAGGCTTGCCCTTGGCGTCGGGATCGCGGTCGACGAACTCGATCACCGCCATGGCGGCGTTGTCGCCGTAGCGGAACCCGGCCTTCAGCACGCGGGTGTATCCGCCGTGGCGCTCCTTGTAGCGCGGGCCGATCACGTCGAAGAGCTTGCGCACAAGCTCGATGTCCTTGATCTGGGCGATCGCCTGGCGGCGGGCGTGCAGGTCGCCGCGCTTGCCGAGCGTGACGAGCTTCTCGACCACGGGCCGCAGGTCCTTGGCCTTGGGCAGGGTGGTGACGATCTGCTCGTGATGGATGAGGTTGCACGACATGTTGGCGAACATCGCCTTGCGATGTTCGGCCGTGCGATTGAACCGGCGCAGGCCGCGTCCGTGATACATGGCGATCTCCTGATGTTATGCGGCCGCCGTGCCAAGGGCCGGCCGCTCGTTATTATCTCCCGTTTCACGGAAGAAGGTCTTCCTCGGCTCGACGCGAGGCCGCCGCCTCCCGCAGCGCGGGAGAACAGAACCCTCAGTAGTGCTCTTCGAACCGCTTGGCCAACTCGTCGATGTTCTCCGGCGGCCAGCCGCTGATCTCCATCCCGAGGTGAAGGCCCATCTGGGCCAGCACTTCCTTGATCTCGTTCAGCGACTTGCGCCCGAAGTTCGGGGTACGCAGCATCTCGGCTTCGGACTTCTGGATCAGGTCGCCGATGTAGACGATGTTGTCGTTCTTCAGGCAATTGGCCGAACGGACCGACAGCTCCAGCTCGTCCACCTTCTTGAGCAGGGCCGGGTTGAAGGCGAGTTCGGGGATGGAGGTGGACACCTCCTCGCGCTTCGGTTCCTCAAAGTTCACGAAGACGTTGAGCTGATCCTGCAGGATGCGCGCCGCGTAGGCGATCGCGTCCTCGGGCGTCAGCGCCCCGTTGGTCTCGATCGTCATCGTGAGCTTGTCGTAATCGAGGATCTGGCCCGCGCGGGTGTTCTCCACCCGGTAGCTGACCTTGCGGACGGGCGAGTACAGGCTGTCGACGGGGATGAGGCCGATGGGGGCATCCTCGGACCGGTTGCGGTCGGCGGCGACGTAACCCTTGCCCGTGTCGACGGTGAATTCCATGCGGATTTCCGCGCCCTCGTCGAGCGTGCAGATCACCAGGTCGGGATTGAGGACCACGATATCGCCGGTGGCCTGAATATCGCCCGCCGTGACACGGCCGGGCCCCTGCTTCTTGAGGACGACGCGCTTGGGGCCGTCGCCGCCCATCTTGAGCGCGATGTCCTTGACGTTGAGCACGATGTCCGTCACGTCCTCCCGCACGCCGGGGATGGACGAAAATTCGTGCAGCACGCCGTCGACGTGGATCGCGGTCACGGCCGCGCCCTGAAGCGACGACAGCAGAATGCGGCGCAGCGAATTGCCCATGGTCAGGCCGAAGCCGCGCTCCAGCGGCTCGGCCACGACGGTCGCGATCCGCTTGGGATCGTCGCCGAGGGTCACTTCGAGCTTGTTGGGCTTGATCAGGTCCTGCCAGTTCTTCTGGATCACGGGAGTTCAACCTTCAAAGAGCGACGCCCGACGCGGGAAGCGCCGGGCCCTGGGCCGGTTCTCGTCGTTGCGGGTGGGACGCCCCGAGCCGAGGCGCCCCCAAATCACACGCGTCGACGCTTGCGGGGGCGGCACCCGTTATGCGGGATAGGGGTCACGTCGCGGATGGACGTGACCGTGAAGCCCGACGCCTGAAGGGCACGGAGCGCGGACTCGCGGCCCGAACCGGGGCCGGACACCTCGACCTCCAGCATCCGCATGCCGTGCTCGGACGCTTTCCGCGCCGCGTCCTCGGCCGCCATCTGGGCCGCGTAGGGCGTCGACTTGCGCGAGCCCTTGAACCCCATGGTCCCGGCCGACGACCAGGAGATCGTGTTGCCCTGCGCGTCCGTGATGGTGATCATGGTGTTGTTGAACGTGGAGTTCACGTGCGCCACGCCCGACGCGATGTTCTTGCGTTCGCGGCGGCGAACGCGTCCTGCGACTTCCTTTGCCAAGTGTCTTCGTCCTTCAAGCGCGCCCGTAATGCCAGGCGCTGGGGAGTGATGCTATTTCTTCTTGCCGGCGATCGGCTTCGCCTTGCCCTTGCGGGTCCGGGCGTTGGTGTGGGTCCGCTGTCCGCGCACGGGCAGGCTGCGGCGGTGCCGCAGGCCGCGATAGCAGCCGAGATCCATCAGCCGCTTGATGTTGATCGAATTCTCGCGGCGAAGGTCGCCTTCCACCATGTAGTCGCGATCGATCGTTTCACGGATCTGCAGAACTTCCGCGTCGGTGAGCTGGGCCACGCGACGCTCGGCCGGGATACTCACCTTCTCGCAGATCTCCTCGGCCTTCTTGGGGCCAATGCCGTGGATATACTGGAGCGCGATGACGACGCGCTTCCCAGTCGGAATGTTGACGCCAGCGATACGGGCCACGTGAGTTCTCTCCATCGACGGCCCAGGCCGCCGGGCTCTCTATACGAAGATTGATCGCGGCCTGACCATGATCGACTCGGAACCCGTAGCAAACAGGGCCCGACCGCCGCGCAAGTCTTCAATCTGAAGGGTTTGGCTCATAGAGCGTCCACCCCCGACGGTCAACAGATTAATCGATCATCGCAGGGAGGCTTACAGCCCTCGTTGCGAAGTCTCGCACTGCTTTAAGGTCTCGCGTTCGCGGATCGGTGTCTTTCCCGAACACGGTACCAAGTCCGTCTCCGGATCGGCGAGTTCAGAGCGTCCTCAGGACGCCGCCGCCAATCCGGCCCGGCCTCGATTGAGACACTCCTCGATCGCCCGCGTGACGTCATCCATCGGCAGCATGCCGTTAACGCGGCACAGGGCGCCGCGGGTGTCGTAATAGCCCGACACCGGAGCGGTCTGGACCTTGTAGGCCTCGATCCTGGTCTTGAACGCTTCCGGGCTGTCGTCGGCGCGAACGCTGCCGCCCGCGGCCCTGGTGTCCTCCACCCGCTTGCGGATGCGGTCCACGAGAATACCTTCGTCGACCTCGAGCTCCAGCACGGCGTCGAGGTCGATCCCCTTGCGGACCAGCATGGCGTCGAGCGCCTCGGCCTGCGCGACCGTGCGGGGGAAGCCATCCAGCACGAAGCCGCGCTTGGCATCGGACTCTTCGATCCGTTCCGCCACAATGCCCACGACGATCTCATCGGATACGAGCAGACCCGCGTCCATCACCGCCTTCGCGCGCAATCCGATCGGCGTTCCCGCCTTCACGGCCGCGCGCAGCATGTCACCGGTCGACAATTGCGGAATGCCGTACCGCGTGCGTAACCGGTCTGCCTGCGTCCCCTTGCCCGCACCGGGCGGGCCCAAGAAGACAAGTCTCATCGCCGCTTTCCTCCACGCAGTCGGGACTTCTTGATGAGGCCCTCGTACTGGTGAGCTTGCAGGTGTCCGTGGATTTGCGCAACCGTGTCCATCGTGACGCTGACGATGATGAGAAGCGACGTGCCCCCGAAGTAGAAGGGCAGGCCGGTCCGCGAGATCAGGATCTCGGGCAGGATGCAGATCAGCGCGAGATAGCCCGCGCCGATCACGGTGATGCGGGTCAGCACCGTGTCGATGAACCGGGCGGTCCGCTCCCCGGGCGTGTAGCCGGGCAGGTAGCCGCCGTGCTTCTTGAGGTTGTCGGCCGTTTCCTGCGGGTTGAACACCACGGCCGTGTAGAAGAAGGCGAAGAAGACGATCAGCGCCACGTAGCAGATTTCGTAGACCGGACGGCCGCGCCCCAGGAAGCTCACCAACGTCGCGAGCACGCCCGTACCACCGCCCTGGGATTGCGTGAAGTTGGCCACCGTCGTGGGCAGCAGCAGCAGCGAAGAGGCGAAGATCGGCGGGATGACGCCCGACGTGTTGAGCTTGAGCGGCAGAAACGAGGTCTGCTTGTCGAACATGCGATTGCCCACCTGCCGCTTCGGGTAGGTGATGAGCAGCCGCCGCTGCGCCCGTTCCATGAAGACGATGAGCGCGATCACCCCGATCGCCATCACGAGCACCATCAGGATCAGGCCGGTCGAGAGCGCACCCTGGCGGCCGAGGTCGAGCGTCTGCACGATGGCGGCGGGAAACGCCGCCACGATGCCCGCGAAGATGATCAGCGACGATCCGTTGCCGATGCCGCGCGAGGTGATCTGCTCGCCGAGCCACATCAGGAACATGGTGCCGCCCATCATGGTGATGACGGTTGACACGCGGAAGAACAGGCCCGGCTCCGCCACCACGCCCTGCTGCCCTTCCAGGCCCACCGCGAGACCGTAGGCCTGGAAGGCTGCCAGGACGACGGTCAGGTAGCGGGTGTACTGGTTGATGACCTTGCGGCCCGCCTCGCCTTCCTTCTTCAGGGTCTCCAACATCGGGATCACCGAGGTCAGGAGCTGGATGATGATGGAAGCCGAGATGTAGGGCATGATGTTGAGCGCGAAGATCGCCATGCGCTGCACGGCCCCGCCCGAGAACATGTTGAAGAGTTCCAGAACGCCCTGATTCTTGCCCGCGAAATTGGCCGCGAAGGCGTTGGGATCGATTCCGGGAAGCGGGATGTAGGTGCCGAGCCGGTAGACGATCAGCGCGCCCAGGGTGAACCAGATCCGCTTCTTGAATTCCTCCGCCTTGCCGAAGGCCGAGAAGTTTATGTTCGCCGCAAGCTGTTCAGCCGCCGATGCCATCACCGTGCTCCCCGCAGGTCCGGCGCGCGCCGCCTGCCGTGACGTCTCGTACGGACCAGAAGTCCGCCCGCATCCTTCGTCGCAGCACCTTGGGGTGACACGAAGGCGAAGGCCACACAGAAAACGGGACGTGAGGGTTCATCCCTCAACGCCCCGCTCTCCACTATCTCCTAACGGGACCGACCGGAACCCGGTCCGTCCGCTATTCCGCGGCGGGCTGCTCGCCGTTGGACGGCTTTGACACCAGCACCGTCACCTTGCCGCCGGCCTTCTCTATGGCTTCGACGGCGGACTTCGAGGCCGCCGCAACCTCGAAAGTGAGCGCGGCCGTGATCTCGCCCATGCCCAGCAGTTTCACGCCGTCGCGCGGCTTGGCGCACAACCCGGCCTCCACCAGCGTCTCGATCGTGATCGGCCCCTGGGCAAGCTTGCCGCCGTCGACCGCGGCCTGGATGCGTCCCACGTTGATCTCATTGTACTCGATCGGCGACGGCTTGTTGAAGCCGCGCTTGGGCAGGCGGCGATGCAGCGGCATCTGACCGCCCTCGAAGCCCTTGATCCGCACGCCGGTCCGGGCCTTCTGGCCCTTGACGCCGCGTCCGCCCGTCTTGCCTTTGCCCGACCCGATGCCGCGGCCGACACGCATGCGCGCCTTGCTCGACCCGGGATTGTCGGAGATCTCGTTCAGTTTCATCGTCCGACGCTCCTCTATTGGCCGTCTACGACCCGGACCATGTGCGCCACTTTGGCGATCATGCCCCGGATGGCCGGCGTGTCTACAAGGGTGGAGCGGCGACCGATCTTGTTCAGCCGAAGCCCGATCAGGGTCTGCCGCTGGTCGGCCGGGCGCCCGATGGGGCTGCCGGTCTGCTCAACCACGAGGGTCTTTCCGTCAGGGGATGCCATGGATCGCTCTCCCCTCACGCGTCGACGGCGTCGGCGTCGACGCCCAGGCGGCGCGACTGCAGGACCGAGACCTTCAGGTTGCGACGCGCCGCGACCTGGCGGGGCGAGTCCTCCTGCTTCAGGGCGTCGAAGGTGGCGCGGACCATGTTGTAGGGGTTGGACGACCCCTGGCTCTTGGCCACCACGTCGTGCATGCCGAGCGTCTCGAAGACGGCGCGCATCGGGCCGCCCGCGATGATGCCTGTGCCCGCCGGTGCCGAACGCAGGATCACCTTGCCGGCGCCGTGGCGGCCGAGCACGTCGTGGTGCAACGTGCGACCGTCGCGCAGCGGCACGCGGATCAGCCCGCGCTTGGCGGCCTCGGTCGCCTTGCGGATCGCCTCGGGCACTTCGCGCGCCTTGCCGTGGCCGAAGCCGACGCGGCCCTTCTGGTCGCCCACGACGACGAGGGCCGCGAAACCGAAGCGTCGGCCACCCTTCACCACCTTGGCGACACGGTTGATGTGGACCAACCGGTCCACGAATTCGCTGTCCCGCTCCTCGCGGTCGCGTTCCCGTTCACGTGCCATTTGTTCTTCTCGTCACTTGCGCGGACCCGAAGGCCGCTCGCTTCGATCGTTGAAACCTTTCCCCCGTAAGCGGGAGAAGGACATTCGTTAAAACTGCAGCCCGCCCTCGCGCGCGCCCTCGGCCAAAGCCTTGACGCGACCGTGGTAGAGGTAGCTCCCACGGTCGAACACCACTTCCGTGATGCCCTTCTCGGAGGCGCGCTTGGCGAGCAGTTCGCCGATCGCCTTGGCGGCCGCGACGTCGGCACCCGTCTTGAGCGACTCGCGATTGTCCTTCTCCAGGGAGGAGGCCGACACCAGCGTTTCGCCTTTCGCGTCGTCGATGATCTGCGCGTAGATCTGCTTTGACGACCGGAACACCGACAGCCGCGGGCGGCCGTAAGCGCGCGCCTTGAGCGATCGGCGCACCCGGTTCCTGCGCCGATCCAACTGGTCCTGCTTTGTCATGGACCTGCCCCTTACTTCTTCTTGCCTTCCTTGCGGAAGATGAATTCACCTGCGTACTTCACGCCCTTGCCCTTGTAGGGCTCCGGCGGACGCATGCTACGGATTTCGGCGGCGACCTGGCCGACGCTGCGTTTATCGATGCCCGAGATGACGAGCTCCGTCGGACGCGGTGCGACGATCGCGATGCCCTCGGGGATCGGAAAGTCGATGTCGTGGCTGTAGCCGAGCGACAGCTGCAGCCTCTTGCCCGACACGGCCGCTTTGTAGCCGACGCCCGTGATCTCGAGCTTCTTCTGGAAGCCCGCGGTCACGCCAATCACGAGGTTGGCGATGCGCGCGCGCGACGTGCCCCACATGGCCTGGGCGCGTTTCGTTTCCGAGCGGGGATCGACCGCGATGCCGCCGTCGCCCATGGCCACCGACACCTCGTCGGGGACGGTGAACTGAAGCTCGCCCTTGGCGCCCTTCACGGCGACGCTCTGGCCCTCGATATGAGCCGTGACGCCGGCCGGCAGGGGAACCGGCTTCTTTCCAACGCGGGACA
The DNA here is from genome assembly GCA_964243405.1 of uncultured Lichenihabitans sp. Classification (GTDB taxonomy): domain Bacteria; phylum Pseudomonadota; class Alphaproteobacteria; order Rhizobiales; family Beijerinckiaceae; genus Lichenihabitans. The sequence continues at coordinate 1,829 of CAXTFJ010000061.1, read as the reverse complement.
TGGTCAGAACACCTTGCAGAGAACTTCGCCACCCACGTTCTGCTCGCGGGCGGCGTGGTCGGCCATGACGCCCTTGGGCGTCGACATGATGGTGACGCCCAGGCCGTTCGCGACCCGCGGCACGGTGTCGACCGACACGTAGACGCGTCGACCGGGTTTGGACACCCGCTCGATCTCGCGGATCACCGGTTGCCCGTCGAAATACTTCAGCTCGATCTCGAACTCGGTCCGGCCGTTGCCGTATTCCGTGGTCGAGTAGCCCCGGATGAAGCCTTCCTGCTCCAGCACGTCGAGCACGTTGGCGCGGATCTTGGAGCCGGGCGTCGACACCTTGCCTTTGCGGCGAAGCTGCGCGTTCCGAATACGGGTGAGCATGTCGCCCAGGGGATCGTTCACGGACATGGGCGCCTCCTCACCAGCTCGACTTGACCAGGCCGGGGATCAGCCCCTTGGACCCGAGTTCGCGGAGCGCGATACGCGACATCTTCAGCTTGCGATAGACGGCCCGCGCGCGACCCGTCACTTCGCAGCGGTTGCGGATGCGGATGCGCGCCGAGTTGCGCGGCATCTCGGCCAATTTCAGCCGCGCCTCGAACTGCTCCTCCACGGGAGCGTCACGGTCGGCCGCGATGGCCTTGAGTCGCGCACGCTTCGCCGAGAACCGCTTGACGGTGTCGACGCGCTTCTTGTTGTTCTCGACGGAACTCTTCTTCGCCATCAGATCACTCCTGGTGTCCGCGTTTGAGCCATTCGGCGGGGCGTTGACCTCGCCTGTCAGTTCAGTGCCGAGCAGCCCCGTGAGGCTGCTCGGAGGCTCACTGCCGGAACGGGAAATTGAAGGCCCGGAGCAGCGCCCGCGCCTCGTCGTCGGTCTTGGCCGTGGTGCACACGATGATGTCCATGCCGAGCATCGACTCCACCTTGTCGTAGTTGATCTCCGGGAAGATGATGTGCTCCTTGATGCCGAGCGCAAAATTCCCCCGTCCATCAAAGGACTTCGCATTCAGCCCGCGGAAATCCCGAACCCGCGGCAGCGCCACGGTGATGAGCCGGTCCAGGAACTCGTACATGCGGGTCTGGCGCAGGGTCACCTTGGCGCCCAGCGGCATGTTCTCGCGCACCTTGAAGGTCGAGATCGCCTTGCGGGCGTGCGTGATGACGGGCTTCTGCCCCGCGATCAGCGCGAGGTCGGCCGCGGCGGTCGTCACCTTCTTGGTATCGTTCACGGCATCGCCCACGCCCATGTTGAGCACGATCTTCTCGAGCTTGGGCACGGACAGCGTGTTCTTGTAGCCGAACTCCTCGACGAGTTTCTGGCGGATCTCGTCCAGGTACATCGCCTTCAGGCGAGGCACGTAGCCCGCCGGTGCCGCCGGCGAGGCCGACATGTCGACCTCGGTCGCGGGCGCCCGCCGCGACTGGGCCTTCTCGCCCTTCTTGCCGCCGGAAGCGGTCTGCGCCTCAGCCATCGATCAACTCTCCCGAACCCTTGGCAACGCGGACCTTGCGGCCATCGTCGAGCACCTTGAACCCCACCCGCACGGCCTTGCCGGACTTCGGGTCGGCGACCGCGATGTTGGACAGGTGGATGGGCGCTTCCTTGGAAATGATACCGCCCTGCTGCGTCTGGCTCTGCGCCTGATGGCGCTTGACCATGTTGATGCCGCGGACGAGGGCGCGGCTCTCCTTCGGGGCGACCGAGAGGACTTCGCCGCTCTTGCCCTTGTCGCGACCCGTCAGCACCACGACCTTGTCGCCCTTCCTGATCTTGGCGGCCATCACAGCACCTCCGGCGCGAGCGAGATGATCTTCATGTGGTTCTTGGCGCG
>CAXTFJ010000060.1:0-27155 GCA_964243405.1 uncultured Lichenihabitans sp. | reverse complement strand
CAAGGTGGCGGGCACCGAGGAGGGCATCACCTCGCTGCAGATGGACATCAAGATCACGGGCATCAACGAGGAGATCATGCGGACCGCCCTGGCCCAGGCCAAGGACGGGCGCATCCACATCCTGGGCGAGATGTCCAAGGCGCTCACCGGCGCCCGCGCGGAGCTCGGCGAGTTCGCGCCCCGCATCGAGACGCTGAAGATCCCGACCGACAAGATCCGCGAGGTGATCGGCACGGGCGGCAAGGTGATCCGCGAGATCGTCGAGAAGACCGGCGCCAAGATCAACATCGAGGACGACGGCACGGTGAAGGTGGCGTCCAGCGACGGCAACTCGATCAAGGCCGCCATCAACTGGATCAAGTCGATCACCAGCGAGGCGGAAATCGGCCAGATCTACGAGGGTACCGTCGTCAAGGTGGTGGATTTCGGCGCCTTCGTGAACTTCTTCGGATCGAAGGACGGGCTGGTGCACATCTCGCAGCTCGCCAAGGGGCGCGTCGCCAAGACGGCGGACGTCGTCAAGCAGGGCGACAAGGTCAAGGTCAAGCTGCTCGGCTTCGACGACCGCGGCAAGGTCCGGCTCTCCATGCGCGTCGTGGACCAGCAGACGGGCGAGGACCTGGAAGGACGGGACCACGAAGAGCAGAAGCAGGCTGGCGAGTAGCAGGCGCTCGACAGGCGCTTCTGAAAACGGTCGAAGAGGCGGATCCGTCCGCCTCTTCGAGCTGGGAGATCGGCCTACCTGACCTGGAAGACGCGGTAGGGCGTGCCGGACAGAGGCACGGCCTGCAACCAGGACGGCACCGTGCCCGCCGAGAGGGAGGCGGCCAAGCCGTGCGGCGCCTCGCGCGTCAGCAGCGGCATCTCGGCTTTGCCCAGGCACAGGGCCACGTAGCGCGCCCCGGTCGATCGGACGATCGCCTCGGCCTCGTCCGGTGGAGCGAGGAAACCCTCCAGCGCGATCTTGTTGCCCCCCTGGTTGCGGTGGTAGGGGGCCGCGACGACCGAATGGGGCGTGTGCACCAGGATGAAGGAGCCGTCGTCGATCGGGGCGAACACCAAGCCCTGCGGCAGGGCCGCCAGCGCGGAGAACGAGGTCGGCGCCGAGCACTGCGCGTCGGCGCGCGAGGCCGCGGTGGCGTCGGGAATGGGTGTGACCACCGCCCAACCCAGGGCCGAGAAGGGAAAGATCAGCGCGATGACGGAGGCCGTGCGCCAGAACGGCCGGTAACGGTCCGTCCAGGTCGCGGCGCGCGTGACGACCCACACCCCGCCCATCAAGGCAAGGGGCTGCGCGGAAGACGAGACCCTGACTTCCCAGAGCGTTCCGGCGATGCCGACGAGCGTCAAACCCAGCAGGACGGCCCAGCGCGCCCGGGCGATCCCGGTTTCCACGATCACCGCGGCCACCAGCGCGGTCGCGCCGACCAGCAGGGGGCAGAACAGCACGGTGATCGTGTCGGGACTACCCTTCGCGGCGGTGAGAAGCGGCTCCGCCTCGCTCACGTGGGACAGCCACAACCGCTGGAGCAGCGGATCCATCGCGGCATAGGGTCCGTGCAAGCAGGCCGGGAACAGGATCGCCACCAACGCCGCGATCGCGGCGCCTACGACGACCAGCGCACCCATCCGGCGTGGCGCCGTCTTCAACCGCGGCGTGAGCCAAGCCAGGGACGCCAGTTCGGCAGCTCCCGACACCGCGGCGGTCAGGTGTGCGATCGAGAAGGCGTCGGGCGCGACCATCAGATAGCGGGACGGAGGGATCGTGGCCGCAAAGGCGAGCGGCACGAAGACCGCCAGGCCGCCGGCGAACCACAGCAGCGTGGCCCGACCGGGCTCGGGCCGCACAACCCAATGGAACGGCAGGACAGCCAGGACAACGGCCGCGAAGGGCAGGTTCTCGAGGCTGATCGCAAGCGAAACCGCCAGCGCCAGGGCGCCCGCCGCGGCCTTCCAGGCCCTCTCCGCGTCGAGGGACTCCAATACCGCCGCGGTCATGACCACGAGCAGCGTGATCTGCGGGGCGTGGTGATCGATCCGGCCGGCGGGAAACTGTCCCACCATGGAGGCGCTCGCCACCGCGAGGATCGCGGCGGGCAGCATCGCGCGGGGGCCCGCCAGCACGCGGCCGAGGTGGGCGGCGGCGGCGATCAAAGCCAGCTGGAGCAGCAGCGGGAACACGATCCGGGCCAGGATTTCGGCCCGATCCACGTCGGTGACCATCTCGAAAAGGCGGATCAACCCACCCAGAGGCACGTCCACCACGCGCGACCAGTGCATGAGGACGCCCGCGGGTGGGGCCAAGCGATGCGCCACGAGGTCGAACCAACCCTGCCCGTCGAGCCAGGCTCTGACTTGGACGAGGCGCATGGCGTCGTCGGTATCGTAGAAGCGCCCGGTCGTCCAAACCGCGACCAGGTGCGGCCACGAGAGAACGAGGGATGCGGCGAAAGCCAGGAGCACGACGACCGCCGGTCGGCTCAGCGCGGGTGCTTGGGTTCGATGGGGAGAACGCGACCCGGACTTGGTGTCGACGGCTGCGGCGACGCTCATCGAATGCTCTCTCCCGCAAGCCGTTAACCACTCCGGTCAACGGCCCCTCAACCTTTGCAAGCAATCCTTGCGATCAGGTTAGAGCGCTCGGCCGCTCCTCCCGCGGACGTTCAGATGGACCTCGGCAACCTTGCGATGACCCTGTCCACCGCCGTCGATCGTGGCGAGGAGAGACTGACGACCTCGGCGCAACCGCGCGCGATCCCGGGACTGGCCGACATCGAGCGACGGCTCAGGACCGCGCTCGACCAGCCCTCCGTCGCCGTGATCATTCCCTGCCGCAACGAGGCCGCCTCGATCGCCGACGTCGTGCACGAGTTTCGGGTCGCCCTGCCGGACGCGCGCATCGTGGTGTTCGACAACCGGTCCACCGACGATACCGCCGCGCGGGCTTTCGCGGCGGGCGCGGAGGTCGTCCGCGAACCCCGTCCCGGCAAGGGAAACGTGGTGCGCCGCATGTTCGCCGACGTGGAAGCGGACGTCTACCTGATGGTGGACGGCGACGGCACGTATCACGCGCCTTCGGCGCGACGTCTCGTCGACATGATCGTGCACGATCGCCTCGACATGGCGGTCGGAGCGCGAGAGGACCTGCATCGCGAGGCCCATCGATGGGGGCACGCGGCGGGCAACCGTCTGTTCAACGGGCTGTACCGCACGCTGTTCGGCACGGACTTCGGCGACGTGTTCTCGGGGTACCGCGCCTTCTCGCGTCGCTTCGTGAAGAGCTTTCCCGCGCTGTCGTCAGGGTTCGAGATCGAAACCGAACTGTCGGTCCACGCCACGCAGCTGAAGGTGCCGACGGGCGAGATCGTGCTGCCCTACGGCAAGCGGACGGCCGGCTCGGCCTCGAAGCTCCGGACCGTGCGGGACGGCTGGCGCATCCTGAAAACCTTCCTGTTCCTGCTGAAGGAAACCCGTCCGGCGCTGTTCTTCGGCCTGCCCGCCTTCGGCTTGGCGGTCGTCTCAATGGGCCTGGCCGTGCCGCTGCTCGGTACGTACATCTCGACCGGCCTCGTGCCGCGCATGCCCACCGCGATCCTCTGTACCGGGCTCATGATGCTGGCCTGGCTGGTGGGACTGTGCGGAATCATTCTCGACAGCGTCGCGAGAGGCCGGGCGGAACTGAAGCGGATCCTGTTCCTCGCGGCCTCGTCGCGCGCCTGAGCCCTACTGGGACGAGACGTCCGCGCGCAGCGAGTCGGCGGTCCGCACGTCATCGGGATGCGGGATCGACACGATGTTGAACCCCGCGTCCACGAAATGCACTTCCCCCGTGACCCCGTTCGACAGGTCCGACAGGAGGTAGAGGGCGGAGCCGCCCACGTCGTCGATGGTGACGCTGCGCCGGAGCGGGGCGTTGTTCTTGTGGTAGCCGTACATGAAGCGGGCGTCGGCGATCCCCGCTCCCGCGAGCGTCCGGACGGGCCCCGCCGAGATCGCGTTGACGCGAATGCCCTGCCGGCCGTAATCGGCCGCGAGGTAGCGGACGCTGGCTTCCAGCGCCGCCTTGGCCACGCCCATGACGTTGTAGTTCGGCGCGACCCGCGTCGATCCACCGAAGGTCAGCGTCAGCATCGACCCGCCCGCCGCCATGCGGGACGACACGCGCTTGGCGATTTCGGTAAACGAGAAGGCCGAGATCACCATGGTGCGCACGAAGTTCTCGCGCGTGGTGTCGGCGTAGCGGCCCTTCAGCTCGGCCTTGTCCGAGTAGGCGACCGCGTGGACGAGGAAGTCGATGGCGCCGAACTGGTCGGCCACCCGGCCCACCGCGTCGTCGACGGACGTCAGGTCCTCGACGTCGCACGGGATGACGAGTTCCGCGCCCAGGCTCGCGGCCAACGGTTTCACGCGCCGCCCGAGCGCCTCGCCCTGGTAGGTGAAGGCGATCTGCGCCCCTTGAGCCGCGACGGCCTTGGCGATGCCCCAGGCGATCGAGTGGTCGTTGGCGACGCCCATCACCAAGCCGCGCTTGCCGGCCATGAGGCTCGCGGGAGACCGTCCGTTCACTTCGCTCACGTCGGGCTCCTTCACAGGTCGGGGTGCTGCACGACGAGCGTGGCGTTGGTGCCCCCGAACCCGAAGGCGTTGGAGAGGACGGTGCCGAGCCGCACGTGATCGCGGCGGCGACGCACCACGTCCATGTCCGCGAAGGCGGGATCGAGTTCGTCGATATGCGCGCTCTCGCAGATGAAGCCGTGCTTCATCATCAGCAGGCAGTAGATGAGCTCCTGCGCGCCGGTCGCCCCGAGCGAGTGGCCCGTCAGCGACTTGGTGCCGGCGATCGGCGGGCAGCGCTCGCCCGCGCCGAACACGGTGCGGATGGCCTCCATCTCCTTCTCGTCGCCCTTGGGTGTCGAGGTGGCGTGCGGGTTGATGTAGTCGATGGGAGCCTTGACGTCCTCCAGCGCCATCCGCATGCAGCGGATCGCCCCCTCGCCCGAGGGGGCCACCATGTCGTAACCGTCGCTCGTCAGGCCGTAGCCGATGATCTCGCCGTGGATGGTGGCCCCGCGCGCGAGCGCCCGCTCCCGCTCCTCCAGCACCACGATGCCGGCGCCGCCGGCGATCACGAAACCGTCGCGGTTCCTGTCGTAAGCGCGCGATGCGACCGCCGGGCGGTCGTTGTAGCCCGACGACATCGCCCCCATGGCGTCGAACAGCACCGACAGCGTCCAGTCCAGTTCCTCGCAGCCGCCCGCGAACATGACGTCCTGCCGCCCGTAGCGGATCATCTCCCAGGCGTTGCCGATGCAATGGTTCGACGTCGCGCAGGCGGACGAGATGGAATAGTTCACGCCTCGAACCTTGAACCAGGTGGCAAGGGTGGCGGACCCGGTCGACGACATCGCCTTGGGAACCGCGAAGGGGCCGACCCGCTTGGGGCCCTTGCTCCGGGTCGTGTCGGCCGCGTCGATCAGGGTGCGGGTCGACGGGCCTCCCGAGCCCACGATGATGCCCGTGCGATCGTTGGAAACGTCCTCGGGCGCGAGCCGGGCGTCGGCGATCGCCTGCTCCATGGCGACGTGAGCCCAGCCGGTGCCGAGCCCGTGGAAGCGCATGGCCCGACGGTCCACCACCGTCTCGGGATCGAGCGTGGGCGCGCCGTGCACCTGGCAGCGGAAGCCGAGTTCGGCGTAGGCATCCGCCCGCTTGATGCCCGACCGCGCGTTGCGGAGCGAGTCCAGAACCTCTGGGCAATTATTGCCGATGGAGGAAACGATCCCCATCCCGGTGATCACGACGCGACGCATGTCATCACTTTCTTCGAAGGTCGCCGGAGGCGCGATGAGCGCCGTCTCAGGCGACGGCCAGCTCGGTCTTGAACAAGCCGACCCGCAGGTCTTTTGCCTCGTAAATGCGGCGCCCGTCGGCCTCGAGCCACCCGTCCGCGATTCCCAGCACGAGCTTGCCGCGGAACACGCGCTTGAAGTCGATGCCGTAGATGATGCGCTTGACGGTGGGCAGGACCTGGTCGGTGAACTTGACCTCGCCCACGCCGAGCGCCCGGCCCCGACCGGGCAGGCCGAGCCAGCCCAGGTAGAAGCCGCACAACTGCCACAGCGCATCGAGCCCGAGGCAGCCGGGCATCACCGGGTCACCCTTGAAGTGACACTGAAAGAACCACTGCTCGGGCTTGATGTCGAACGCCGCGCGGATCAGGCCCTTGCCGTGCTGCCCCCCGGCCTCCGCGATCTCGTCGATGCGGTCGAACATGAGCATGGGCGGGAGCGGCAGTTGCGCATTGCCTGCGCCGAACAGCCGGCCTTCCGCGCACGCGATCAGGTCGTCGAAGTGAAAGCTCGACCGTTTGTCGCCCATCGAAGCCGCCGCCGTCTCGCCCGTCACGCTTCAGACCTTAACCTTACGTTCACCTCGGCGTGCTCCTAGCATAGGGTTAACGGTACCGATAGTTTCATGTCGAGCCACGGAGCGAGGCTTGCCCCGCGGAGATGAAGTCGCATGAGGATGGTGCTGGTCGTGGCGGCGGCCCTGATCGACGCGGACGACCGCGTGCTGATCGCCCAGCGGCCGGCCGGCAAGGCGCTCGCGGGCCTGTGGGAGTTTCCCGGCGGCAAGGTGGAGGCCGGGGAACGGCCCGAGGAGGCGCTCATCCGCGAACTCGCCGAAGAGCTCGGCCTCGCGGTCGCCGAGCCCTGCCTCGCGCCGCTGACCTTCGCGAGCCACGCCTATCCGGACTTCCACCTGCTCATGCCACTCTACGCCTGCCGGCGCTGGACGGGTTTCGCCCAACCGCGGGAGGGCCAGGCACTCAAATGGGTGCGGCCGCGCGACCTGCGGTCCTACCCAATGCCGCCCGCCGACGCGCCGCTGATCCCGCCGCTGATCGATCTGGTGGGCGCGTGAGGGGAGCAGCCGCCCCCCTCTCTCGACCGCGCCGCGCTGCCGCGCCTAGCGGTGTCCCGCCGCGGCGCGAGCCCTTCGAACCGGCTTGAAAACCGACCCTCTCCCGCCTAGGCAAGTCCGGCTACGATCTCCACCCGGCCAATGCCGTGCGGGACACGACATGCTCTTCATGGTTCATAGCGACACCGGGTCCTGCATTCGCGCCTACTGCATCCCCGATTCCTTCTCGGCTCACTCGTCCCTCAAGATCATCGTCGATGGCGCGCTCGTCGACACCGTCGAGCCGAACGAACATCACGCCCAGGTGTCGCAGCGGCACGCGACCGGGCAGATCGGCTTCGTCATCGACGAATCGAGGATCAGCGGGCTGGCTGGCATCACCGATCTCGAGCTCCGGGACGCCGAAAGCGATCTTCTGATCTACCGGCGCCTACCCGCCACGCCGGTTTACGACCTGATGCTGTTCCGCCTGGAAACGCGTCTCATGCCGTTTCGCGCGCTCGACATGGTCTTGAAACCCAAATTCCGTTTCTGGTACGAACGCCTCGATCGGTACTCCGCGGAAACTGTTCGACAAATCCTGCTCTTCACCGAATTCAGGTCGGTGTATACCAGCGGACGGGTCCTCTTCTCGAACTACGATTACTACCTCTACAACAAGCACAAAACCGTGACGCTGCTACGCGATCCGTTCGAGGAACTCGCCGAGCGGCTGCTGGTGTTCAGCCACGTCAAAGACGCCCCCGGCCGGGTGTTCAACGAGCGAGACGCCCTGGTCTTCGCCCCCGCCCTGACGTTCGCGGCCCAGGTCGGCGATTTCGAGAAGGCGGACCTGAGCCGCAGTTTCAAGCGAGCGACTCCGGATGTCTTGGCGGTTCTGAGCAATCCGTTGACTCGACAGCTGACGGCCGCGACTCCGGATGCGCCTGCGGAAAAGGGAAGCGTTTCCAAGGCGCTGAGGATCCTGGCGGAATTCGAGCTGGTTGGCATCGAGGACGACGAGGACACCTTCCTGAGGGCATTGACGGAACTGCTGGGCGACGCGGACTTGGTTCTACCGAAAGCGAAGAGCAGTCCCCGCGTGACGGCGCTGGCCGCGCAGCTTCGCAGCCTGCGCTTGGTCCGGGACCTGCTCGAGAACGATCGCGACGTGTACCGTCACGTTCAGGCGGCCCACAAGGGCGGATGAGGTCGCGCTGCCCTCACAGCCCACCCAAACCGGTCACGATCGCCCATCCCGCGTCCGTGACGGGCTGCCCGGACAGGCGCGAGTTCTTGACCAGCACCATGTCGCCAAGGCGCGCATCGGCCCGGCTGGCGACGAGCGAGACGGGTTTCGGCAGAGCCTCGACGGCTTTCACGTCCACCATGCCGAAACGGCCGGTCGCGTCCGTGTGATCGGGATAATAGGTCCGGATCACCTCGACGACGCCCACGATCTCCTTGCCCGCGTTGGAATGGTAGAAGAAGGCCCGGTCGCCGACCTGCATGGCCATCAGGTTCTGTTTGGCGACGTGGTTGCGAACGCCGCTCCAGAACGTGCCCGCTTCGCCCGCCTCGACCTGCTGGCCGAAGGACCAGGAGTGCGGCTCGCTCTTCAACAACCAGTGCGCCATCACCTCGCCTCCCTCACAGTTCGGGCCGGAACGGGCGCGCCAGCAGGGTCTCGATCGCCCGGCCGACCTCCATCGTGCCGTCGAGCACGGCGGCCACTGCGGCGCAGACCGGCACCTCGATCCCGTGCGCACCGGCGAGCCGCACGAGCGCGGGCGCGGTCCAGACGCCTTCGACGGTCGGGCCACCGCACTCCGGTCTCTCCGCCACGCCCCGTCCCAGCGCTTCGCCGAACGCCAGATTTCGCGACTGCCCGGACGCGCAGGTCAGGATCAGGTCGCCCAGTCCCGACAGGCCGGCCAGGGTCTCGGCCCGGCCGCCCAGCGCCGTCCCGACCCGCGATAATTCGGCGAAGGCCCGCGTCGTCAGCGCCGCGACGGCACTGGCGCCGAGCTCACGCCCGCGCGCGATCCCGCAGGCGAGCGCCAGGACGTTCTTGCCCGCGCCCCCGACCTCGACGCCGCGCAGGTCGTCGGTGTGGTAAAGGCGAAAGACCGGTGAGCCGAGCAGCTTGCCGAGCCGGGCCGCGCCGTCGAGCGTGTCGGCTGCCACGGTGATCGCCGTGGGCAGGCCGCGTCCCACATCCGCCGCGAAACTCGGCCCGGACAGCGCGGCCGGCGGATTGTTCGGGCAAACCGCGCGCACGACCTCCGACAGGAAGCGGCCGGTGCCGCGCTCGATGCCCTTGGCGCAGACCACCAGGGGAACGCCGCAGGGCAGGTCGGGCGCGATCCTCTCCAGAAGGGTGCGGAGGGCCTGGGCCGGCACGGCGGCCAGCACCGCTTCGGCGCCGCGAAGGGTAGCCCGAAGGTCGACGTGGGGCTCGACCCCGTCGGGCAGCGCGATGCCGGGAAGGTGCGCGGCATTGACCCGATGCTCGGCCAGTGCGGCGATGGCGACCGGATCGCGGCCCCACAGCGCGGCGGAGCATCCGGCCCGTGCCGCCGCCACGGCCAGCGCCGTGCCCCAGGCGCCCGCCCCCAGGACGGCGACGCGAGGGAGGCGGCTCACGCCTTGCCGTTGAGGCTCGGTACGGCCGCGCTGTCGAGCGGCCAGCGCGGGCGGGCCGCCACCGTGAGGTCGTCGGCGAGGCCAAGGGCGAGACGTTCGATACCGGCCCAGGCCACCATGGCGGCATTGTCGGTGCAGAGCTGCGGCGGCGGGATCACCAGTCGCAACCCCGTCTCCCCCGCGAAGCGCGCCAGCGCGCGGCGGACAGCCCCGTTGGAGGCCACGCCGCCGGCCGCGACCAGGGCGTGCGGCCGGCCCGCGACGCCGAGGAAAGCGCGCAGACCGGCCCGCGTGCGGTCGATCAGCAGGTCCACCACCGCGGCCTGGAACGAGGCGCACAGGTCCGCGACGTCGGTGGGCGTCAAGGGCTTGGCCCGCTCGGCTTCGAGCCGCACGGCCGTCTTCAGTCCGGACAGGGAGAAGTCGGCCGCCGTCCGCCCCAGCATGGGGCGCGGCAGCGCGAACCGCGTGGGATCGCCGTTGATGGCTTCGCGCTCGACCTTCGGGCCGCCCGGATAGCCGAGCCCCAGCAGTTTGGCGGTTTTGTCGAAGGCCTCGCCCACCGCGTCGTCCACGGTTGTGCCGAGCCGCACGTAGTCGCCCACCCCCCGCACGGCCAGCAACTGCGTGTGCCCGCCCGAGACGAGCAGCAGCAGGTAGGGAAAGGGAAGATTGTCGGTGAGCCGCGCCGTGAGGGCGTGCGCCTCGAGATGGTTGACGGCCACCAGCGGCTTGCGCGCGACGAGCGCCAGAGTCTTGGCCGCGGTCAACCCCACCAGGACGCCGCCGATCAGACCCGGTCCGGCCGAGGCCGCGATGCCGTCGAGGTCGGCGAGGTCCAGGCCGGCGTGATCGAGAGCCGCGGCGATGAGCGTGTCGAGCGCGTCCACGTGGGCGCGGGCCGCGATCTCGGGCACCACGCCGCCGTAGGCCGCGTGCTGGGCGATCTGGCTCAAAACCTCGTCGGCGAGGATCGTGCCGCCGCCCTCGGGCTTGAGTTCGACGATCGCGGCCGCGGTTTCGTCGCAGGTCGTTTCGATCCCGAGGACGCGCATGCTTCCCTTTCGCACCGAGGCTGCGCACCTTATAGTTCGGCCCGCGGCGGAACAGCAACGAGCGGCCATATCTTGTCTTTGCCAATCTTGAAGCTCGGCACCCGCGGTAGCCCGCTCGCCCTCGCACAGGCCCGCGAGGTGCGCGACCGGCTCTGCGCGGCGCACGGCTGGCCGGACGAAGCGGTCGACATCGTGGTGATCCGGACGAGCGGTGACGCGATCCAGGATCGGGCGCTGGCCGAGGCCGGCGGCAAGGGTTTGTTCACCAAGGAACTCGACCAGGCCCTGCTCGACGGCGCCATCGGGCTCGCGGTCCATTCGGCCAAGGACCTGCCCACCGCCCTGCCCGACGGCATCGCGATAGCGGGCTGCCTGCCGCGCGAGGACGTGCGCGACGCCTTCGTGGCGCTCGAGGCTTCGGCACCCGAGGCGCTGCGGCGAGGCGCGGTGGTGGGAACGGCATCGCTCAGGCGCCAAGCCCAGCTCCTGCGGCTCCGCCCGGACCTCATCGTCCGCCTCCTGCGGGGCAACGTGGAGACGCGGTTGCGCAAGCTCGAATCGGGCGAGTTCGATGCGACCCTGCTCGCCCTTGCGGGGCTGAACCGCCTCGGCCTGGCCCACAGGGCGACTACGATCCTCGATACGGACCGCTTCCTGCCCGCGGTGGGGCAAGGCGCCATCGCGCTCGTGGCCGCCGAGCGGGACGAAGGAATGGCCGCCACCCTCGCCCCCATCCTGGACCGCGACACGACCGTGGCGCTCACCTGCGAGCGGGCCTTCCTCACCGTCCTCGACGGCTCCTGCCGGACGCCGATCGCGGGCTACGCGCACGTTCAGGGGGCGGACCTGAGGTTCCAAGGTCTCGTCCTGAAGCCGGACGGCACCGATCCGGTTGAAGCGGTCTCGACCGGGGGAATGGCCGATGCCGTGGACCTCGGGCAGGAGGCGGCCCACGCCCTCCTGGCCCGGAGTCCGACGAGCCTTTCGGCGCAACTCGGGCCCGGCTGACCGTCCGGTGCGCGTGCTCCTGTGCCGGGCACGGTCCGAGAGCCTGGACACCGCGCGGACGCTCGCTACGCTCGGTTACGACACCCTTGTGGCACCGGTCCTGACGACGGTGTCCCTCCCTTTCACGCTTCCCGAGGGTCGGCCGGACGCCTTGCTGGCCACGAGCGCCCGCGCGGTCGAGGCGCTGGGTCAGGGCCGAGCGGACCGTCTTCTCTCCCGCCCCGTCTTCGCGGTCGGGGCTCGAACGGCCGAGGCTTTCCGCGACCTGGGCTTCTCCGACGTCCGTGCGGCGGAGGGTGATGCCAGAGGCTTGGCCGCGGTGGTGGTCGCGAGACTGCCGCGCGGGAGCGTGCTGCTCTATCTCGCGGGGCGTATCCGGAGGCCGGATCTGGAAAAGGCGCTGACGCGAGACGGCTACGGCATCGTCGCGCTCGAAACCTACGAGGCGCGTGAGGCTGATCCGTGGGACCGGACGGTCCGGGCCGCTTTCACGACGGGCGAGGTGGCCGCCTGCCTGCATTACTCGGCGCGCAGTGCCGCCCTGGCGCTCGCGTTTGCCGATCGCAGCGGCTGTGGCGCTGCTTTCGCAACCATCCCTCACGTCTGCCTCTCCGAAACCGTCGCGGCCGCGCTGCGGTGCCGTGCGGTCGATCGCGTTACCGTGGCAGAGGTGCCGAGCGAAGCGAGCCTGATGCAAGCCCTGGCGGCCACGATCCCGCCAGGGTGACGCGACCCTTATCAGCCGCATGGCTGCCCCGCCGAAAACCAGCGATTTGGAACTTGCTGCAGCGCAACAAAATTGAGAGGATCGGGTTGGGGAGTTCAAGGGAGCGGGCCATGAGCGAGGTTTGGAACACCAAGTATGGCAAGCGGCGTGTCCGCAAGGAGCCTGCCACGCTCGAGGACGCGATCTTCGCCGCGCAGGGTTTGAGCGACGACCTCGACGCGCAGGTTGAGATCGCATCGTCCCTGATCGACCTGCCGCGCGAGGTCGTGAAAGCCGCGCTGGTCAAGAAGGCGCCCCTGCGGCTGAACACGTCGCGCATCGCGTCCCGGACACTCGACGGGCAGACCCGCGCCGTCGTGGTCGAACGCAAGCCGGTGCGACGGATGGTGGCGCGAACGGCCATTCGCGCCTGAACAGCCGAGGTGAAGCTTTTGCTCACCGGTCGCGGAACCTGTCCGAAATGCGAGCGTTGCCCTGCGAGGACGGGCTGAATCAGGCCTGGTCCCGGCGTACGGCGTGATCTGACCGGAAGACATCGACCACGGCAGTGGTCGGCTCGACCGGCCTAAGGTCACCCTATCGGAGGTGGGCTCATGGACAACGATCGGATTGAAGGCGCGGCGCGCAATCTCGGCGGTAAGGTCGAGGAAAAGGCCGGCGACCTGCTGGGTGACAAGGAAACCAAGGCCGACGGGCTCGTCGATCAGGTGACCGGGTCCGCGCAGAACATCTACGGCAGCGCGAAGGAAACGGCCCGCCAAGTCGCCGGGGACGCTCCTCGCTATCTCGACGACGCGCTCGACAGCGGCGCCCGCTACTATCGGCAGGGCAGCCAAGCCGTTCGGGACCATATGAGCGGCGTTCCGCTCACCGAGATCATGATGGCGGCCGCGGCCGGCTATTTCCTGGCCTGGCTGGTTCACGGCCGAGACTGAGTCGACTGCCGAACTCCGATTCGAACCGCGGGTTGGCCGAGAGGTCCCCGCGGTTTTTTGTCGTGACCGACCCCGATGCGGATGCGAGACGGTAACGGCGCCCCGGAACGCAATGCGTCGGAGCGTGGCCTTGCCAGGGTCTCGCGAAGCGACGCGGCCTCAGGGTAAACCCGATACGGTCTCCTCAGTCTTCTCGACGGCGTCCGATCGGTGCTGGGCCGGTCCGTCGCCGCGCCACAGGTTATGGGCCGAGTTGATCAGGGCCACGTGGGTGAATGCCTGCGGAAAATTTCCAACCTGCCGCTTGGCGCGGACGTCGTATTCTTCCGACAGCAAGCCGACGTCGTTGCACAGGCCGATCAGCCGTTCGAACATGGCCTTCGCCTCGTCCCACCGCCCCATGAGCGTGTAATTGTCGACGAGCCAGAAGCTGCACGGCAGGAAGGCACCCTCCTCCCCCGTCAACCCGTCCACGGCGCTGCCAGTGTCGTAACGAAGCACGAAGCCGTCGCGCAGCAGGTCCGCCTCGATCGCCGCGATCGTGCCGATCACCCGCGTGTCGGTGGCGGGCAGAAAACCCACGAGTGCGATCAGGAGCAGGCTCGCGTCGAGTTCCTTCGAGCCGTACGACTGGGTGAAGGTCCCGCGCTCCGCGTCGTACCCCTTGTCGAGCACCTGCGCCCGGATCGCGTCTCGCGTCGCGCGCCATCTCTCGAGATCCCCGTTGAGGCCGAACTCCTCCGCCGAGCGGATGGCGCGGTCGAACGCTACCCAGGCCATGACCTTGGAATGGGTGAACTGCCGGCGCTGGCCGCGAATCTCCCAGATGCCGTCGTCGGGCTGCTGCCAGATCGTGTCGAGGTGATTGACCAGGGCGGATTCGATGGCCCAACCGAACTCGTCGGGCGGCATACCGAACCGGCGAGCCTGATACATGGCGTCGAGCACCTCGCCGAAGACGTCGAGCTGCAATTGCTCGGACGCGGCGTTGCCCACCCGGACCGGCGTCGCACCCTCGTAGCCTTTCAGCCAGGGCAGCTCGAACTCCTCCAGGCGCCGCTCGCCCGCCACGCCGTACATGATCTGCATCTGCTCCGGCGCGCCCGCGATGGCCCGCACCAGCCAATCGCGCCAGGCGCACGCCTCCTCGACGTAACCGGTGTTCAGCAACGCGTAGAGGGTCAGCGTCGCATCGCGCAGCCAGCAGTAGCGGTAATCCCAGTTGCGGGCGCCGCCCAGCTGCTCCGGCAGGGATGTCGTCACGGCCGCCACGATGCCGCCGGTCTCGAAATGGGTGAGGGCCTTCAAGGTCATGACCGAGCGGAGCACCAGCTCGGACCAGGGGTGGCCGTCGTTCTTCCAATGCGTCTCGGACCAGTCGGACCAGGATTTCGCCGTGTGCTCGATCACTGTCTTCGGGTCGACGGCCGGGGGGATCGGCAGGTAGGAGGGCGACCAGCACATGGAGAAGGGGACCTCCTCCCCCGCGGACACGACGAACTCCCCCACGGTCTGCATGTCCTGCCCACGGGTCGGAACGGTGGTCGCCATGGTCAGACGGTCCGGACCCGCGACCGCGGACAGCCGCCCGTCCTCGAGGCGCCGCACCCACGGGACCACCAAGCCGTAGTCGAAGCGGACGCCGAGCTCCAAGCGCATCGGAACGGAGCCGCTTTCGCCGCGGACGAGGCGCACGAGATGGGATTGGTCGGTCCGCCGTCCCATGCAATCGATCACCGTCACGACGCCCGTCGGCGTTTCGAAGCGGGTCTCCAGCACCAGCGTGCTGGGTCGATAGCGACGGGTCACGGTGGCGGCCTCGACGGGGGCGATCAGCCACCGCCCGTTTTCCGGGCCACCGAGCAGGCAGGCGAAGAAGGCGGCCGAATCGAAGCGCGGCAGCGACATCCAGTCGATCGACCCGTCCTTGCCGACGAGCGCCGCGCTCGCGCAGTTCCCGATCACGGCGTAATCCTCGATCCGGCTCGGCATCTGCTATTCCCCCGAAGGCACCCGCGGCGACAATGCGCGGGCGCGTCGTTTGTTTAGGTCGAGGCGACCGGCCGGCCGCCCCGATGCGTGACCGCTGTCGCGCCAGCGAGGACGGCCGTCTCCAAGCACGGCTGGACTCCCTCGCCCCGAAGCCTGCCGGCGAGAAAGGCCGCCAGGAACGCGTCGCCCGCCCCGATGGTGTCGACCACGGCAACCCGGGGCGGAATGGCGCTCCAGCGCGCTCCGCCCGGGCCAGCCGCCAAGGCTGCGTCGGCACCCCGTTTCAGCACCACGAGGTCGAAGTGCCGGGCGAGGCGCACCAGCTGTTCCTCGGGCTCCGCCGATCCGGTCAGCACGGCGGCCTCGTCGGCGTTCAGGATGCAGAGCGCCGCGCGACCGATCCAGCCCAGCACCCGTTCGGGCCCGAGGTCGGCCAAAAATCCCGCCGAACCGGGATCGAGCGAGACCGTGCGGCCTGCCTCCCGTGCTTCGGCGAGGATGGATCGAACGGTCGCCCGGGTCGTTTCGCCCACGAGAGCGTAGCCCGAGACGTGCAGGTGGATCACACCATCCAGCAGGTGTTTCGGAAGATCAGCGCGGTCGAGGCCGTCGTTGGCGCCCCGGTCGGTCAGGAAGGTGCGCTCCTCGTCAGCGTCGACCAGGGCCACGAGTGACCCGGTGGGCTGATCCGGGTGGACCGTGAGCATCGGCTCGATGCCGGCCTCGCGGAGCTGGCTCGCCTGCGCGTCGAGATCGTCCCGCCCCACGCACGCCGCCAGGCGCACGGGAACGCCGAACCGGGCGAGCCAGGCGGCCTGGTTGGCTCCAGACCCACCGGGAAGAACCGTCACGGAGGCTTGCTGGTCGGTGCCCGGCCGAATGCGCCCGCGCGGGAGCACCACCACGTCGCGCATCACGTCCCCGATGACGAGGACGCGGCCGGGCGTCACCGGGCGGGCAGCGCCGCCAGGGCGACCGCGATCTCTGCCGCGACCGCCACGTTGTTCTTCACCAGGGCGATGTTGGCCGCGAGGCTCCGCCCGTCCGTCAGCTCGACGATGCGGCCGAGCAGGAAAGGCGTCAGGTCCTTGCGCGACACGCCGGCGCGTTCGGCTTCATCGATCGCCTGGGCGATGCGGCTCTCCATCACGACCGCGTCCAACGCGTCGGCTTCCGGAATGGGGTTGGCGATCAGCATGCCCCCCGTCAGCCCGAGGTCACGGCTCACGGCGATCATGCGGGCCACATCCGCCGCGCTCTCGACGCGGCGGTCGACCCGGTGGCCGCTCGATCGTGCGAAGAAGGCCGGAAACAGGTCCGTGCGGTAGCCAAGAACCGGAACGCCCTGCGTTTCGAGGACCTCCAGCGTCTTCGGGATGTCCAGGATCGACTTGGCGCCCGCGCAGACGACGGCGACGGGCGTGCGGGCCAGTTCGGTCAAGTCAGCGGAAACGTCGAAAGTCTGCTCCGCGCCGCGGTGCACGCCGCCGATCCCACCCGTCGCGAACACGGCGATGCCGGCGAGGTGGGCGGCGATCATGGTGGTCGCGACCGTCGTGCCCGCCGTGCCCCCGCTGACGAGCACGGCCGCGAGGTCGCGGCGCGACGCCTTCGAGGCGCGCAGGCCCGTTTCGGCCAGCCGCTCCAGCGCGCGTCCATCGAGGCCCACCTGCAGGCGACCGTCCAGGACCGCGATGGTCGCGGGCACCGCGCCTCCCGACCGCACCCCCGCCTCCACGGCCCGCGCGGTCGCGAGGTTTTCCGGGTACGGCATGCCATGGGTGATGATGGTCGATTCGAGAGCCACGACCGCGCGCCCTCCGCTCAAGGCGTCCCGGACCTCGGACGATACCGCCAGAACGTTCGACAGACCGGTCACGCAGCGGCATCCCGATCCTCGGTCGGCACGACCGGGCCGATGGCGCTCGCTCGCCTCGACGCTCCCCTCGCGTTGCGCCCCATGCCTTCCCCTGCGTCCATGATGCGGCATCGATGAGCGGGATCACCCAAGGTGTCAAATGAGTGGGTTCGTACGCGTCCCATGGGAATTCGCAGCTTGGAACGATTTTAAACTGTTGCGGTCCGAACCAAATCAGATTAGAAAGATTGTAAGGTAGCGATCGGCAACACCGGTCCGAACCAACGGAGAGTTCGATGGCCATCAGCGCGTCCTGCAGCAAGTGCACCTTCTTCGATCACACCGCGACGGGTGCGCAGGTCCCCCATATCGATGGGCTGTGCCGCTTCAACCCGCCCGTGTCGCAGCCCGGTCCGGATGCACACGGCCTCTGGCCTGTGGTGTCCGACAACGATTGGTGCGGTCATTTCGCGCAGAGCGCCGGCCTGGGCCAGGTCGCAGCCGAGTAGGCTTCAGAATCATTGAATTGGTCGAGCGCCGGACCCTTGTGTCCGGCGTTTTTCGTTTTCGCTCCCGACGCGGGCCGACCGGAGATGTCGCGGAATGAGCCTCGCATCGGTCCGTGACTTTCTGGCCGAGCGGGCCCCCGATCTCGTGATCCTGCGAACCGAAGGAAGTTCGGCGACCGTCACCCTGGCGGCCCAGGCGTTCGGGGTCGCACCGAAGGTCATCGGCGTGTGTCCGTTCGGGCTCTCGACTCCGCTGGCCGTCTACTGCGACCGGTCCCTCCTCGCGCTCGACGTCGTCGTTCCGGCTGCCGGATCCACGGACAGCGCGGTCCGTCTCGCCCCCTCCCGGCTGGCTTCGCTGGTCGAAGCGACCTGGGTGGACGTTGCCGAAGAGTCGCGCCCGGACCCGTGAAGCCCCGACACGGTTCCAACGCCGCCGACGTCTGCTATAGGATCCCGCGCTGAGGAGATCGTCATGGCCGACGTCGTCGTGGTGGATAGTTCGGAAGGCAAGCAGAAGCCGAGGTTGCAGCGAAACGCGCGCTTCGCTCTGGCGGCTGCCCTCGTGGCGCTGGGCGTCTGGACCCTGCACGGCTTTCTGGCGGCGCTGGTCTGGGCCGCGGTGATCGCGGTCGCGATCGGACCGCTCTACGTGCGCGCGATGCGGCGCTGGCCACCGGGCAAGCACAACATCATCCTGCCGCTGCTGTTCACCACCGCCGTGGCGGTCGTCTTCCTGCTACCCTTCGTGGTGTTGGGGGTGCAGGCGGCCCGCGACGGGCACGACGTGATCGTGTTCGTGCGCAGCGCGATGGAGTCGGGGGTACCGGTTCCGGCCTGGGTCGGCGACCTGCCCGTCGGCGCGACCCAACTGACCACCTGGTGGCAGGCCAACCTCGCCCACCCGTCGGATGTGTCCGGCCTCGTCCACCATGCGACGCACGGCAGCGCGCTTTTGACCACCCGCGAGATCGGCGCGGCCTTCAGCCACCGCATCCTGATCTTCTTCTTCACGATCCTGACCCTGTTCTTCCTGCTGCGAAGCGGCGAAACGCTGACGCGCGACCTGCTGCTGGGGAGCCAGAAGCTGTTCGGGCCGCACGGCGAAAAGATCGCCCGGCAGATCATCGCCTCGATCCACGGCACCGTGGACGGGCTGGTGCTGGTGGGGCTGGTCGAAGGGCTGCTGCTCGGCATCGTGTACGCCGTGGCGGGCGTGCCCCACCCGACGCTGCTCGGCGCCTTGTCGGCGGTCGCCGCGATGATTCCCTTCCTCCTCATCATCCTGCTGGCCATCATCGGGGCGTTCATGATCGGCACGGGAAGCGCGCTGTGGACAGCCGTCGCCGTGGTGGCGATCGGCTACGTGATGGTGTTCGTGTCCGACCATTTCGTGCGGCCGGTGCTCATCGGCGGCGCAACCAAGCTGCCCTTCCTGTGGGTCCTGCTCGGCATCCTGGGCGGGGTGGAGACCTGGGGCCTGATCGGCCTGTTCGTGGGACCGGCCGTGATGGCGGCGCTGATGTCGCTGTGGCGCGACTTCGTGAAGCCCGAGGCGATGCCAATTGCGATGACCGCGTCTCCCACGGCACCCGCGCAGCGGCCGAAGGTGCTGTCGCCCGTCCCGATCGCCAGTCGCTGACGAAGAACGGCCCGGCCATCCGGCGCACGCATGCGCGGGATAACCGGGGATCGCCTGTCACGACGACTTGAGGGCCGTCACCAGTGCCTGCGCGTCGGGGGAGGCCCAATCGGCCGGCCCGGCCATGATCCCGATCTCGCATCCGCTCGGATCCAGCACGAGCGTGGTCGGGAGGCCCTCGGCCTGTCCCTGCGCGCGCAGTACCTGGAACACGTCGGCGGTCGGGTCGGCGTCGAACGGCAGGTGCGTGATCCCCGTCTCGCGCAGGAACGCCTTGGACCGCTCCGGCCTGTCCGTATCGATGTTCACGGGCAGGACCTCGAAGTCCTTGCCGCCCAGCTTCGCCTGCAGCGCGTCGAGGGCCGGCATCTCCTTCCGGCAGGGCCCGCACCACGTCGCCCAAAGGTTGAGCAGGATGGTCCGGCCCCGGTAGGCCGCGAGTGTCGTCGGGTTGCCATCGGGACCGTTGAACGCGAGGTCGGGCGCCGGACGTGGGTCGCGCTGGAGCATCAGGGCGGCGACCTCGCCGTGCACGTAGGGACCAAGCCGCGCCACCGTCGCGGCGGCGGCCCGACAGTCGAGGGCCGTTTTCTTGCCCGCGTTCTGCATCCCGTATAGGACGCCGACGCAACCGATCAGAACCGACAGGCCGATCGTGACGCCGAGCGCCGCGCGGCGGCGGAACGGCGTGGATCGGGTGGCAGGGTTTCGATCGGTCATGCAACGGTCCCGGGGCGGGTGATGAGCAACGAGATGTGGGGCGGCCGGTTCTCGTCCGGGCCCGACGCGATCATGGAAGAGATCAACGCGTCGATCGGCTTCGATCGACGCCTGGCCGCACAGGACATCGCGGGCTCGCGGGCGCACGCCGCCATGCTCGCCAAACAAGGCATCATTTCGACCGAGGACGCCGCGGCGATCGACGCCGGCCTGGTGCGGGTGGCCGGCGAGATCGAGGCGGGAACCTTCACCTTTTCCCGCGCGCTCGAAGACATTCACATGAACGTCGAGCACCGCTTGGCCGAGCTGATCGGCGAGCCGGCCGGCCGGCTGCACACGGCACGCTCCCGCAACGACCAGGTGGCCGTCGATTTCAAGCTCTGGGTGCGGGAGGCGCTGGACGGCTTCGACGTGGGCCTGCGGGACCTGCAACGCGCGCTGGCCGAAACGGCGCAGGAGCACGCGGGCACCGTGATGCCCGGGTTCACGCACCTGCAATCGGCCCAGCCGGTCACGTTCGGGCACCATTGCCTCGCCTACGTGGAGATGGTGGGTCGCGACCGCGGCCGCTTCCGCGACGCGCGCGGCCGGCTGAACGAATGCCCGCTGGGCGCCGCGGCGCTCGCCGGAACGTCCTTTCCGATCGACCGGCACGCGACCGCCTCGGCGCTCGGCTTCGACCGGCCCACGGCGAACTCGCTGGACAGCGTGGCGGACCGCGACTTCGTGCTCGAAGCCCTGGCGGCCGCGTCCATCTGCGCCACGCACCTGTCGCGGCTTGCCGAGGAGATCGTGCTGTGGGTCACGCCGCAGTTCGGCCTGGCGGCCCTGTCGGACCGGTTCACGTCCGGATCCTCGATCATGCCGCAGAAACGCAATCCCGACGCGGCCGAACTGGTCCGCGGCAAGGCGGGCCGGGTTATCGGTGCGCTGACGGGCCTGCTGATCGTCATGAAAGGTCTGCCGCTGGCCTATTCCAAGGACATGCAGGAGGACAAGGAAGGCACCTTCGCGGCCTTCGACGCGCTCGCGCTCTGCGTCGCGGCTTGCGCCGGGATGGTGCGGGACCTCCGGCCGGACGTGGCCAGGATGGAACAGGCCGCCGGGGCAGGCTACGCGACGGCGACCGACCTCGCCGATTGGCTCGTCCGTCGGCTCGGGATGCCGTTCCGCCGCGCCCACCACGTGACTGGCCGCGCAGTGGCGCTGGCCGCGGCGCGTGGCGTGGCGCTGGACGCGCTGACGCTGGACGAGCTGCGGGATATCGAGCCGGAGCTCACGGCCGAGGTCTTTGCCATCCTGGATGTGCGGTCGTCGGTCGAGAGCCGGACGAGTTACGGCGGAACGGCACCCGACCTGGTCCGCGGGCAGGCGCAGCGATGGCTGATGCGGCTTGCCGAAGACGACAGTGTTGCCCGCGGATCAGAACGTTAAGAAATCTGCCCGTTGACCGTTCACGTTTTCGCGATATGCTTCAGCATTCTCCGACACGAATGTGCGAGCATTTCTCGATCTCGCCTCGGTGACCGAACATGCCCAAATCCCTCATCGCCGAATCCAAGCCGTTCGTCGTCATCGTGGAACGCTTTCAGTGCGCGCACGATGGTCCGAGCCATTCAGCGCGTCAGGGCAGTCAAACGGCGTATCCGAGACCGTCTTCGGCCTATCAGGTGGTTATAGAACAACCCGGGAACGCCCTGAGCGAGAAAGCTCTGCTGGCGTGGGAAGCATTCATGACCGAGTAGGCGATCGGCCTACGACGGCGATCTGCTCTCGATCGGACTGGTGAGCGCGATGGGACTCGAACCCATGACCCTCTGATTAAAAGTCAGATGCTCTACCGATTGAGCTACGCGCTCCGCCCTCGCGGACCCCGTGCATAGTCCTCGGGGGCGCGCCGGGTCAAGCAGCCGTCCGTGGCTCGTCAGCGTTGTCGTTTCCACGCGCGAGTTCACGCGCTAAGATGTCGCACTGCGGACGCATGGCGTTGACGGATGGCTGGGCCAGCAACGACCATCGCGCCTTCGAGGAGTATGCCATGCCATTCTTTTCCTTCCGGGTCGCCGCGCTCGGGGCGTTGATCTTCGCATCGCTGTCGCTCCACGCGGCGCGGGCGGACGGGTTCGACAAGGCGACGCAGGATGCGCTCCAGACGGTCATCACACAGCAGCTCGACGCTTTCGGACGCGACGATGCCGTCACGGCGCAGAGTTTCGCGGCTCCGTCGATCAAGCAGCGTTTTCCGGATGCGAGTGCCTTCAACGCGATGGTGCACCAATCCTACGCGCCGCTGATCCGCCCGAAGAGCACCCATTTCGAGCAGGCCGGCAGCACGGCGCTGGGTCCGATCGAGAAGGTCACGATCGTGGACGACAAGGGGCAGGTGTGGACCGCGATCTACAGCTTCGAGCAGGTGGACGGGCAATGGCGCATCAACGGATGCACCCTGGTCCGCGAGCAGAGCACCGACGCCTAACCCGGACGTCCACCACTCTCGTACGTCATGAAGGCGAGGAGAGCAGCGAACAGGACGGCGGACACCACCGTCGTCCAGAAAGCCTTTTTCAGGAGTTGCGGCGCCTGAGGGGCGCCGGGCTCCGTGCCGGGCACCACCGTTCCGCCCTCCTCCTGCGAGCGCACCCCGAAAGGCAGCACCGCGAACAGCACCACCCACCAGATCACGAAATACATCGAGATCGCGGTCGGCAGCGCGACCGGAAGGCTCATCAGACCTCCACGACGAGCACGTGGACGACGGGCTTCTTGCCCCAGGCGTTCCCGACCGCGCCGCGCACGGCCCGTTCCACCGCGGTCGCGGCGGCGTCCGGATCGCGGCGGCGTCCGCGCCCGAGGTTATCCAAGGTATCGAAGATCGCGGTGTCGATGACCGCGTCCATAGTCTTGCCCTCTCGCGTGCGCGACGGCAGGCCCGAATAGGTGACGTCGGGGTCGCCCGCCACCTCGCCACGTCCGGTCAGCGCGAAAGCGATCGAGATCACCCCCGCGAACGAGAGACGTGTCCGTGCCTGCAGCGATGGGTCGGCGGCGCCGATCAGGACGTTGCCGTCCTTGCACAGCCGGCCGTGCGCCACCTCGTCGATGATGGCGGGGGTGCCAGGCGCGAGGATCACCAGATCGCCGTCCGCGGCCGTGATGACATGCCGGACGCCGGCTTCCCGCGCGAACTTCGCGTGTTCTGACAGGTGGAGTGGTTCGCCGTGCGCGGGGACCGCCACCTGCGGCCGCACCCAGCCGTAGAGCCGCGCCACTTCGCCCTTGCGGGGGTGGCCCGACACGTGGACGAGGTCCGTCCGGTCGGTGACGACCTCGATTCCCTGCCGCACCAGCCCGTTGATGACGCGGCCGACCTCGCGCTCGTTGCCGGGAATCGTCCGCGACGAGAAGATGACCCGATCGCCGGGCGCGAGCTTGACGCTGGGATGATCGTCTTGCGCCATGCGGGCCATAGCGGCGCGCAGCTCACCTTGGCTCCCCGTCGCCACCACCAGGATCTTGTCGCGCGCGAGATAGGCGTAGCTGTCGGCGCCGAAGAAGGGCGGGATCCCGTCGAAGTAGCCGCACTCGCGCGCGACCTCGATGGCACGGTCCATGGCGCGGCCGACGACCACGACGCTGCGTCCGGCGGCGAGGGCGGCATCCGCCACGGCCCGGATCCGGGCGATGTTGGACGCGAAGGTCGTGACGAGCACGCGAGCCGGCGCGTCGGCGATCAGGGTGCGGAGGATCTCCGCGACGTCCGTTTCCGACGGGCTCGCGCCCTCGCGCAGGATGTTGGTGGAGTCGCACACGAGGGCCAGCACGCCCTCGTCGCCGAGGGCGGTCAGGCGCGCTTCGTCGGTGGGGCGGCCGATCACCGGACGGGGATCAATCTTCCAGTCGCCGGTGTGGACCACGGTACCGAGGGCCGTGCGGATCGCGAGCGCGCAGCTTTCCGGGATGGAATGCGCCATGGAAATGAACTCGACACTGAACGGCTCGAGATCGAGCACGCTCCCCTGCTCGACCACCTCGATTGGGATCTTGGGCGCGCCCGGCTCGTTGAGCCGCTTGATCTCGAGCAGGCCCGCGGCGAACCGCGTCGCATAGACGGTGCAGCCGAGCCTGGGCCAGAGTTCGGCCACCGCGCCGATGTGATCCTCGTGCGCGTGGGTGATCACGAGGCCCACCAAGTCGCGCTTCACGCGCTCGACGAAACCGATGTCGGGAAAGACGAGGTCGATGCCCGGCAGATCGGGACCCGCGAAGGAGATCCCGCAATCGACCATCAGCCACTTGCGGCGGTTCGGCGGCCCGAAGCCGTAGAGCGCCGCGTTCATTCCGATCTCACCCAACCCGCCGAGCGCGCAGAAAACGAGCTCGTTATCACCATCAGCCATAAGATCACCCTGTCACCCGGTGTCACGCACCGGCTGATCCATGAGAAAAACGTCACCTGCTTCGATCACCTTGTCACCGTCCGCGGTCGCGAGCACAAGCCGGCCCTGCGCATCGATGGTGCGAAAGCGTCCTTCGGCCCTGCCCGCGCGCGTGGCGGCCGTCATGGGCGTATCGGGCGGCAGTGCGGCCGCGAGCCAACGGTCCCTGACGTGTGCGAACCCTCGGCCACGATCCCACAGCGTCAGGAGCACATCGGCGCTGGCGGACAGGCTCGAGACGACGTCGTCCAGCGTCGGCCTGCGATCGCCGACCGCGAAGAGGTCCGTGACGGCATAGGGAAGGCCGGGCGGATGCGACATCCGGTTCACGCCGAAACCGAGCACGCAGGCGAAGCGCCCGTCGCGGCAGCGCAGACCCTCGACCAGGATGCCCGCGAGCTTGGCCCCGCGATGGACGATGTCGTTCGGCCACTTGATCGAGAGGGGCACATCCGGACCGAGGCACGCGCGCAAGGCTTCGATAAGCGCTACTCCCGCGACGAGACCGAGTTGCGGCGCAAGGGCGGACGGCGCGGGGTCGACCAGCAGAAGGCTCGCGTAGACGTTCCCGGGCGGCGAGGACCAGACGCGCCCTTGCCGGCCCCGGCCCGCCGTCTGCTCGCCCGAGACGATCCACAGCCTGCCGCGGTCGCCCGCGTGGACGCGTCGGAGCGCCTCGTCGTTCGTGGACCCCAGCGAGTCGTAACAGTTGATGCGGTAGCCGGCCCGGATCGCGCGCTCGTCGAGCTTCACGGGGTCAGAAGAGCGACCGCGCGGCCGCTTCGGCACTCTGCACGACCGGCGTCGGATAGATCCCCACCAGGAGCGTGGCGAGGCTCGCCACCCCGAGGACGATGTTCACCGCGAGATTGGGTCTGTCGAACGCGCCCCCGACACCCTCGTCGAAATACATCATCTTGACGATGCGCAGGTAGTAGTAGGTGGCCACGACACTGGACAGGACACCGATCACGGCCAGCCCGTAGAGGTTGGCCTGAACCGCGGCCAAGAAGACGTAGAACTTCGCATAGAAACCGGCGAGCGGCGGAATGCCGGCGAGCGAAAACATCAGCATGGCGAGGAAAAGGGCCATGAAGGGCCGCGTGCGGCCGAGACCCGCGAGGTCGGCCATGGTTTCCACGTTCACGCCGCCACGCCGCATCATCATGATGCCCGCGAACGTGCCGAGCGTCATGAGAAGATAGATGCTCATGTAGATGAGCACGCCGTAGACGCCCGCTTCCGTCCCGGCCGCGAGACCCACGAGCGCGAAGCCCATGTGGCCGATCGCCGAATAGGCCATCAGCCGCTTGAAGTTGGTCTGTCCAATGGCCGCGAAGGAGCCGAGCAGCATGGACGCGATCGAGATGAATATGATGATCTGCTGCCACTGCGTCACGATGCCGGGGAAGGCCGTGATGACGACGCGCACGGTGATGGCCACGGCGGCCATCTTGGGGGCGGTCGCGAAGAAGGCCGTGACGGGCGTCGGAGCGCCTTCGTAGACGTCGGGCGTCCACATGTGGAAGGGCACGGTCGACATCTTGAACGCGAGGCCGGCCGAAAGGAATACGAGGCCGAACACGACGCCGATCTGGGCATGCCCCTGCAACGCGGCCGCGATGCCCTTGAAGGAAACGGTCCCCGCGAAGCCATAGATCAGCGACGCGCCATAGAGGAGCATGCCCGAGGACAGGGCGCCCAGGACGAAATATTTCAGGCCCGCCTCGCTCGCCCGCGAGTCGTCGCGGTGGAAGGCCGCGAGGACGTAGAGCGCGAGGCTCATCAGTTCGAAGCCGAGATAGAGCGCGATGAGGCTGTTGGCCGAGATCAGCATCAGCATGCCGAGCGTCGAGATGACGATCAGGACGGGGTATTCGAACTGGTCGATGCCCTCCTGCCGGAGGAAGCTGATGGACATGACCAGGGTCGTCACGGAGCCGAGCAGGGCCAGGGCCTTCATGAAGCGCCCGTAGCTGTCGTCCAGGAAGGCACCGCCGAAGACGGAAACGCCGTGGGCGCTTGATGCCACGTCGATCAGGAAGGCCACCCCGAGCAGCACGATAGCCCCCTCGGTCACGATCCAAGCCGACCGCCCGCCGCGCAACGCGCCGAAGAGCAGCAGAACGAGGGAGCCGATCGCGAGGATGAACTCCGGGAGGATCGGACCGAGGTGGAAGTCAGGGGACATCGAAGGTCTTTCAGGGCGCCAAGGTCGAGGCGGTCTTGGTCGTCGCGGCCAGGGCGGTCTGCGTCACTTGGCTGATGCGTTCGACCGCGGCCTGCGACGCGTTGATCACCGGCGCGGGATGCACGCCGTAGTAGATCGTCAACACGACCAGCGGCACGAGGATCACGGCTTCCCGAGCCGACAGGTCCAGGAGGCCCTTAAGCGAAGGCTTCTCAAGCTTGCCGAAGATCACCCGTCGGTAAAGGTAGAGGGCATAGCCGGCGGCCAGGATCGTGCCGAGGGTCGCGAACAGCGCCACCACGGTATTGACCTGGAAGGCCGCGAGCAGCGTGAGGAACTCGCCCACGAAACCGGAGGTGCCGGGCAGGCCGATATTGGCCATCGTGAAGACCAGCATAGCGACCGCGTAGCGCGGCATGCGCTCGACCAGGCCGCCGTAAGCCGCGATCTCGCGGGTATGCAGGCGGTCGTAGACGACACCGACGCACAGGAACAGCGCGCCCGACACGATGCCGTGGCTGATCATCAGGAAC
>CAXTFJ010000059.1:7409-27703 GCA_964243405.1 uncultured Lichenihabitans sp. | reverse complement strand
GCGACGGCGCGACAATCGTGTCGGGCATCGACGGCTACACCTTCCTCAAGGCGACGCAGTCGGGCTGGTCGAACTTCTACAAGGACGCCAACACCACGCTGAAGGAGGCGACGGACCGCATCTGCGCCACCAGCATGCTCGCCTCCTGGACCTGGAACGCGGCGCCCGCGAGTTATCCGCAGGCTAGCGCCACACTGCTCGCCACCATGCTCGAAGTCTTCGCCACCACCTACAGCGCCAGCGTGCAGGACAGCCTGTACCGCATGGCGAGCGCAGCCCTGGCGGCCGTGCCGGAGATCGGCTCGATCACGCTCTCGGCACCCAACAAGCACTACATCCCGATCAATTTCACGCCGCTGGGGCTGGAGAACACCGGCGCGGTGTTCCTGCCCACCGACGAGCCGCATGGGCAGATCGAGTGCACGGTGGCGCGGGGTTGAGATCGCGTCCGGTGGCCGGTCCGCCCCTGCCCAGGATGTCACAGGCCTGAGGAGGAACCGCCCCGTAGCCTTGGCGTTCGCCTCGCGAGGGAGCGTTCGCCGTGTGGGCGAGGCGCCCCGTTCTCGTATCGACCGGTCGAACGGTGCGGGCCGGTGGTGACCGGTTGCCCCGCGCTCCGCCCGGCGTGAGGCGGTCCACCATGGCTGAGGATCCCGACAGCGGGCAGGCGATCACCATCAAGCCTTACGAGGCTCCTTCGGGCGGCTGGGGGTCGGTCAGGTCCCTGGCCGATATCCTGCCCCGCGAGAATTCGCTGCTGCGCACCGGCACCGCCCTGCTGCTGCAGAACAAGCCGCACGGCTTCATGTGCCCCAGCTGCGCCTGGGCCAAGCCCGAGAAGCCCGCCACCTTCGAGTTCTGCGAGAACGGCGCCAAAGCCACCGCCTGGGAGATGACGCCCAAGACCGTGGGCCCGGCCTTCTTCCGCGCCCACACGGTGGCGGAGCTGCTGGGCTGGACCGATTACGCGCTGGAGGAGGCGGGCCGCCTCACCCATCCGATGCGCTACGATCCCGACATCGACCGCTACCGGCCCGTGGCCTGGGCGGAGGCTTTCGCGGAGATCGGGCGCGAGCTGAAGGCCCTCAACCCGGAGTCGGTCGTGCTCTACACCTCCGGCCGGGCCTCGCTGGAAACGTCCTACATGTATGCCCTGTTCGGGCGCATGATGGGCACCAACAATTTCCCCGACAGTTCCAACATGTGCCACGAGAGCACCTCGGTGGCGCTGCCCGAGAGCATCGGCGTGCCGGTCGGCACCGTGACGCTCGACGATTTCGAAACCACCGACTGCATCCTGTTCTTTGGCCAGAACGTCGGCACGTCGTCGCCCCGCATGCTGCACCAGCTGCAGGACGCGCGGAAGCGGGGGGCCGCGATCCTCACCTTCAACCCGCTCAAGGAGCGCGGGCTGCAGCGCTTCACCAATCCGCAGTCGCCCACCGAGATGCTGGGCAACGAGCAGACGGTCATCAGCACGCAGTACCACCAGGTCAAGGCGGGCGGCGACCTCGCGGCGCTGATGGCGCTCTGCAAGCTCGTGATCGAGGCGGACGACGAGGCGGTCGCGTCGGGCGGTCCCCGCGTGCTGGACGCCGAGTTCATCGCCGAGCACACGCACGGCTTCGAGGCCTTCGCGGACGCCGCGCGCGGCTACGACTGGCCGCAGCTGGAGGCCGGATCCGGCCTGACGCGCGCCGCGCTGGAGGCCGCTGCTCGCGTCTACATGGCGAGCGACCGGGTCATGGCCTGCTACGGCATGGGCCTGACCCAGCACCGCACGGGCGTTGAGAACTGCCAGATGCTGGTCAACCTGCTGCTGCTGCGCGGCAACATCGGCCGGGAAGGGGCGGGGATCTGTCCGGTGCGCGGGCATTCCAACGTGCAGGGCCAGCGCACCGTGGGCATCACCGAAAAGCCCGAGCTGGTGCCGATCGGCAAGCTGCGGGACCTGTACGGCTTCGAGCCGCCCACCGCCAAGGGGCTCAACACGGTGGAGGCCTGCGAGGGCATCCTCGACGGCAACGTCCACGCCTTCGTGGGGCTCGGAGGCAACTTCATCCGCGCCGTGCCGGAGACCGGCCCGATGGAGGCGGCCTGGTCGCGGCTCCGCCTCAGCGTTCAGATCTCCACCAAGCTCAATCGCGCCCACCTGATCCACGGGAAGGTCAGCTACATCCTGCCCTGCCTGGCCCGCACGGACCTCGACCGTCAGCGCACGGGCCCGCAGGCCGTTTCCGTGGAGGATTCCACGTCCTGCATCCACGGCTCGCGCGGCCGCCGGACGCCCGTCTCCGACCAGATGCTGTCCGAGCCGCGCATCGTGGCCGAACTCGCCAAGGCGGTGCTGGCGCCCAATCCGCGCGTCGATTGGGATGCCTGGGTCGACGATTACGCGCTCGTACGCGACCGGATCGAGGCCACCTACCCGGACTATTTCAAGGACTTCAACGCCCGCATGTTCCAGCCCGGCGGCTTCCATCGGCCGCTCGCGGCGCGCCAGCGGGTGTGGCGGACGAAGACGGGCCGGGCCAACTTCCTCACCCCGCGCGGCCTCGACGAGAACCCCGACATGCACTCGGACCGCCGTGACGTGCTGCGCCTCATGACGCTGCGCAGCAACGACCAGTTCAACACGACGATCTACGGCTACGACGACCGCTTCCGCGGCGTGAAGGGGACCCGTAAGATCGTCTTCATGAACCGGGTCGACATCGACCGGCTCGGCCTGGAGGACGGCGGCACGGTGGCGCTGGTCACGGTCGCGACCGATGGCGTGACCCGCCGCGTGCCGGGCCTCAAGATCATCGCCTACGACGTTCCGGAAGGCTGCTGCGGCGGTTACTACCCCGAATGCAACCCGCTGATTCCCCTCTGGCATTACGCGGAGCGCAGCAAGGTGCCCGCGGCGAAATCAATCCCCGTCACGGTTGAACGAATGGGGGCGTCGCCGATTTAACACCGGCAATCCATACGAGGACGTTGCTTCATGTCGATCGGCCGAGTCTTCTGCATCGTGTCCACCGTGGCGCTGGGGATGTCCTTGATCGGTGTACCGGGGTTCGCACAGCAGCCGGTCTCGGGGGGGTCGTCGGGCGGTGGGGCGGCCCAGGGCGGTTCCGGTGCGCCGGGCGGCGGCACGGGAACGCCCGGAGCGGTAGAGGCGGGAGCCTCGGCCCAGGGCGTAGGAACCAGCCCGACGCCGTCGGGCTCCGGTCAGCAGGCCGGAGCAGTGGGGGTGGTCACGGCTCCGGCGACCGGCACCGCTCCTGCGCAGTAGGTCTGTTCTGACGATGGAGTGGCGAGTAGATGTCCGCTCAGTTGGTCATGACCAGCGCCCAGAACGTCCCGTAGCGCGTTCCGGGTGCCGTGGCGGCAGCGATCCCCATCCGTCGCATGGGTTCGTAGAGCAGGTTCGCGTTGTGCGCGGGTGAGCGCCGCCACCCGCCGAGAGCGGACGCAAGGTCATCGTAGCCCGCCGACACGTTCTCGACCGAGGTTCTGTCCGATGCGTTCACCCGTGCGAGGCGGGTGGCCAGGGGGCCTTCGACCGTGTGACTCAGCAGGTTCGCCGAGGCCATGGCGTCAGCCTGCGCCTGAGCGACCCGCTGCAAGTCCGCATCGGTGACGACACCGCCGAGCCCGTGGCTCTTCCGGTACTCGGAGACGAGCGCACCGGCTTGATCTTGGCTGATTGCGACCACAGAGAATGGATGCTGACCTCGGGCCGGGGAGAACAGGTCCTCCGGCGCGGAACATCCGTCCAGCACAGCCAGAATGACCGCCGCGGAAAACGCGGCTTGGCCGAACCTCACTTCAAGAAGACGTAGATGTCGACTTCGAGCGCGCTATCGTCCGAAGTCTTGACCTGGTCGAGGTATTCCTCCGCGAACAGGTTCTTTGATTCCAGCCCCTTCTCGTCCAGGTAGGCCGTGATGGCTTCGTACGTCGAGTCGATGTCGTCGTAGGCGCCGCGGTGCTGGAACCGCATGGCCTTGCCGCCGGGCGTCGTGGTCAGCGTGATGCCCGGACCGAGGTCCGGCGTGCCGTCGGGCGCCCGGTCGAGCGGGATCATCGCGGTGAACTTGAACCCTGAATCGTCCGTCTCGGTGAAGATCGCGAGCGGGTGGCCGGTGCCGCTCAGCTTGGCACGGGTCAGCGCGTCGTTCAGCTTGGCGAAGCTGTCCGTGATCGCCTTGAACCCCTCGTCCCACGTAGCCTGTCCGGCCACCTGCACGGCCGGATGCGACGGCAGGTTGAGGGTCTGGCTGATGGACGAGTCGGGCGGCGTCTTGTCTTCGGTCGAGGTCGAGCCGGCAGCCGGACCCGTTGTGTCGGGCGCGGCTGACTGGGGAACCGAAGGCGTCGCGGGTGCGGCCGCGGGCGGCGATGGCGGCGGCGGCACGGGCGTGGCGGGTGAAGGCGCCGGCCCCGGCGTGGTCGGCGGAGGCGTCGCCGTCGATTGGGCGCGGGCCGGGGCGGAAGCCGCGGCAATCAGAACCGCGGCCAGCACCACCCGTCCGGCCCGCCGAAGTGCCGCCGTCCCGTTCAACAGGTTCATGGTTCGTCTCTGGCCATCCACGTTTGCAACCGCTTTAGCGGATGGCGGTCGGTTGTCAAAGCGGGAGCGCCACAACCCTCCCGGCTTTTGGGCCGCGGGGTTTCGGGCTAAGCCTCGCGGCCGAAAGCCTGCTTCAGCCCGAAGGACGTTCCATGACCGATGCCCAGCCCACGCGCACCGAGCGGGACTCGCTCGGCGACGTCCAGGTTCCGGCCGACCACCTGTGGGGTGCGCAAACGCAGCGATCGCTGACCTATTTTCCGATCGGCGTCGAGCGGTTCCGCTGGCAGCGTCCCGTGATCCGGGCCATGGGCATCCTCAAGAAATGCGCCGCGGAGGCCAACGGCGAACTCGGGCAGATGCCCGCCGACAAGGTTGACCTGATCGTCAGGGCCGCCCAGGAGGTGGTTGACGGGCGCTGGGACGGCGAGTTCCCGCTGGTCGTCTTCCAGACCGGGTCGGGCACCCAGAGCAACATGAACGCCAACGAGGTGATCGCCAACCGGGCCATCCTGCTCGCCGGCGGGGTCCCGGGTTCGAAGACGCCCATCCACCCCAACGACGACGTCAATCACGGCCAGTCGTCCAACGACGCTTTCCCGACCGTCATGCACATCGCGGCCGTGGAGGAGATCGGGGCGACGCTGCTGCCCGCCGTCGGTGCCTTACGCGACACGCTGGCCGCCAAGGCGGCGCGGTTCGGCGACGTCGTGATGGTGGGCCGGACCCACCTGCAGGACGCGACTCCCGTGACGTTGGGCCAGGTGATGGGCGGCTGGGTGGCGCAGCTCGACGACGCGGTGGCGGGCGTGCGCGGCGCGCTGCCGGGGCTGCACGCGCTTGCGCTCGGGGGCACGGCGGTGGGCACCGGGCTCAACACCCACCCGCGCTTCGGCGATGTCGCGGCCGCCAGGATCGCGGCGGAGACCGGGCACCCCTTCACCTCCGCGCCCAACAAGTTCGCGGCGCTCTCGGCCCACGACGCCGTGGTGGCCGCCAGCGGGACGCTGCGGACGCTCGCGGGCGCGCTCATGAAGATCGCCAACGACGTGCGCTGGCATGCCTGCGGCCCCCGCGCGGGGCTGCACGAGATCACCATCCCCGAGAACGAGCCGGGCTCGTCCATCATGCCCGGCAAGGTCAACCCGACCCAGTGCGAGGCCCTCACCATGGTGGCCGTGCAGGTGTTCGGCAATGACCATGCGGTGGCGTTCGCGGGCTCGCAGGGCAATTTCCAGCTCAACGTGTTCAAGCCCGTGATGCTGCACAACCTGCTCGAATCCGTGGCTCTGCTGGGCGACAGCTGCCGGGCCTTCGACGAGCATTGCGCGCGAGGCATCGAGCCGAACCGCACGCGGATCGACGCCAACCTGGAGAACTCGCTGATGCTGGTGACGGCGCTCAACCCGCACATCGGCTACGAGAAGGCCGCCAAGATCTCCATGCTGGCCTACCGGGAGAACACCAGCCTGCGCGAGGCGGCCCTGAAACTGGGCTTCGTCACCGACGCGCAGTTCGACGAGTGGGTCAGGCCGCGCGACATGACGACGGCGGTGGGATGATCCGGCTCAGCCCAGCCCGCCGCGACCGCCGTCCGAGCGAGTCTGCGGCACCCGCGCAGCGCCGTCACATCGACCGCAAGGCTTGAAGCGCCTCAGCGCGAGGATCGCGCCGTTTCAAGCGGTTGCACGGTCTTCGCCATGCCGGCCCACGGGTCCGCGCGGAGGTGGTCGAGCCGCCGCGCCAGCGTATCCACGGTGAACGCCGCACCCGACGCGAGACCGGCCGCCTCGTCCCAGGTGATGGGAACGGACACGGGCGCCCCCGGCCGGGCGCGCGTGGAATAGGGCGCGACCGCGGTGGCGCCGCGCCCGTTGCGGAGGTAGTCGACGTAGATGCGCCCCGGCCTCGCGGTCTTCGTAGCGACCGCGACGAAGCGCCTGGGCTCGTCCGCGGCAAGCGCGGTCGCGACCCGCTTGGCGAAGCGCTTGACCTCGTCCCAGTGAGCGCGGGGCTTGAGGGCCACCACCACGTGCAGGCCCTTGCCACCCGTGGTCTTGAGAAAGCTCTCGTGCCCGAGCGCCCGCAACCTCCCGCGCACCGTGACCGCGCCCGCCACCACGTCGGCCCAGCTCACCCCTTCGCCGGGATCGAGGTCGAAGATGATCCGGTCGGGACGGTCGGCGTCGGCGGCCCGCGACCCCCAGGGATGGATTTCCAGCACGCCGGCCTGGACCAGCGCCAGCAGACCCTCCACGTCGCGGATCGCCAGGGCGTCGTCGCCGTCCAAGGCGAGGCGACGGACGACGCTTTCGTCCAGGCCCGCCCAGGCGTGCTTCTGGAAGAACGTCTTGCCGTTCGTCCCATCGGGACCGCGCAGCAGCGACAGTGGGCGGTCCGCCACCTGCGGCAGGATCCAGGGCGCCACCGCGGTGTAGTAGGCCGCGAGCCCCTCCTTGGTCAGGCCCACGTCCTGCCACAGCACGCGGTCGGGATGGGTCAGGCGGAGCGCGGCCACGGGTTCGGCCTCGGGCCGCGCGCCCGCCACCTCGCGTCGCACGTCGGCCGCGGGCTTGTCCTCGCGCAGGCCTTGGAAGGCCGCGTGCCGGACGTTGCCGTCGCCCGTCCAGCCGCGCAGCTCGACCTCGGCCACCAGCTTCGGTTCGGCCCACACGACGCCGCCGCGCTTGGCTTCCGCGGCGATCGGCCCCGTGAAGGGCGGGGTGTCGCGCCGTAGCGGCTGGAGTGCGTCCCACAGCGCGCGGGCGACATCGGCCGTGAAGCCCGTTCCGGCGCGCCCCACGTGGACGAAGGCTCCCGACGCGTCGTAGGCGCCGAGCACCAGCGAGCCAACCGCGCGCTTCGCGACCGTGGAGGGCGCGTAACCCGCCACCACGAGGTCCTGCCGCGCCGT
Source organism: uncultured Lichenihabitans sp. (assembly GCA_964243405.1). Classification (GTDB taxonomy): domain Bacteria; phylum Pseudomonadota; class Alphaproteobacteria; order Rhizobiales; family Beijerinckiaceae; genus Lichenihabitans. Next base: position 20,228 of record CAXTFJ010000059.1, on the reverse strand, counting down.
GCATTTGGTCTTCAGCCAATCGTCGCCGCGGCCCGAGCGGTAGGGCCGGTCGGCGCGTTTGGAGACGATACCCTCCAGTCCCAGACGGCAGGCGTGCCGCGCCACGACGGGCCCTTCGCCCTCGATCGGCTCGCTCACGCGCAGGGCGCCTCCGGGGGGAAACAGCTTGGCCAGCGCCGCCTTGCGGTCGCGCAACGGCAGGGGGCGGAGGTCGCGACCGGCGAGGTAGAGGAGGTCGAAGGCGTAGAAGGTCATCCGGTCCGAGCGGCCGGCCGTCAGGTCGGCCTGCAGCGCCGCGAAGCTCGACAGGCCGTTCGCGTCCTCGACCACGACCTCGCCGTCGAGCAGCGCGGATGGCAGGGCGAGCCCGCGCAGGGCTTCGGCCAGAGCGGCGAAGCGGTCGGTCCAGTCGAGGCCCGAGCGGGTCAGCAGCGTGACGCTCGGCCCGTCGATGCGCGCCTGCAGCCGGTAGCCGTCGAACTTGACCTCGTGCAGCCAGTTCGCCGCGTTCGGGGCCGCCTCCGCCAGCGTGGCGAGGCAGGGCTGGACGAAGACGGGCAGCAGCCCCGGCTTGGCGCCGCGCGGCACCGGAAGGCTCGCTCCCCCGCGCCGGGCGATCGTCTCGCGCGCCGCGTGGTCCGGGCGGAGCACGCCGCCCGCTTCCAGGTCCGCGTTGCTGCGGCCGGACAAGACGGAGGCGGTGTGCTGTTCGAGGATGTCCGGCGCGTCGGACCCGCGCGCCTCATCGTCGTCGGCCTTCAGCAGGAGCCACTGCTGCTTGCCCGCCCGGGGACGCGTGCGGACGAGATGCCAGCGGCCGCGCATCCGCTCGCCCTGGAGCGAGACGGTCAGCTTCCCCCTGGCGAGGTCCTGGGCCGCGTCGCCTTCGGCCGTCCAGGTCCCGCGGTCCCACACGATCACGCTGCCACCACCGTACTGGCCGGCAGGGATGACGCCCTCGAACTTCAGGTAGCTTAGCGGATGGTCCTCGGTCTGCACCGCCAGCCGCTTGTCGCCCGCCACCAGGCTCGGACCGCGCGTGACCGCCCAGCTCTTCAGCACGCCGTCGAGTTCCAGGCGGAAATCGTAGTGCAGGCGCCGCGCCGCATGCTTCTGCACCGTGAAGCGCAGCGTCTTCGACCGCCGCTTCCGGCCGGATCCGCGCGGCTCCGGGCTCACGCCGAAGTCGCGCTTCTCCAGGTAGGTCCGCATCGGGTCTTCGCCGGCGGGACCGGCGGTCGGTTCAAGCATTTCGTTAACCATCGTCAAGTATTCGCGCCCGCCTCGTCGTGTCGGCAGATGATCAATGCCTTGGGGATGAGTCCGATCCGCGCGAACTGAATCAAACGGTGAACGGAACGACTCGGGTACGAGTCGGATTGAGTCGCGACTCGGTCGTAAGGGCGCGCGGCCGTGTCGGTTAGACTCTCGCGGCGACGCCCGCGTGTCGGAGTTGCTTCATGGCCGGACGAGCTTACTGGAAGGGGCACCTGCGGCTGTCCCTCGTGTCCTGCGCCGTGGCGCTGCATCCGGCCGTGGGGTCGACCACCCACCTCAAGTGCCACACGATCAATCGCCGCACCGGCAACCGGATCAACGAGGAGGTGGTCGACAGCGTCACCCGCGAGCCGGTGCCCAAGGAGGATCGGGTGAAGGGCTGCGAGGTCGCCAAGGACGAGCTGGTGGCGATCGAGGAGAACGAGCTGGAGCACATCCGGCTCGAGAGCACCCATACGATGAACATCGAGGGCTTCGTCGAGCGGGGCAGCGTCGACGGGCGCTACCTCGACAAACCCTACTATCTCGTGCCGGAAGACAAGGTGAGCCGGGAAGCGTTCGCGGTCATTCGCGATGCCATGCAGGAGAAGGGGAGGGCCGGTCTGGTCCGGCTGGTGATCGCGCGCAAGGAGCGGGTCGCGCTGATCGAGCCGTACGGACGAGGCATGCTCGCGACCCTGATGCGGTCGGCCGACGAAGTGCGGTCGCCGACCGCGGTCTTCGAGGACATCGCGGAGTTCAAGGCGCCCAACGACATGCGCGAGCTGGCGGCCCAGTTGATCGATCGGGGCGGCATGACCTTCGACCCGAGCCGGTTCGAGGACCGTTACGAGTTGGCCCTGATCGCGCTGGTCCAGTCCAAGGCCAAGCCGGCCGGCAAGGCGGGAGCGAAGGGGGCGACCAACGACAACGCGGCCGCGTCCCGCTCCAACGTGGTCAACCTCATGGAAGCGCTCAAACGCTCGGTGCAGGAAGAGGCGGCGGCGAAGACGGCCGGCAAGCCAGCGGAGGTGAAAGTGGCGGAGCGGAAGGCTACCCGGCGGACAGTCGCCACGGTGGCCGGCAAAGCGAAGGCAAAGCGCGGGAGTGTGCCGTTGAAGAAGGCTGGGTAGCAGCCGTCCGAGGTGGCTAAGGTGAGAAGGCGCACTTCTGCCAAGTGATCGCCTCGCAAGCCGTAAATGACACGAACTCACGAGCGCGACGATGCAGCGCGCTTCAGCAGTTCGAATTGCCCATAGCGGCGTTGCCGCTTCCTCCGCCAGCCGTCGAGCAGTTCCCGTGCGCCAGGGGGCCGTCCGGGGATTGCCCCGCCTCAGCCTCGATCGGCACGTTCGGGGTCGCCGGCGTCCTCACGTTGTCACCGGTTGGCATTCCGATCCGATGCGGCCGGATGGTGAGGGTGTGTCGAGGGGAAGCGAGGACAGGGCCACCGATGCCCAGACAGCACGCAACCAACACCGTGAGCCGGAAGGGTCGGGTCCGCACCGGGCGCTACTTCGCCACCGGCGCTTGCGCGCCGACGACCGGGGCGATCACCTCTCCCACGCTGTTGATGCGGACGTCCGACGCACCCTCGGTGATCGGCAGTCCGGGGGCTCCGCGCGAGTAGTGCTGTCGATGGGGATGGCGGACGGCGGCCGAAGCGGCAACGCCCGATCCGAGCATGATCAGGACAACGGGACCGATCAGGCGAAAGCTTGCAGAATGTCGCATGCCGCTGCTCCTCCAGTGGAACAACAAACGCGGCCGAGCCGGAGTTCCCACGATCATCGACCGGAGCCGGTAGGGGTTGACGAGCGTTCGTGAGCATCATCCGGCGTTGCGACCGGGCAGGTCGCGAGGCGTGCGGACCACCGCCACGGCCGCCAGCACCGAGGCCGCGACCACGAAAGCCTCGATCGCGTGCGCGAGACCGAGGCCGCGACCCGTCGCGGGGATCACGTAGGTGGCGACAGCCTGCGTGAAGGAGGCCACCGCGTAGGCCAGCCCCATCCCGAACGACCGCACCGCGTCGGCGAAGCGCTGCGACAGGAAATGGGGTACGAGGGCGAAGATGCCGTTGCTGGAGGCTCCGAGCAGGACCGCGGTCGGCAGTGCGAGCGAGAGATGCGCCGCACTGGCGAACGGCACGATGCCGATCACGGCAAGCGCGAGGCAGACCAGGATGACGGGCTTCTCTCCCAGGCGCGACGCGGCCCAGCCGCAGAGGAGCTTGCCGATGATGGAGCCCACCGAGAAGGCCGCGATGGCCGCGAAGACGTCGTCGGGCGTGAAGCCGCGGTCCGTCTTGAGGAGCGTGGGGTAGAAACTGTAGACGGCGGCGGTCAGGAACTGCACGGCGGCCATGAACGCGCAGGCCTGCCAAGCGGCCGGGTTCATGCGGAAGCGCGTTTTCGGCTCGGTTGCATGCCCCGTGGCGTCCCCGCGTCGCTCCCCCTGCGTCCGCAACCAGACCGGGCTTTCCCCGATGCCGACGCGGATGAAGATCGCCAGAAAGGCGGGCGCGATGCCGATGAAGAATAGCGAGCGCCATCCGAAGAGCGGCAGGACCAGCGCCTGGGCCCCTGCGGCCGCGAAGAAGCCGAACTCGTAACCCGCCATCATCAGGGACGAGGCCAGGGCGCGCGACCGCTCTGGGACCGTTTCCATCAGCAGCGAGGCGGAGGCGGTCCACTCGCCGCCGAAGCCGATGCCGAACAACAGCTGGATGACGAGCAGGGCCGAATAGCTCCAGGCCAGCCCCGACAGGCCGGAGAAGGCCGCGAACCAGATCACCCCCAGCATGAAGGTGAGCTTGCGGCCGTAGCGGTCGGCGAGCCAGCCCCAGCCGAGGTTGCCCAGGATGCGGCCGCAACTCTGCGCCGTGATGACCAGGCCCATGGCGGTCAGCGACACACCGAACTGCTTGCCGATCTCGGGAAGGACGAGCAGCAGCGCGACCTGGTCGAAGGCGTCGAGAAACCAGCCGAGGAACGCGGCGAGCACCAGCCGCCAGTGCGGCCTGAGAAGAACGAGCGGTCGCTCATCGGACTGCTCGACGATCTGGTCCATGGCACTGCCCTATGACGCGTCCTGGAGCATACCCCACGGCTTCAACGGTGGTGCCATGCCGGCAGATGGGCCCAAGCCTCGGCCCGGCGTATTGCGACTGTAATCAAACAGTGCGTGACTGACATCACGAGGAAATATGAGCACATCATCAACGGCTTGGTTGACGTCTGCCCTGTCGGCCGACGCGACCGGCACCACAGGCAAACTCCATCGGTCTCGGACAAGGCGAGACCGCGTGGCAGGTGGAGGGAAGTTCGCATGCGTGACGTCGTCTACGCCCTCGGCCACGCGCCGCGCGAGGTCCGGCGTCTCGAACACCAGGCCGACATCCTTCGCCCATTGACCCTGCGGCTCCTACGCGAAAGCGGGCTGCAGCCCGACATGCGGGTCCTCGACATTGGCACGGGAGCAGGCGACGTGGCCATGCTGGCGGCCGAGATCGTCGGTAACGGCGGTTCCGTGATCGGCATTGACCGCAACGACGCTGTCCTGACCCGAGCACGCGCGAGGGCCGAGGCGGCCCGCATGCCGCAGGTCCGCTTCGAGCAAGCCGATCTCAAGCAAGCTCACGCGCTCGGCACCTTCGACCTCGTGGTCTGCCGCTTCGTGCTCATGCATCAGGCCGACCCGGTTGCATTCCTTCGATCTGCCGCGGCCCTAGTCGGGAACGGCGGTCGCCTCGCCGCACTGGAACTGGCCTCTCGCAAGGAGCACTGCCTCGCGTCGCCGCGCCTGGACCTCTACGACGAGATCATCGCAGAGATTTTCGAGAGCTTCGCGCTTGCCGGGAGCGACCTCGCCGTGGGACTGCGGCTGGTTGACCTCTTCACCAAAGCAGGGCTGCCGGAGCCGCAGCTCTGCTCGGAAGCGCCCGTCGGTGGCCCTGCTTCGCCGATCCCGGTTTGGGCGGTGCAAACCTGGGCCAGCATGCGGCCGACCTTCGAAAAGTTGGGGCGGCCCTCGCACCTGGATCCCGATCCTGACCTGATTCTCGACCGACTCTGCTCTGCTGCGGAGGCGAGCAGCGCTCAATTCGTTGGGCCGCTGAGCATCGCGGCCTGCGTGACGCTCGCTCGCTGAACTGCCTCGCGATAGCGCCGTCCTGCATGGCGGCGCATGCTGTTTGTCCGCTCCCGGCACGCCGCGTGATCTGGCGGAGGGCAAGGGTTCAAGCCCCCGACGGCGCCGGCCGTGTCGTCGTCAAATGAGCCGCCCGCGAGATCGTCGGGCAGAAGCGCGATGTCGGCGAGCCGGTCGCCCGCCTCCGCCCCGTCATCCGCGCCCCAGCGCGCCGGGCGCGTTCAGCAACAGCACGGCCGAGGCCAGCCGGGGCGTGCGGTCAGGACGGCGTTGAGGTGGGGTTGGCGTGGACCGATGATAAAGTTGGCGAGCGCGTTGTGCGCTGGTCGCACTTACATCCGTGCAAGTTAAGCCAGTCGGTTGATACCCGCTCGTCATCGGAACGACACGAAGAAAGATGTGATCAAAGCGCCTACTCAGGAGCTTGGTTTATGAGCGGAAAAGCGTTTTACCCCACGCACTCGGATGATCGGCGCGCCGTGCTGCAGCAGATCACCTCGGCTTACTTGAATGCGTTCAATTGTATGGACATGAATACCGTGATGAATTTCTTCGCACCGGACGCGCTCTACGAACCTGGCGACGGCTCGCGCTATGTCGGCCGTGACGCGATCGAGCAAGCGTTTAAACCCCAACTATCTTATGCCTATGGAGCCATGTTTTTCGAAGAAGAGGACCTGTTCCTTGATGCGGAAGCGCACAAAGCTGTCTTACGTTGGACTTGTCGGATCGATCTAACAAAAGCCCGTTTCTACTCTGCGCAGATCTGGGGCATGATGGCGCTGGCCCGCGTGCGGTACGGCACGCAGGCCAGCTACAGAGGTCTCGACGTTCTCCATTTCGATACGGAAGGACGCATCAGCGTCAAGCTCAGTTACGCTCAATTTGCCCGCCTGCGATTGTTCAAGGACGCCCTGAGTGTCCGTCCGGGAACAGATGGAGTGAGGTGAGGAGTTTGAGGGCAGCTGATGTGTGAGGCTGCCGATGTGGACGAACGAGACCCGAGGTCGGTACGACCGGAGCAAGCGGCGCGACCCGAGTGATCTGACCGACGAGGAATGGGCGCTTGTGGCCCCGTTGCTTCCGCCCGCCAGGAGCGGCGGCAACAAGCGCAGCGTCAACCTGCGCGAGGTGGTCAACGGGCTGATGTCCGTGCTGGGCACGGGCTGCCGGTGGCGCGCGATCCCCAAGGACCTGCCGCCGCGCAGCACGGTGCACGGTTATTTCGACCTGTGGGACTATGATGGAACGCTCAAGCGCCTGCACCACGCGCTGTCCGTCGCCTGCCGCGAGGCAGCCGGACGGGACGCCAGCCCGACGGCCGCGATCATCGACAGCCAGAGCGTCAAGGGCGCGGAAAAGGGGGGTCTCGCGTCGACCCGTCCGGCTACGATGCGGGCAAGAAGGTTGAAGGCAAGAAGCGCCACATTCTTGTCGACACGCAAGGCCTGCTGACGCACGCCGTTGTTCACGCGGCCGACATTCAGGACCGCGACGGCGGCGTGCTGGTAATGGCCACGCTGTTCGGTCTCTACCCGTTCCTGCTCAAGCTCTACGCCGACGGCGGCTACCAGGGGCCGGCGTTTCAGGCCGGCTTGCGCCGGGGCTGCCGCGACGTAGACGTGGAGATCGTCAAGCGGTCGGATACCGCCAAGGGCTTCACGGTGCTGCCCAGGCGCTGGGTTGTGGAGCGCACGATCGCTTGGCTGAACCGCTGCCGCCGCTTGGCCAAGGATCGGGAAGGCCTGACCCGCAAGGCTCTGGCCTTCCTTCATCTAGCCTCCATCCGCCTCATGCTGCGGAAACCCTGCCAAACATCAAAATGATCTCTGACAGACTCTGAGGCCGCTGAAAGCGTCTAACTTTTTGGGAAAACTACGCTTAGGGAGGCGTTGGCGGAGAGGGAGGGACCCTCCGCCATGTCCAGAAAGATCAACGATTACAACACTCAACGGCGATCGACTTCATCCCGCGTGTATCACCGCCGCGCATCACCGCACAAGCCGGAAACGAGACGAAATCGAGGACCGCGATCACGATCCTGAGACGACGAATCTCAGGGATCAGATCAGCGGTTTTTGAGAGCCCTGCCGCCGACGGAGACCATTCGACCCGTCGCCGAGAAGCCGACATCGTCCGGGATGTCGTCGCCGTCGTCGACCGGCACCGCGGTCAGGGTCCGGAGAGAGTGACGGGGAGGCGCCTCGACCGCGTCCGCCGCCGGCGCCGGGGCAGGGACGCCCTCGCCGCCGGTGAGCCTGCGGAACACTCCCGGCGCGACTTCCTCGAAGTACCTGCCTTCGTCGGCACGCCCCCGCATGCGGTCGGCCAGGAACGACGCGGACCACGTCTTGGTCGTCCACCGTGGAGCTTCCCGCGACGTCCCTTCGTCCAGGAGCCCCATGATCTCCTGAGCCCTGAGCCCTGAGCGCCCGGTCCCCGAGCAGGTCGAATATCTCCTGCATGACGCGGTTCCAGAACGCCGTCGTATCCTTGCGCCGCGGCCGAACCGGCTCGGCTCCATCCCCTTCAGCCTCGCTGTTCGGCAGGCCCAGACGCCGCTCCAGGGTATCCGCGATGGCCGACACCTCGGCCAGGGCGAGCGTGAGGGCGTCGCGTTCGGCGACCAGGCGCTTTCGCTCGTTGTCTCCCGAAATCGCGCCCTGTCGCAACCCGTCGACCCAGATCTCGGCGGCGACGGTCGCCAGCCTGTCCGCGAGGTGTTTGGGCAGGTCGTCCTTGGTCGGGCGCGGGCGATAGTTCCTTGAAGCGGCCCATCTCGCGAAGAGCGGGCCGACGTCGCTGAAGGAGCCCCGCCTGCTCAACCGCTCGCGGATCGACCGTTGGGACGGGAGGCGCCCGTCCTCGACGAGTGCGTCGGCGACCTCGAAAAATTCGGCCTCATCCACCATCGCTGTACCCCTTCGTCGGAGACACTAGCGGTGGCGGGCTACTGAAACCTGAAGGGTGCGATCACATCACGACGGTAGCACGTAGCAGGTAGTGACCTGCTACGTTTGTCTTCGCGGGGCACGTATGATGCGCACGGTGTGGTCACGCGGGCCACAACTTCCTATCCTTGTGTCCTATGTAACCCGCTGCAAAGATGGTGAATACGATTCTTGCCGTCCTGCCCAATCAGCGAGAGCCTGCACCAGGACTACTCCGACACTCGCCCGCTACAGCGCCGTTTGAATGCGCGCTGGCGAACGCCGTAGTGCTTCAACCGAGACCCGACATGCAGGACGTCATCACCGAACGTGCCCAGGAGACGATGGTGCGTCTCCAGCGGCGCAGCGAACAGGGCGACACGGACGCGCTCTACCAAGAGGCAGCCGAGGTCATCGCCGACCTCGCCGAGGCCTGGACGGCGGCACAGGAGGCCATCGCCGCGCTGCGAAGGAACCTCGGGCATTGATGGCAGCGAAACGGTTCGAAGAGCCGATCCTCAATGTCTCGGAGGGCCATGTTCAGCCTCGCTTCTGCTCCTGGTAGGTTTCCACCATTAACTTGGCCATCGCTCCAGCCATATTGACGGCGAGCTTGGCGTGACGTTCAGAGGGCCTCACGGGTGCCTTGCCGCCCTGGGCGTGTGCATCGGAGAGCCGATTCCGCAGTGTGCCCAAGCCGTTCACTAGTCCCATCGCGCCCTCAGAATCGCCTTGAGGGGCTCCTCCCTATGCTGGTCGGGCGCGAGGCGCAGCGCACGCGCGGCCGAGCCGTACAGCTTCGGTAGGTCGTCCTTGTCGCTGTAGGCGATGCTCTCGTCGTCCAGGATGCGCTTGCAAACGGTCTCCAGCAGCGTCCGTGGCACGGTGATGACCCCCTCGGGATCTCCGCGCCGGCGGGTCAACGCCGTCGTCTTGACGGCGTGCACGCTATCGGTGTCGAACAATGCGAGCGTTTCTCTGTTCGCGTGGTCGCTCGGCGACCGATGGCGTCCTTCCAGGTGTTCGATGAGCGGATTGAAGGACGTGTTGATGAACGACCTTCGTTCGGCCCACCTGCCGGACTGGCCGCTTATGTACGGCCAGAACGTGTCGAGGGTCCTGCAGGTCCTCACGTAGTCGGGCAGCAGGGGTCTGAGCTGGTCGTCGCCCATGAACTCGCGACGCAGGTGCTCATAGGCACGTCCGTCGTCGGTCTTCGCGGTCGTCGCCCGGGCCATGAGGATGCCCTCCAGCATCCTCACCTGTTCGAGACGCGAAACCGGTATGTCGTCGATGTCCATGTTCGCACGGCCTCTTCAGGTCAGCGTCGGATCATCGCCAAGCGGGTCGATGACGTCCCTAACGCGGTCGACCTGCGGCGCAGGCCGCGCTGTCGCGGTCTCGCGACCAGCAACACCGCGACAGCGATGCAAGCAACGACGGCGATGGTGGCTGCGAACCCGACGGAGAAGGACCGCAGGTCCGTGACTGCCTCCGCGAGGAGTTTCCAAAGGCGTCGAGGATCGATCATCGCTGCCTTCGAGCCAAGCCTCGTACGCCCTTTCCGAATAGCAAGCCGGGGTCGTTGGCCGAAGGAAACCGACGACGGAACACGGGCCGTCAGATGGCTGCCGCCCTCGCCCGGGCCTGAACGACGGCACGGGAGGTCGTCGCGATGGCGCGGCAGAAGCTCGACCACATCGAAGCCCGGGCACCCGCCTCCTGGTCAATTCATCCGACCGCGCCGCTCGGCCTGGACCCGGTCGGCACCCGCCGACGCTCGTCCGCGCACGTAACCCCGCGACACGACCGCGGCGAAGTCGCCGGCCAGAACCGCGAGGTCGTGGAGGAGAGCCCGGACAGCCGCACGGATGTCGCCCCCGAACTCCTCGACCACGGCGTCGACTTCCGCTTCGCTGGGCTCCGGATCGTCGGTCATGGACGGCTCTCCCGCGGGAACGATAGGAACATAGTAGGAACATCGCCGGCCGTGTCGTGTCGGTATCGCCTCCGGGCGGGCGCGCTCCAGCCGGGCGGAACGGCAGGGCGGCCAGGCGCGCGCAGCGGAGAACCGGCGTCGCGGCGCGCAATGGAGCGCACCGCCGTCCTGCCGGCCTCGGCATGCGACGACGCTCGCCGACCGGCGTTGCCGCGTGCTTCGCGAACGCGCTACGTCTTGGCGATGGCCACTCTTGTCACCCTCTCCGTCCCGTACCACGCGGGGCGAAACGTTTCCGTGCGTGCGGCTGCACGATCCAGGCATTGCGCCGCCGTCCGCGCCGGCCTGCGCATCGTCGAGATTCGCGGAACGGTCTCCGCAGCGGGCCTGCAGGTCGAGGGACCACTTCCGCATGGTTGACCACTTGGAGCACCGGCACGCGTTCCTGGCAGGCGGCGGCGAGATGGGCGCCCGCATGCGCGCCCACGACTGGGCCGCGACTCCGCTCGGCGATCCGGACGCGTGGCCGCAATCGCTGCGCTCGGTCGTCTCCGCCGTCCTGAACTCACCGATGCTGGGGACGGTCCTGTGGGGGCCCGACCTGCGGATTCTCTACAACGACGCCTATATCCCCTCGATGGCCGATCGCCACCCGAGCGCTCTCGGCCGCCCGGTCGCCGAAGTCTGGGGCGAGACCTGGGACGTCGTCGCGCGCCCCTTCCTCCTCGCGATGGAGACCGGCCAGGGCTTCTCCCAAGACAGGGTGGAGCTGCCAATGGTGCGGCGCGGGCAGCCCGAGACCACGTACTGGACCATCAGTGCCGCCCCGGTCCGCGGCGAGGACGGCAGCGTCGTCGGCCTGCTCAACCTGGGCATGGAGGTCACGGCCGAGGTCCGCGCGGAGCACTACCAGCGCCGGGCGGAAGCGCAGCTGCGGGAGATCAACGCCGAGCTGCGCCGGGACGTGTCGGACCGCACGGCGGATCTCGACCGGACGAGGCGGCTGTCGCACGACCTGCTGGCGGTCGCGCGGCCGGACGGCTTGCTGGAGGCCGTCAACCCGCTGTGGACGGAGCTGCTGGGCTGGACCGAGAAGGACCTGGTCGGCCGGTCCTTCGTCGAGTTCACACATCCGGACGACCTGCAGCGGACGCTGGAAGTCTTCGCGGGCATCCTGCAAGCGCCTCTCGCCAAGCCATACGAGTACCGGTTCCGGCACAGGGACGGGTCCTACCGGCGGGTCGCCTGGACGGCCACGTTCGACGGCGGAAGGGTCTATGCCGGCGGCCGGGACGTGACGCAGGACCGCGAGCGCGAGGCGGTGCTGCGCGACACGCAGGACTTCGCGCGGCTGGCCCTTACCGCCGTCGGCGGGGTTGGCGTGTGGACCTACGAGGTCGACGCCGACAGGTTCTCCTACGACGCGGCCATCGCGGCGCTGTACGGGCTCGACCCGGCCCGCGGTCCGCACGGCGTTCCGAGCGCGGAGTTCCTCGCCAACGTGCACCCGGACGACAGGGCGGCGCTCGGTGCCACGATGGCCGGGGACTGGTGGACGCCGGAGACCTCGAACTGGAATACGGCCTCCGCCACCCGGACGGCTCGGTGCGCTGGGTGCTGTCGCGCGGCCACACCTACCACGATGCCGGAGGCCGCCCGGTCCGCCGCACGGGTGTGGGCGTCGAGACCACCGGCCAGCGGCAGACCGAGGAGGCCCTGCGCCAGAGCCAGAAGATGGAGGCCGTGGGCCAGCTGACGGGCGGGGTGGCGCACGACTTTAACAACCTGCTCACCATCATCCGCTCGTCGGTGGACCTGCTGCGCCGCCCCGACCTCGCCGAAGAGCGCCGCCGCCGCTACGTCGATGCCGTGTCCGACACGGTGGACCGCGCCGCCAAGCTCACCGGCCAACTGCTCGCCTTCGCGCGCCGGCAGGCGCTGAAGCCCGAACTGTTCGAGGTCGGCGCCAAGCTGCGCGGCCTCGGCGACATGCTCGACACCGTGACCGGCGCGCGCGTCCAGGTCGCCGTCCAGGCGCCCGAGCGCCCCTGCTTCGTGCGAGCCGACCTGAGCCAGTTCGAGACCGCGCTGGTGAACATGGCGGTGAACGCGCGCGACGCGATGGACGGCGAGGGGCGGCTCACCCTTCGCCTGGAGTGCGGGGCGCCGATGCCGCAGATCCGCGGCACATGGGGTCCGACGGCCCGTTCGCGGCCGTGTCCGTGGGCGACACAGGCGCAGGCATCGCGCCGGAGCAGATGGCAAGGATCTTCGAGCCGTTCTTCACCACCAAGGAGGTCGGCAAGGGCACCGGCTTGGGCCTGAGCCAGGTGTTCGGCTTTGCCAAGCAGTCCGGCGGCGACGTGGACGTTCTCAGCGTCGTGGGCGAGGGCACCACGTTCACGCTCTACCTGCCCGAGGAGGAAGTCGCGCCCTCGCGCGCCGAGGGCGACGAACGCGATTGGTCGGCCGCGCCGGACGGGGCTGGGCGGCGCGTGCTGGTGGTCGAGGACAACATCGAGGTCGGCAGGTTCTGCACGC
>CAXTFJ010000059.1:0-7399 GCA_964243405.1 uncultured Lichenihabitans sp. | reverse complement strand
TGGAAGACCTGGGCTACACGACGGAGTGGGCCGCCAACGCGGAGGAGGCGCTGGGCAGGCTCGGCGCGGACGGCGGCGGGTTCGACGTCGTATTCTCGGACGTGGTGATGCCGGGCATGGGCGGGGTCGCGCTCGCGGAGCGTTTGCGGGAGCGCATGCCCGGCCTGCCGGTGGTGCTGACCTCGGGCTACAGCCACGTGCTGGCCCGCGACGTCGACCACGGCTTCGCGCTGTTGCACAAGCCCTACTCGACCGAGCAGCTCGCGCGCGCCCTGCAGAGGACCGGCGCGAGGAACGGAGGGTGAAGCGCGGGTCTAATCTTAGCCTCCCGACAAAGGTAGGCGGCCACGACCTACTAAGCTTGTGTTCTGCGAACCACTTGCAGGAAGACCGCTGCTACAATCCTTGCTTCTCTGTGCAGTCCCAGCGCGAGGTCGCCACGCGCGCCGGCCAAACCGCGACCTCGTGCGCCTGGGCGTCGCGCATGAACTGGGCGGGCGCGTGGAAGCCAATAGGCTGCGAGTTCAGCAGCGCGCCGCAGAACACGTCCGGGTGCCAGCACTTCAGTCGCGCCGAGGTGTAGATCATCAGCGCGAACGCGGCCGCATGGCCCTCGCGAAAGCCGTGCGGGGCGAAGCTAAGCCGATTGCATCGGCCGACACTCCCGGTCACACTTCCCCCAATCATATCCGGGGACAGCGATGAGGGCTGGTCGACGCATCCCTGTGGGGAGGGTGATCCTGGGTTTCGGCCTTCTCGTAGCAGTCGTCACGTCGGGAAGGGCCGAGACCAGGCTGGAGCGAGGAGCCTACCTGGTCAACGTCGTCGGCGCCTGCGGCAATTGCCACAGCCCGGTCGACGCGAACGGCAACCGAAGCGGGCCGGCGCTGTCGGGCGGTCCTGCCCTGCTGTCGCCGGCCTTCGAGGCCTACGCGCCCAACATCACGTCCGACCCCAGAACCGGCATCGGCACCTGGAGCGAGGACCAGATTGTGACGGCCTTGCGGGAAGGGAGGACACCGGACGGGCACGTGTTGCGCCCGCCGATGCCCGTGCCGCTCTATCGCTCTATCTCGGATGACGACGTTCACGCCATCGCGGCTTACCTGAAGATGCTGCCGCCGACCGAACGGGAGACGCCGGTCTCGACCTACAGGGCGCCCATGCCGGCGAGCTACGGGCCGCCCGTCGGACCCATCGCCGAACCGCCCCATGACGACCTCGTCGCCTACGGTGCCTACCTCGCCAAGCTCGGCCACTGCATGCAGTGCCATACCCCGGTCGGCGCGGACGGGAAACGGGACTTCGCCAACCGGCTCGGAGCCGGTGGCCTTTCCGTCGACATCTCGTGGGGAAGCCGCGTCGCCGCCAACATCACCCCAGACCCGGAGACCGGCATCGGCAGCTGGACGGACAAGCAGGTCATCGCCGCCTTGTCGCATGGGACCGGCAAGGACGGGGCCCCGCTTTCGTCGATCATGCCGTGGCCCTACTTCCAGGCGATGCGGCCCGAGGACCTGAACGCCATCGTGGCTTGGCTCAGAACGTTGAAGCCTGTCTCCAATGCGGTCGTGCGGTAATCGAACCCGGCCCCATGACGCACCGATGGCAAGGAGCGCGTCAGCGATCAATCGGCCGTCGCCGGGTGCCCGGGATCCACACGGCGCGTCCAGGTCAGACTTCAGCGCCCTCCTTGCAGCCTCCCGACCTCGACCACTCAACCCCTTGGCGGACCGAGCCCCCTCCTGGAGAGGCTCAAAGACCGAATGCGGGGCTTGTCGCCCTGATCGTCAACAAGCTGGCGAGCCTGGCCGGGGCATCGGTTTTCACCCTCGAACTGCCGTGCAAAGAACCGGGTGTTCTTCAGGCGAAGAGGTCGGCGATCACTGCATTTCTGGCTCGCCCAAGCGTGCGCTTAGTAGGTTCGCCGCGCTGAGCGGACCAGGGCTTTGGGGGACCGAGCCGATCCTTCGCCAGTCCCATGGGCGAGCCGGAGCGAGGTGGACAGTCGTTCGTCATTCCCTGCCTCACGCCGGATTGATCTCTAAACGAAGCGACTGTCTTTCCGCGCAGGAAGAGATTTTACCCGGGTTCCAGTTCAATGCGTGATGCACTCACGCGCACGTTGAACGCCTTTGTTCCTGTTGCCGCCAGTGACTTGTTTGATCTGTCCTGGCGGGCACGAATGGTCGTTGACAAGAACGGTATCACCGAACCCGAGGCGGTCTGGTTCGCGATCGACAATCCCGGCTGGCGCGCCTGGATGCGAGCTGTAGTTGTTTCTTGCCTGAGCGGAAGAGCATGCAATCAGCATCAACGCCGCGATTGAGAAAGACTTCACTTTATTTTCCTTTCGAATCAAAAATGCATAAACGTTTGCTGCAATCGACGTGAGCGGTGCCAAACTGCCTTTTTCCTGCTAGAGTGGGCATTTGTAAATTTATCGAAATACGAAGCCGGGGAACCACTTTCGACATCGTTCCGTCTTGCGCAGCCTCTTAACAATCTCTGACAAAGCAGCATGGGTTTAGTCTCCAAACGGAGACAAATGGCGTTGCCTCAGAATGTCTTCATCCCGTTGGTGATAGCTACAAAGAACCAATAATCTAAAATATAACTAAAGGAAATAAAGAACTGCGATCCGATATTTTCGCAGACGAACCTACTGACATAAATCTCAATCGATTAGATCGTTTGTCATCGCAAGAGCGACCGCCTGGGCTCGCGTTCTCGCTCCGATACGACGTTTGGCTCTTTCAACGTAAACATGAGCTGATATCTTTGTGACCCCAAGTACCGAAGCTATGGCCTCATCATCCAGGCCCTTGGCGACCAAACTCAACGCTTGCCGCTCGCGGCGGGACAGCTTAGCTCGACCGACACTGTTGTCGTACAAACGACGCGCAATCAGGTAGCAGCTGCGAGCTAAACCGACCTGTACAGATCGATTATAGGTGGGAAACGGCCGTTGTTGCGCCAGAAGGGCTACGACGCCACGGGCGTCTTTCGGCCCATGCACAGGAACCGCCAAGCCGCTCGCGAAACCAAACTGGCGAAAAGTCTCCAACACCCGATTGTCATAACCTGCGTTGGCCTGCGAATTGGGCCATTCGAAAATATCCGGGAAGAGAATGGAATTACAGACGACGGGATCGTCGACCATGAATGCGTTTATCGCGTAAAGCTCCATCAGCTTACGTGGCCAAGTCGTAATGAACAGCGTTGTAGGCCGGCCTCCTCCTTTGAGGTGACCTACTGCAAAGCCTGTCACTCCGAAAGGAGCCAGTGCATTTACAAAAAGGGCTCTAAGCTCCTGAAGTGAAGAGAGTACTTCCGCCTCAGCTCTGAAGAGCGCCACGGCATCTTGAGCGCTGGCCATTGGTGACATCATGCCCCAAGCTCGCTACGGCTCGAATAAGCTGACATGCAAATCGTGTACCGTGGCCATCGACGCCGCGTCGCCGTGTTCGACTGCGACACGGTTGCTGGAGCGCCTGCAGCGCGTTCGAGCAAGGATTGTCAAGCGGCATGGAATATCGCACGTCGACCCATTGTCCATTCCGAGATGTTCGACACATCGAGGCTGCCTGCAAGGTGCCGGGTCAGGCACAAGCGACGCCATGATCGGCCATTCGGCGTCGATCAGACCAGTTTCGTACCTCAGGCCCGCGCGGCCATTTCGCCGGATGGTCGGTCCACGTGGTGATCCAGGTCAGGCTTCAGCGCTTTCGTGGAGGCATCCCGACTTGGACCACCCAACCCCTTGACGGACTGGGATCACCCTTGTCCGACGGGCCTTGAGCCTTGCGCCTCAAGGCTGGCGAGGGCACGATCCGTTGACGACCGGCGACGCCTTCGTCCCTGTGGGACCAGCCATGACGAGCTTCGGACGCACGATGGCACGCTTGGCGCTCCTCCCGTACGCGTCCTGCGCCTTGGCCTCGACCTCACCCGCCTGTCACGTGCCGGCGGCCCTGCTGCACGACCCTTGTGTCCGGTCCGTGACCGTCAGGGTGCTGCGCAACGCCTGTGCCGTCACGGCGGTCACGGCCTGCTCGACCTTCGGTGTTGCTACTCGTTCCAGGCACGTCGACGCTTCGCCCTGCTTCGCCTTCAACGGTGGGCGGGTGTGCGACTGAGGTCGGCTGCGTGGTAGGGCATGGCGTCGACGAAGCCCTTGAGGTCGGCCGTACCCACAAGACGAAGCGAGAACCCCTCCGGTCCGACGCCTGATGCGGCAATGGCGCGTGCCGTGGCGTCCGCGACGACGACGTCCAGGGAGCCCGGACGGCAGAGCGCGACCAGGCGGGCCGCGAGGTTCATGGGTTCACCGATGGCCGAAAAGCTGCCCTTGCCCTCGGCGCCGTAGCGCCCCACGAAGGCCAGGCCCGTCGCGACCGCGCACTTGAACCGGAGGGCGCCGTCCTCCCGGTCCGGGCCGCCGTGCGCGACGGCCACCGCCGCGGCGGCGGCCCGCACCGCGTGGTCGTCCTGCCGCTCGATCCCGTTCCAGATGGCGATGACCGCGTCGCCCACGAACTTGTCCACGGTGCCGCCGTGCCGGTCGATGGCGGCCTGCGCCGCCGCGAACCGGGCGTTGATGGCCTCGACGACCTCCTCGGGCCTGTCCCGGCGAGACGAGCAGAAGGCGGTGAAGCCGTTCAGGTCCGCGATGAGGACGCTCACCTCCCGCTCCGCCCCTTTCAGCGTGTCGCGGTCGCGGCCCAAGGCGGCGTCCACCACGGGCGCGGGCAGGAAATGGCCGAAGGCGACCCGCAGGTCCACCAGGGCCACGTCGCGGCGCAGGGCCGCCGCCAGGACCGCCACGGCACAGCCCGCGCAGGCCACGGCCACCGGCGTCCCGAGGGGGAGCCACGTGCCGACCAGGAGGCCCGTTGCCGCGACCGCGACCGCGAGGGCCGTCAGGATCGCGAACGCCACGACCAGGCTCGCCGCGGAGGCCATCGTCGTCCCGAGAAGCAAGCCCCTTCGATCCGGCAGCCGCGCGGGCCGCCCGATGGCCAGGGCCAGCAGGACCGCGACGGCCATCGCCGCACAATTGATCGCGAGCCGCACCCAAGTCGGGGCCAGGGTGATCCGGCGACTCAGGAGGCTCTGGAGGGCTGCCGCCTGAAGCAGCGCCCCGGGGACCCGTCCCTGCGGGCGCAGGGCGGCCGCATGACCGAAACACGATGGCGTCTCGTCCGACGGAAGTGCCGCCGGCAGGAAACGGTCCGGCCCCCGATGCTCGTCCTCGCCGTCCAGGCCGGCCCCGACGATGACGAGTCGGTCCGAGAGCAGGTGCTTCAGCGCGTCCCGCCCGCCGTCCGTGGCCAAGCAGGTCCCGATGGCCTCCGCCGACAGGCGAGGGATGCCGGCCAACGAAGCCATCGGCACCACGAAGGCGCGGGACGAAACGGACGACGGTCCCCCCACTGATTGCGCAAGGGCCTCCGCGAACCCCTGGGCCCGTTCCCCGTCGTCTAGCCGCACCCGCGTCGCCACGCTTCGGACCGTGCCGTCCGCTTCGGTCTGGAGGTCGACGACCCCGGTCGCCACCGTGTCGGCGTAACGCGGAACTGGACGCATCGCGACGTCACTTCCCAGCACCACATCGTCAGGGCGACCGCGGAGCAGCGCCCGGAGCGGTTCGTCGTAGTTCGGGGGAAGGCTCAGCGGCGGGGCCAGCGCGGTAGGGTCCACGGCTAGCACCAGGTCGTACCCGAGCTTCCGGGCGCCGAGGTCCAGGATGTTGCGGCCGAGCCGCCCCAATTGGGGCTGCTGCAGCGCGCGGGGAGTGCCGGCCCAGTCCGGAGCTTCCAGCGTCGCCCGGTCCACCAGCACCACCGCGATGTCCGGCCAGGGTGGGCCGGACGCGAGCCGCCCGGCGAGGCCCAGGGCCGCGTCGAAAAGCAGGCCGTTGGGGCCGGAAAGCGGACGCACCGGCCCGGCGAAGTCGCCCTCGACCGCCATCCAGGTCGCGCACGGGAGGCCAAGCAGGCCTGCCAATATGGCAGGCCGAAGTCGCCACGCTCGGCGCTTCGCACGCTTCCCCTTCGATCCCGCCGTTCGACGGAGGTCCGCCTGATGCCCCTCCGGCGTCGAAGCCATGATCCCGCGGGTTGGAACCCGAGCGACGGGACCGTTCGCCGTCACTGGCCGGCGACGGTCCGGGCCTTGCCGTGCAGGCCCAGGTGCCGGAGGATGACGCCTCCGTTGCCGTCGGCGCTCGCCGCGTCATCGCACGGGCCGTGCCCGACGATGCGGGGCGATCCGGCCAACGCCGTCGGCGGCGCGCCCAGTCGGACCATGCCCGGCCCCTTCACCTCGAAGCTCCCGCGCGCCGGGTCGCACAGGGTCAGGCCGTCGCCCCGAGCCAGCGCCGCGACCTCGCCGTCGTGCACGTCCTGCAAGGCATGGGCCCGCCTCGTCATCCCCGATGCGTCGGTGGTCATGGGCGCTCCCTTCACCTCCAGCACGAACCTCGCGGGTTCGGCGCCTGCGGGAGCGACGGCGCACAGGGTAGCCAGGGCGACGATGCAAATATCAAGGCGAGGGTGGTCCATAGGCGGCGCCTGAAGATCGGATCGTCCTAACGGGTCGAATGTGGCATGGAATACCGGGCCACGATAGCGTGCTCGCGTTTCTTCCCCGATGCGGAGCATGGGCATCTGTGGCATGACCGCGCTCGGTATCGGGCGAGGACCTGTTCACGGGAGATCTGAAGATGAGGGCCTCGCGCTTGGCCGTTGCGGTTCTGGCATCGCTCTGGGCCTGTGCGGCCCATGCCGAGAGCTTCGAGGACCTTGAGGGCAAGTCCATCGTCTACGACTACCGAGATAACAGGACTCTCCCGAACGGAACCGTCGACAACGAGGTCTGGTCGGGCAAGGTCTACGTCGCTCCCGACGGCCGGGTCTTCTTCCGTCACCATGGCGTGTCGCACTTCGGCGTCAACGGCAGCGAGTCCCAGCAGGTCAGCTTCGACACCGAGGGCGACCGGGACGGCAACGGCAACGGCCGCAGGACCAACTACCGCTGGGACGGCAACGGTTTCTCCAGGTCCTGGACCGTGAGGGGCGTGCAGGTCACCCAGGTCGTGTCGGTCCAGGGTGGTCGATGCCAGGCTTCCATCGAGCGGACCCCCGACCCGGGGACGACGACGGGCCACTCCGGGTCTTGCCGGATCGTGTCCGGCAACGCTCTCCATTAGCGGTCTCGCCCCATGCGGCCCCCTCATCGCTGGCTCGCGACCCTGGCCATCGGGCTGACGCTCTGCCTGGGACCGGCGACGGCCATGGCCGAGGGCCGCTTCGCGCTGGTGATCGGCAACGACCACTACGCCAACCTCGACAGGGACCGGCAGCTCCAGAAGGCAGCCAACGACGCCAAGGCCGTG
>CAXTFJ010000058.1:8650-28385 GCA_964243405.1 uncultured Lichenihabitans sp. | reverse complement strand
AGATCACCGGCCCCGACCTCATGCTCGAGGTCCTCAGCCGCCCCGAGTTCGCCGACAAGCGGATCTGGGTGTGCGACTGCGGGGCTCGCGTGGGCTGCCACCGCGGCACGACCGCCGCGCTCGGGACGCCGGCCCGGTCGGAACTCCGTCACGCGCGCGTCCAGGTCCACGCCGTCCTCGACCCGATCTGGCAGGGCGCGTGGCTGCATCCGGTCTACCGAACACCTCGAATTGGTAAGCGCGCCGGTGACGCCAAGCACGACATCACCAAGGCCGCCCGCAACCGGGTCTACGCCTACCTCGCAACCCGCATGGGCCTGACCGAAGACGAGTGTCACGTCGGGCTGTTCGGCCCGGTGCAGTGCCGCAAAGCGCTCCGCGTGCTCGATGGCCTCACCTTCTCGACGGTGCGGGATTGGGCCAAGGCGCGCCAGGGCGAACGGCGGGGTGTTGCCGCATGACCGCCCCGACCCTCCGCACCGGCGACCACTACCGCCTCCGCAACGGAAGCCGCGTCGGCCCGCTCCAACCGAACCCCGTCAAACCGCTCTATCCCTGGAAAGCGGACGTTGACGGAGCCCCGATGATCTGGACCGCCGCCGGGCGCCACAGCGTGCACTCGGACGCCGAACATCCGCTCGACATCGTGAGGCCGGTTCGCGCCGCGGCGCGGGACACGCCAGTCGACCTCGTCTCGCTGGACCAGTTCCGGCGCTGCATCGCCAACATGGGGAGCGTGAGACGTGACCGCTGATCACATCACCCCGCGCCACCACCCTCGACCAGGAAACCTCCCGATGACCACCGCTCGCGATCCATCTGCTCCAGGCCCCTCCGACTGCGGCGTGAGCGGGGGTGAAGTGACCGCGGTGGGTGGCGGGGTGGCGGAGCGGATTGAGATCACGCCAGCGATGATCAAGGCTTTCGTAGAAGCCTTCAACTTCGAAGATCGGCCAATACCTTATAATACTGGCGGGCGTTTCGACATCGCGCCGTTGCTTGAGGAATTTGCTCCTGCCGTGATCCGCGCCATCCTGACCGCCGCCCCTGCGGGCCAGGCAAGCGGGCTGCCGGTGGGGTGGGTCACGGGTCTGGAGATGGCCATCGGGATTGTCGAGGCTCGCATGAAGCGAGTGCAAAACGATTTCTATTCGCGCGCCATTGTGCCGAGCACTTGGCTCAGCATCGGCAAGCAGATCGAGGCCGACCTTCGCAAGGCGCTCCCCGCAGCTCCAGACGCCGCAAACCCCAAGCCGCCGGCCGCCGTGGGAGATTTCGACGGCGATGCCCAGGCCGCCGTGAACGCACTCGTGTTCGAGGCTCAGGAAGAGCTAGAACGCGCTGAGCAAGGTGACGACGACGAATATGCCCGTTGGGCTGACGCGCGCCTTACCATGGCGTGCAAGTGCCTCGTGATCGGCAAAAAGCTCGCGCCTCCACCGCGGCCCAGGGCGAGCCCTCCGACCATGCCTAACCCGAAAATCACTTATCGTCCGAGTGACGAACACGGCACGACGATCGTGTTTGCTGACGGTGATCGTCTCGGGTTCGTGCGTCAGGTCGGTCGCGGCAAGTGGGTCGCCACAGACACTTTCCTGACCGCTTTGCGAGGGTCGATGAAGACCAAAGCTGGCGCTGTCAAGGCGCTCAAGCGACGTTCGGCTAGGGCGGCCCAGGGCGAGAGCGGGGAGACAGACCGTGGCTGACTTCATTCGAACCCACGATTTGGCCGATGAAGCCGAACTTCGCGAGCTGTTCTCCATGGAACCTGACGACGGGGAGTTAAGCGCCGTCGTGAAGACCCATGACGGTGACTGGCGGCATGAAGAAAACAACCCCGGATACTGGCGGTTTTGGAGGTACGAGGATGCCTGACGCTCCCACCGACACCGCGCGCGAGGCGATGATCCGGGCGTTCATTGCCGACATTTCCGAACAGAGAGGCGGCACGCGAGGTCTTGACTTCGATATCGCAAAAGCTTTTGAGGCCGCCCTCGCGCACCTGTCCACCCCCAGCTTGGTTGGGCAGGTCGATGGTGTGACGGATGAGGTGGTCGAGAAGGTCTTGAAGGCTCGCGTCGAGCTCGATGATGCGGAGATCACGCCAACGTCGCTCGCTGACGAGCTGCGCTTCTTGCGAGAACCGCAAGCTCGGCAACTCGTGCGCGCCGCGTTGCTCGCCGTCTGGCTCCGACCCGACCGCGCTTCTCCCGACGCCGCGCTTGCCGTGCGACCGGTCGAGGCGGGGGAGAGCCGGGCCGCTCGCGACGTGCTGGCCGAGCGGGTGCGGTGCGAGGCCCACGCGAACGTCGAGCTCCTGTCCGCTGATGAGTATGGCGAGGAAGGCGAGGTCTACATCGTCAGCAAGATTATTCGAGCCATCCGCAGCGGCGCCCCGGCTCTGGGTCCTTCTCCCGCCGATGGAGGAAAGGATGCCTAGCATCAACACTGGCGAAGCTGACTTCATGGCTGTTGCGGGCGCAGCTTTGGACGCCAAGAATTCCGGCAACCTTGAAGCAGCTCAAACGCTCGACAAGCTGGCCCGTAAGATCAATGCCGCGCTCAGCACAAGCAACCCGACACTTGTTGCTCTCCTCCGCGCTTCAGGTCTTCCACCCCTCGTCAGCATGACTTGGCGAGACATGCCGAGCGTCATCGGAAGCCCCATGCCGAATGATCTCGCGACCCCGACCAGCGCGAAGAAGGTGGCTGATTTACCAGATCCGGGCCCGAGTGAGGAGGCGAGCCATGGCGAGTGAACGTGACGAAGACGAAGACCTGCGCCGCGAGTCCATCGACCAGCGACTAGCCCTACGACGCCTTCACACATGCCAGTGCGGCGACGATCTGCCTGGCTCCTGCCCTGGGCCAATGAACTGCCCTTACAGCGATTTCGCTGGGGATGATGATGGCGCGAGCGAGGGGACGGGCCATGGCGAATGAGCGTGCGGAGACGGAGGGGGTGGTGGCGCTTCGTCAAGCTCTCTTGTTGACCGCAGGCGCGCTGAACTCCATTGCCCGCGACCAAAACCGCACTGTGCGCTTCACAGGCGAGTGGGCGCATCTTGGTTCGCATGCCGTCGCATCAATACTTGACCAAGCAAATAGCGCCTTGGCAGCAACGACAGAGTTTGATCGCGATGTTTGACGAAAAGCTTGCCGTCATCCACGTGCTCGGGTCTGATCTGCTGACCGAGTTCCGCCACCGCTTGAAAGGCGATTATGCCCTGACGCTTGTTGCTCGTAATCGCAAGTTCAGCAACGGCTCACGAGATCTCGTCATCACGGACGACAACTGTCGCGGCGTGGTGGACGCTATCGTGCGCCGGATGCCTGGCACGGACGAGGCGACGGCAATGTCCCGGGTGCTCAAGATCTGCGAGATGAATTCCATCAGTCAAAGCGCCGGACGCGATCACAAAGGCCAAGAGTGGGACCGTGGTCGGATCAGCGCATGGAAGCAATGTGCCGACATGCTGCGGATCGCATTGGAGGATGTTGCCCGCGCACCCCTCGCCACCCAGGACCGGCCGTGATGAGCGCTTACTGCCCGCCGCCATATCTTGTGCTCTGCGAGATGTACCAGGGACAACGAGCGTGCCAATTGGCCGACGGCACCCTGGTTGAGTTGATCGCACCCACCCAACCCGACGGCGAGTGGGCCTTTGAGTTAGGTCAGACGATGACCCTCCAAGTTGAAGGCCGATCAGTCTCTTTCAAACTCACCGTTCCGCGAGAATTTAGAAACAACGGCGTCGTGTTTGATCAGCTTCCAGACCTGTCTGACGATCAAAAGGCCGCCTTCCACTTTCCTCGTTGCGAGCCGACGTCATGACAACCCAAGATCAACCTCAAGGCCTGCTCCCGGCAAGCTCGCTGTCATTCTCGACGGGAACGACAGCCAATCCGACGCTCATAGTCGATGAAAGAGTTCCGATGACCCAACCCCGAGAGCCCGCCAGCTTGAGCGCGCTTCCCGATCCTGGCAGCCTGGAATACGCTATTACGATCGCGAGCATGGGCGGCCGATATGAGAATTGGCCGGCAAGCGGTGTGTCGCACGGGGCCGCAAGCCCGGAGGGTGCTTCTCTAATCGAGGAAGGAGGTGGTCCTCATCACGCTGGAGGAAGGCGAACGCATGTCCCGAGCCCACAGGCCGAGGGTGATATGACGACGGCCGATCCTGCTCCTGCGGGGTCGGCCACCCCCACCCCAGCCCCGGCACCGACCAACGGCGGGGCGCTTGAGGCGCTGCGGGAGGTGCTGACTCGGTTCTTTGATGATGTCGGCAACCGTTACCGCGACCTAGAACCGTCCGAAATCAACAACGCCGCATACACCGCGGCGATTGATCTGGCCGCACTCGACTTCGATGCCCTCCTCGCGGCCGATCTCGCGGCGCGGGGTGCAAAATGACCGCCGTAAAACCCGATCCGAACGATTTTAGGAATGATATACTTGCTGATGTTGGCTGGGCTCCTGGCGGCTACATGATCCGCTGTCGAGACTGTGATCCTGACAGATCCAAGCCGTTCGTTGAATGCGGCCTGGGTGCCAAGCGTTCATGGCGGTGTCGTCCGTGTGCAGTGAAGGCTTTTCGTGAACATTGGAAGCTGATGATGGGTTGGGAGTTCACGCTATGACCGCCGCCCCGATCCCGCCCGATGCGGGCCTGACACCCGCTATGCACCTGATCGGCGCAGCCGGTCAGTTTCGGAACGAGCTGTGGCGTCGAGAAGAGGGAAATCATCCGCGTGCAATAACGCTGCATACGGACGAGTTGCGAGCGCTACTGAAGGTTAACACGCACGCCACGCCGAGCCCGGATGGAGGGGACGCGAGCGTCACGCAGGAGATGATCGCGGAGGCGTGGAAGGCGTTCCGCGCCGGGCGTCCTGGGCCGCTGATAGGCCCAGGCTTCGTTGAAGCGCTGAGGGCCGCCTTAGCCGTTGACCCAGTACGCGTCCGCGAGTCCGCCCTTCTGGCCGAGGTCGAGAAATTGAAGAATCAAATCTGCGAAACTCTTGATCTATTGCACAAGGAGATAGCACAACATGACTTTGCGGCCGACCGCGCCGACGCCGCCGAAGCCCTCGCATCCTCCCTCAGCGCAGAGCGAGACAGGCTCGCGGAGATCATCGCCAAACACGAGGCGCGGGTGAAGGTGCTGGAGGAGGCGCTACGACCTTTCGTAGTTGGAAGCGACGTCATGGAAACAATCCTGTTCGGCAACGTGCCCGACGACAAGACGGGCACGATCACGACACGAATGGGCGATTTCCGAAGGGCTCGCGCCGCCCTGTCGGCGGGGAAGGACACCGCGTTATGAACGAGTCGTGCGGCACTTGCCGGTTCCTCTACCGTCAGTCTGGCGACACAATGTGTCGACGCTACCCACCGAAGCGGGGTTTCTCACCGCCTGTCGTCGAGTCCTGGTGGTGCGGTGAATTCCAGTCGCGGCCGGCGCAGTCCTTGTCGCACGGGCGGCGCGGTCCTCTCACCGTGGCGCCTGCCGCACGTACTCGCGTGGTTGAGGGGGGCGACGCCGGGCGCGAAGCCCTCGCGGCTGGGCGGGCGGAGGGGCGCGATGGGTAGGGCGGCTCACCCCATTTCTCCCGTTCCTCTTGGCGAGCGAACACCCCTTCGGCTCGAGACTGCCGCACAATATGCCTTCCCCGACGGGTCCATGACCGCCAGCGGCCTTCGCAGCGAGGCGCGCAAAGGACGCCTCGCCATCGAGCGAATTGCGGGTAAGGACTACACGACCTTGGCCAACATCGAACGGATGCGCGAGCTATGCCGAAGCCTTCCAAGGGAGCCCGGCTTTCGCTCCGAGCAGCTTACGGGCAGCGAAAAGCCGTCTGGATCATCCGCGACGGTCAAACGAACGTCAGCACGGGATGCGCTGCTGGCAAGCGCGACGCGGCTGAGCAAAGGCTTGCCGCCTACATCGCCGAGAAGCATCGGCCGAACCGATCCGGCAACCGTGATCCCGCTCAAATCGAGATAGCGGACGTGCTGAACATCTATCTCGCGGACCGGGGCGCGAAGGTCGCGCGACCCAAGGAACTCGGGCAACGGGTCGTAGCGCAGGCAGACTTCTTCGGCGACAAGACGCTCGACAAGGTCAACGGCAAGCTGTGCCGGGCTTACGCCAAGCACCGCGGTTCGCCAGCGGCGGCGCGCCGCGAGCTGGAAGACCTGCGCGCCGCGATCAACTACCACCGTCGCGAAGGGCTTTGTTCCGAGGTCGTCGAGGTGACTCTGCCCGAGCGGTCCACGCCGCGTGAGAGATGGCTGACGCGTGCCGAGGCCGCCCGCCTGCTCTGGGAGGCCTGGAGAGGCGGCCAGGGAAAGCGGAAGCATGTTGCCCGGTTCATCTTGGTTGCGCTCTACACCGGCACGCGGGCGACGGCGGTGTGTCAGGCAGCCTTAAGACCGACGGTGGGTCGTGGCTACGTCGATCTTGACCGTGGCGTGTTCTACCGCAAGGCCGCTGGTGCGCGCGAAACGAAGAAACGGCGCCCACCAACCAGTCTGCATCCCAAGCTGCTCGACCACCTGCGCCGCTGGTCGGAGACGGGGGCTTGTCGGGATGCCATCGTGGAATGGAAAGGTGCCGCGATCTCACGCATGGCGAAGGCCTTTCGCAACACCGCAGCTGATGCCGGCCTGCCGGACGTGACGCCGCACGTCTTGCGGCACACAGCGATCACCTGGGCCATGCAGAATGGCGCCGACCGCTGGGAAGCTGCCGGAATGTTCGGCGTGACGATGGAGGTTCTTGAGCGCGTCTACGCTCATCACAGGCCCGATCACGGCGCCACAGTTCACCGCGCCATGACCCGAAAAAGAGCCTAATCTGACAACCAAGCTGACAACGGAGTTTGCGACAATGCAGCTAAGTGATGGTCGGAGTGATAGGATTCGAACCTACGACCCCCTCGTCCCGAACGAGGTGCGCTACCAGGCTGCGCTACACTCCGATGATGAACAGCGTCACCACGCATGCTCGCGAGGAGCTATAGCGAGGGACAACACGACCCGCAAGCTCGGATGCGGACACAGCCAGGCGAAGTGTCGCTCGGAGGACACCGATCCGTGGGCCGGACGCGTGAGCGCCGATGCGAAGCGTTGACGCTCGATCGAAGCCGAGCCCATACTTCCCAAGTCGCGACCGCGATCGGGCCCGTGGGAAGGATGTCGGCATGGATCGGCCGAGCCTGCCGAGGAGCGTGACGGACGACCTCGTTCCCGGGGTGAACCCGAACCGCGCGCTCCATTCGGGCGACACGTGGCGGGACCGGTCGGACCCGCTCTACGACCTCCTCTTCGTCGAGTTCGACGACCAGGGCCGGCCTTTCGCCCCGGACGCCATCGATCGCGTGATGACGCATCTCGGAGCGGTGTCGGCCGGCGCCGACCCGTTCGTGATCCTCTTCGTCCACGGCTGGAAGCACGGCGCCCAGGCCACCGACGACAACGTCCTGAGCCTGCGCCGGGTGCTGCACGCCGCGGCCCATTCCGAGCAGATCCGTCCGTCTGGCGGCCGGCCCCGGCGCGTGGTCGGCGTCTACGTGGGGTGGCGCGGCCTCACGCTGCACTGGCTCGGCCTGCTCCAGAACGTGACCTTCTGGGGCCGCAAGGAAGCCGCGCTCCGCGTGGCGCTCGGGTCCGTGCGGGAAGTTTTCGCGCGGCTGCGGAGGCTTCGGCTGAGCGCGGACGGGGTGCGGCTGGCCATCATCGGCCACAGCTTCGGGGGCCTGATCGTCTATTCGGCGCTGGCGGAATACCTGGTCGAGAGCGTCGCCGAGCCCGAAGGGGACCTCGATCTCGTGGCGCCCTTCGGCGACCTGACGATCCTGGTCAACCCGGCCTTCGAGGCCCGCGCTACTACCCGCTCCATTCGATGGTGGCCCGCCGCCGGTTCGTGCCGGGCCAGCCGCCGGTCTTCATCTCGGTCACGGCCGAGAACGACTGGGCGACGGGCCTCGCCTTCCCGCTCGGGCGCCACCTGACCCCGTGGACGGGATCATCGCTCGGGCTGCGCGAGGAAGCGGCCAACTTCGACACGATGGGCCACGTGCCCTGGATGCAGACGCACGACCTCACCCTGGAGGCGGCCGCCAAACCCGCCGCCGCGGAGAAGCTCATCGACAGGCCGCCGCTCGACGACCGGCAGCGCCGGGACCGGCTGGCAGCGGAGGACGAGGACTACCGGACGTTCCGGCGCGAACAGACCGACCCGGGCGGCCATCTGCTGCCCGGCTGGACGCGACGCTACTCCTCGGGCGCGATTCTGCACCAGGCACGTCCGCAACCCGACACCGGAGAGCCCGGCATCACGCCCGACAGCCCGTTCTGGGTCGTGCGCGCGTCGTCCGACCTGGTCGATGGCCACAACGGCATCTTCCGGTTCGTGTTCCTGGACTTCCTTCGGCAGGTCCTCGACGACACCATCCGCGCGGGCACCGCCGAGCGGTCGACGGGCTTGCCCGCTTCGGCGAACCGGTCCGGATCGAGGGTGGTTCCGTCCGCTGCGCCCTGATGCTGGGCGGCGGCGCCCGGGCGGCTCACCCCCACGTTTTCCGGAACCGTCCGGACGCGTCGCCCAGGATGGCCTTCCCATGTCCGAAGCAGGCGATCTCGGCGCCGAGCCCCGCGAGCTTCTTCTGGCTCCGGCGGCCCTCTTCCAGGTCCTCGTAGCCGATCGGCGAGCCCAGGCCGAACAGGTTGGCGCAGGCGTCGGCGGCGAACAGCACGCGGCCTCCCTGCCACAGCAGCCCGACCTGCCCCGCGCAGTGGCCGGGAAGGTGGACGGCCGTGAGCCCCCCGCCGATAGGCAGCGTTTCACCACCCTGGATCAGATGGTCGATGGTCGCGGGCTCGACGGCGTGCTTGGACCGCGTGACGACGAAGAACAGCAGCTTCATCAGCAGCTCAGGGGCGGGATGCATGGGCCGGAACGCCGCCTTGCCTTCCGCGATCGGCGCGTCCAGCGGGTGGATCCAGGTCTGAGCGCCCGTGGCCCTGACCAGGGCCGCGAGGCTGCCGATGTGGTCGGGATGGGCGTGGGTGATCACGATGTGCCTGAGGTCGCCGGGCGCCCTGCCCAGATCGCTCATCGCACCGAGGATCGCGTCGGCGCTGCCCGGCAGGCCCGTGTCGATCAGCACCAATCCATCCGGCGCGTCGATGAGGAACACGTTCACCGCCCCGAGCGCGATCGAATGAAGGCCGTCCGTGATGGCCGTCGTCGTCATACCTTCGACTCGGCGCGCGCGAGGACGCGGCTCGTGCCATCGCGGGCGGGCGCAGAGGTCGGCACGGAAAGGAAGACGAGGTCGAGCGCCCTGCCGAGCCCGGCTATCTCCGATGCGTCGCCCCGGAACGCGATGTAGAGGTCGGGCCGGACCAGAACCAAGCCACCACTCCGACCGATACCGAACGCCCCGTGCAGGGTGCCGGTTTGCATGGACCTGCCTTCGTTCCCGGCGGCCTCTCGTGGAAAGAGATGGACGGCGATGCGGTTACCGAGCCCGCGCGAAAGGATCATTTGCCGCGCGGCTTCGGCCGCGTCCCCGGCCTCCCCGGCCCGCTCGCCCGCGAGGACGAGCAGGTGGTGCGCCAGTGGGGCATCGTTCAACCGATCCGACAGGCGCTCGTTCGCGTCCAGGACCGGGTCCGGCATGCGGTCCCCCGCGCGGGGACCATCGCCCGATCGCCGCGCCTTCTCCGGCACGATCGAACTCTGCCGGTAGTTGGCCCCGATCTTGGAGAGGCCCCGGGCTAGGCGGTGCTGCACGGAGTCGAAGCCGAGCGCGAATCCCACGGCCCAGTCGCGGACGTGCTGGACGACGGGGTTCCTGGCCAGCACGGCCTCGGTGATGCGGTGCGAGTCCGACAGCACGCCTTCGGCGACCGGACGTCGCTCGGCGCGATAGCTGTCGAGCAGCGCGTCGGGCGCGGCGCCCTCGACCACGAGGGCGAGCTTCCAAGCGAGGTTGACGGCATCCTGGACGCCCGTATTCAAGCCCTGACCCGAAGCTGGAGAGTGGATGTGGGCCGCATCGCCCATCAGGAAGGCGCGTCCGACCCGGTAGCGCTCGACGAGGCGGCGATTGATGCGGAAAAGCGAGGTCCACCCCGGCTCGTCGATGACCACGTCCGCCACCTGCTCCGAGAACAGCCGGCGGAAACGCTCCACGGTGGGGGCCGGCTCGCCGGTTTCAGCCTTGTCCGACGTGTCGATCAGGCGCCAGCGTCCGCGGTCGGGGAACGGAAAGGCGAGGATGGGGCCACCCGGTCGCAGGAAGATGTGCCCGTGCTCGTCGGACAGCGGCCATCGGACGCGGACGTCGGCCAGCAGGAACTTCTCCTCGTACTGCGCCCCGATGAAGTTGGCGCCGATGACGCGGCGCACGAGGCTGCCCGCCCCATCCGCCCCGATGACCCAATCGGCCGCGATCCATTCCTCGGTCCCGTCGGTGCGGCGCACCAGCGCCCTGGCACCGTCGGGCTGCATCTCGAGTTCGACCAGGGCCGTGCCGAACTCGACGGCGCGACCCACGGCTTCGAGATGGGCGAGCAGCAGCTCCTGCGTCCGGCTCTGCGGCAGCACCATCGGATCGGGGCAGCGGCTTTCGGCCGGGTCGATCCCCAGCGCGAGCTCGGCGATGCACTCGCCGCCCGCGCCGTACACCTTGAACCCGTGCATTACCCGTGCCTCGCCCGCGACCGCCTGTCCGACGCTGCCCTCGGGCCCGGTCAGGCGGTGCAGCAGTTCCAGGGTGCGGGTCTGCAGGCCGAGGGCGCGCGACTGGTCGGTGGGGCCGGGTGCTTTGTCGACCAGCCGGCAGGCAACGCCGTAGCGAGCCAGTTCGGCCGCCATCGTGGCCCCGGCAGGGCCGGCGCCGACGATCAGGACGGGTGTGCGGGACGAGGCGGGCATGTCGATCTCCTTGCGCGATCGCGGCGAAGGTTAAAAGGAACGGATCGTTTCCTTTCCTAGGAACTGTGCTCGGTCACCGAGGTTCCGAAGATCGACGGCGAAATCGAACCTTGGATGGGGGCTGGCGAGGCTGTATGGCGGGGCTCGGCGGAGTGGACATGGCCATCTTGGCGGAAATGGAACCGCGACCGCGCGGGCGCGTGGCTCTGGCGGACCGTGCCGCGCACGAAGCGGCGCTGGTCGAGGCGGCGACCACGCTGTTTTTGGAGCGCGGGTTCGGCGGCACGAGCATCGACATGCTGGCGCGCGCCGCGCGCGTGTCGCCCAAGACCATCTACGCCCGCCACGGTGGCAAGGCCGGGCTGTTCGCCTCCGTCATGCGGGAGCTCTCGGTCGAGGCCCTGTCGCCGTTCCGCGAGCTGGCGCTGGGCGACGCCCCGCCCGAAGCGGCGCTGCCGGAATTCGGGCGACGCTACCTCGCCCTCGTGCTGTCGGGCACGTCCGTCGCGATGCAGCGCGCCGTCATCGCGGAGGCGGCGCGCTTCCCCGAGTTCGCGCGCATCTTCTACGACGAGGGGCCGCGCCGCGGGCTGGAGTTCCTCGCCGACTATCTCCGCGGCTGCGCGGCGCGGGGCAGCCTCGCCATCGGCGACCCGGATCTCGCGGCCGAGGCTTTCGTGGCCCTGCTGGGAGGCGAGTTGGCGCGGCGCGCGGTCCTCAATATCGCCGAGACGGCCTCGCCCGCCGCGGCCGCCTCGCGGTTGGAGCAGGCGGTCCGCATCTTCCTGATCGCCCATGCGCCCGGGGCGAACTGAGATTGAGCCACGTCCCGCGGCGGGTCAGGACAGGCTGGATGACCCGACCGGATGAATCTGTCTCGGCGCATTCGAGCGCGAAGTCGCGGCGCTCGACGGCGTCTCCGTTCGCCACGTCGCGCAGAACCGCGCGTTGCCGAGCCGGACCACGGTCGGGGTCGCGGCGCTGGGCCGGGGCGCGCTCGGCGAGATGGACAGGGTCTGCTTGAACGCGGAACGATGCCGAGGATCGCGGGACGAGCAGGATCTCGCTTCCCGCGGCTCGCCCGCCCTAGGCCTCGCGGGTTGCGCGGGCAAGGGCTGTCGTGCTGCATCGTGAGCCCGACCGGCGCGGCTTCCCGGCCAGCGGACCGAACGACTGGATGGATCGATGCAGGACGAGAACGGCGGCGCGTGGGTTCGAGTTCGGGACGGCGCGGAGACCACGGGAGGGCCGGCCGTGGGTGAACGCACCGACGCCGGGCGAGACCTGCGGTCGAGGTGGCACGTCGCGGCGCGCGTGGCGCTGACGGCCGTCATCCTCGGAGCCGGCGCTTACACGCTGTCGAACTACCTCCGTGCCCTCGTCTGGGCGCTGGTGCTGGCGGTGGCGCTCTGGCCCCTGTTCCAGCGGACGGCGGCCCGGGCACCCGCCAGGCTGAGGACGGAAGCGCTGCCGGCCGCCTTCACGCTCGCCGTGGCGCTCGTCTTCGTGGTGCCGTTCGTGCTCCTGGCCGTGGAAGCCGTCCGCGAAGCGCATGCGGTGCTCGATTACGGACGCCAGGCCGAGCAGAACGGCATTCCCGTGCCGGACGCCGTGGCGCGGCTGCCCGACAGCGTCGCCAAGCCGGTGTCGGACTGGTGGAACACCAATCTCGCCCATTCAGGATGGGCCAAGGAGCTCGCCGACCGGCTGGACACGGTGTCGAACCGCGAGCTCGGCCGCAACGTCGGGCGCGACGCCATTCACCGGACCGTGCTGTTCGGCTTCGCGCTGCTGGCGCTGTTCTTCCTGTTCCGCGACGGCGACGCGATCACGCGGCAGTGTCGGACGGCGTCCGGCCGCCTGCTGGGGCCGCGCGGCGAACGCATCGGGCGGCAGGTGGTGGCCTCGATCCACGGCACGGTGAACGGGCTCGTGCTCGTGGGCCTGGGCGAAGGGGTCCTGCTCGGGGTCGTCTACCTGGTCACCGGGGTGCCGCACGCCGTGCTGTTCGGCGCCTTCACGGCCGTTGCCGCCATGGTGCCCTTCGCGGCCGCGATCGCGTTCTGTCTCGCGGCGCTCTCGGTTCTCGCTACCGGCTCGGCCGGAAGCGCCATCCTGATCGTCGCGGCCGGCTTCGTCATCACCTTCACGGCCGACCATTTCGTCCGCCCCAAGCTGATCGGCGGGACGACGAAACTACCCTTCCTTTGGGTGCTGCTCGGCATCCTGGGCGGCGTCGAAACCTTCGGGCTGCTGGGGCTTTTCGTAGGGCCCGCCCTGATGGCGGCTTCCATCATGCTCTGGCGGGAGATCGGCGACGCCGACGAGTCCCGTACGACCACCCTCCAACTCGACCGCTGACACGAGTGACGAAGCGATTTCATCCGAAGCGGGACAGCAGGCGCTCGGCCACCTCCAGCCCGCCCGCCGTGTAGGCCGGACCGAGGTCGCGGGCGATCGGCACCTCGGGGTGCGAGGCGAGCCAGGCCATGAGCAGGAAGCGGCGCATGGCCACGAACACCGGAAGCTCGGCCGCGTCCTCGCGCGGCAGGTGCGCGACGGCGCGATAGCCCTCGACCCAGGCCTCGCGCAACGCGTCCACGACGGGCTCGTGCTCGAAGAAGCTCACGGCGGCGGCGAAGTCGTAGCCGTGCCAGCAAAAACCGCAGTCGTCGAAGTCGATGACGCGCAGGTGCGGTCCATCGGCGAGCAAGTTGGCGAGCCGCAGGTCGGCGTGGACCAGGCCGAACCGGTCCGGTCCCCGACCGAAGCGGTGCAGCCGCGCGCGGATCAGGTCGAGCGCGCGGCCGATCAGCGCCCGGCCGGCCGCATCGAGCCCGACCGCGGCGCGCCAATCCCCCCAGAACGGCCGGGGGCCGAACATGGTGTCGACATCCCAGGTCTTGCGCGTGAAGGACGGGGGCTTCGTCCAGGCCCGCGCGTGGGCGTGAAGGCGCGCCGTGATCGCTCCCAGCGCGCGGAAGGCGTCGGGCAGGTCGGAGCCGGTGGAGGGCTCGCGGCCGGCCGCGAAGGCGAAAGCCACGGCGTGGCGGCCCGGGCCACCACCCGGCAACCCTATGTCCTGTAGGCTTTCTCCATCGACCCCGCGCAACGGCTCGGGCGTGTCGACGACCGCGTCGCGCCGCAACGCCTCGATCCAGGCCAGTTCCGAGCGGATCTCCGCCGCGGTGTGGTAGCCGCGCCGGTGGACCCGAAGCACCGCCGACCGCCCGCCGGCGGCCCCATCGATCCGGAAGGTCGCGTTCTCGCTCACATTGAGCAGCGCGACATCAGCCGTCGCGGGCCAATCCCAGCGTGGCAGCGCGGCCCGCACCGCCTGCTGCGTGTCCGCCAACGCGTCCGGACCGAACTCGATCGTCATTCTCCGCCCGACGCTCCCAGGGCTCCGACTTCAGGTGAACGACGGCTGGTTCTGCCCTTCTCCCCGCTTGGCGGGGCGAAGGGCATGGCTCGGCACCGATCGCGTTAACACGAGTTCGGAGCCCTGCCGACGCTCCCCGGCGGCTGAGCCGACGCTTCGCAGGACGCGCACCTTGAGGACGGGACGGCGCTCTGTCAAAGCCGGTCCGCTGCCGCGAGAGGCGTTCGACTTGAAATGCGTCAGGCGGCGCCGATCAAGCGGGCGTATTCCGCTTCGGGAAGCCCGTAGCCCTTTCCGGCCCGGCGAGCGAGCGCATCGCGGTCGAGGATCTCGATCCGGCCGCGCCGGGCCAGGATGAGGTCGCTGGTCTCCAGGGTTTGCAGCGCGAGCGAGACGCTCGTCCGCTGGACGCCCAGCATCATGGACAGGAACTCGTGCGTGACGACGACCTTGTCGCCGTCGGCACGGTCCTGGCACATCAGAAGCCAGCGGGCCAGGCGCGCATCGAGGTCTTCGCTGGCGTTGACATAGGCCGTCTGCGCCGTTTGGACGAGCAGCGTCGCCACGAAGCGGAGCAGCAGCTTGCGCAGCGACGGGCTTCGATCGACGGCGCCGACCAGTTCATCAGTGCCGATGCACAGCATCTCGCCGGGGGACTGGATGAAATGTTCGTAGGGGGACTGATCAGTTCCAAGCAGAACGGGCGCGGCGCCGACAAGACCCTCCCGACCCACCATGCCAACTTCGATCCGCAAGTCGTCTCCCGTCGTCGTGATCGACGCGAACCCGGCTTCCGGAAAGAACATCTGCCTGATCGGCCCGTGAGGAACGATCAACGTCTGGTTCCATTGCGTCGTCATCGGCTGCAAGTGCGATCCAAGCAGGTCGAAGTCTTCCGGCGACAATGTCTTCAACAGACGATTGCGGACGATCGATTGCTGAAGTCCTCCCAAAACTGTTTTCCCTTCGTCGAGGGCAAGAGCACGCGCTACCCAAAGCCATCCGTTTAAAACAGAATACGCTGCAATCCATCCCATGTAGCGACCCAACTAACGGAATACAAGCACGTTTATTGACATTGTCGGATACTCGACATTTCATCGCCGTTTTCAACACACTATAAAATCGTTTGATATTTATGGCTGCAGGTCTAATATCCAAACAACGTGGTCGTTTGACTGACGTGAGTGTTTCCGGCGGTTCGCCCCAGGCAGGGGCCCGCTGAATGCCTGGTGCATTCATGCTCGAAATCAAGATTTTGATTAACATAGATTTAGGATTGTCTTTCACCGCTGTCGGTTGCCTGCAGGCCTTCGCCGGTCCCGGGGACGGCGCAACCAGCAAGGCTGCTGTTCCGTGAGCGCGCCGCCGCCCCTCTCCAAGGAGCGGATCAGCGGTCCCATCGGCGCGATGATCCGGCTTCTGTCCGGCTTCGTTTCGCTCTCGGCAGACGAACGGACCCGCCTGGTCGACCTCGTGGCCCACGTTCGCCCGGAAGCGTCCCGCACCGAACTGGCCGGCGAGGGCGAGGAGATGGATGCGGCCTTCGTGGTGCTGGAGGGCGTGGCGTGCCGGTACAGGACGCACGTGGACGGGCGACGGCAGGTGCTGGCCTACCTGCTTCCCGGCGACCTGTGCGATCTCGACCTTGGCCTGATCGGTCGCCTGGACTACGCGGTAACCACGTTGACGGCCTGCTTGGTCGCCCACATCCCGCGCGACGCGCTGATCGACCTGCACGACCACTATCCGGGACTCATCAGGGCACTGCGTCTGGCCAAACTCGCGCAGGAGGTCAGGTACCGCGACTGGGTGATGAAGTTCGGGTGCGGGTCCGCGACGGAGCGGGTCGCTCACCTGTTCTGCGAGGTGCTCGAGCGCCTGGCAGCGGTCGGCCTGGCGACCGAGGACGGCTGCGACCTGCCGATCACGCAAATCGACCTCGCCGACACGGTGGGACTGTCGCCCGTGCATCTGAACCGCACGCTCCAGGTGCTGCGCGGCGACGGTTTGATCGAGTTCAAGGGCGGCAAGCTCCGGGTTCCCGACGTGTCGCGGTTGCGCTTGCTCGCCGGGTTCAAGCCGCACGACGCTCGCCGGGACGGCGACATCGGCGGCCCGGTACCGGACGGTCCGCAACCGACGATCTTTCGGTCCCGTCCGACCGACGGCGAACACCCGGGGAGTTGAACCGGGGCGGCACGAGCGGGATGTGCCGGGGCTCATGAAGCTCAACGCGAGGAGACTTCGCGCTTCAGCCCTCCAACGACGTCGCCGCGGAACCCGGCCGCATGGCACGCACCGGCGGACGAAGCGCCCGAACGATGGCGTCGAGCCCGTCGGTCAGCGCCGCCGGGCCGGGTTGAAGGATGAGCGGAGCCTTGATCTCGACGATGCGGTCGTCGCGCACGGCCGGAACGGCATGCCATCCGGCCCGGTTCCGAATGCGGTCGGGCACGATCTTCTTGCCGCACCAGGAGGCCAGGATGACATCGGGCGCGGCCGCGACGACGGCCTCCGGCGCGACGATCCGGTCCCTGGCGGCCTGCCTGTGGCGCAGGTGGGGAAGGATGTCTGTGCCGCCCGCGACCTCGATCAGCTCGGCCACCCAGCCGATGCCGCCGATCAGCGGCTCGTCCCACTCCTCGAACCAGACCCGCACGGGTGGGCGGCCACGCGCCTCCTCGGCCACGGCGGCAAGATGCGCTTCGAGCCGTGCCGCGAGAGCGTCGGCCTTCGCCGACACCCTGACGAGCGCCCCGAGGGTGCGGATCATGGCGAGGATGCCCGCGATGTCGCGCTGGTTGAAGGCGTGGACCGCGACGCCCGCGCGGATCAGGTCGGCCACGATCGGCGCCTGAAGGTCGGAGAAGGTGAGCACGAGGTCGGGGTCGAGCGCCAGGATTTTTGGGATATCGGCCGTCGTGAAGGCCGAAACGCGAGGCTTCTCGCGTCGCACCTGCGGGGGACGGACCGCGTAGCCGGACACGCCCACGATGCGATCCTGCTCGCCGAGCAGGTAGAGCGTCTCGACCGTCTCCTCGGTCAGGCACACGAGGCGGGCGGGCGGGAAGCAGCGCACGGGGCGGACCCGCTCGCCTCAGGCGCGCTCGACCATCGCGACCGCCGGGTGAACGGGCGCACGGCCTCGCCCGAGCAGCCTCCGCGTGCCGATCAGCAGGCCGAACGTGGCGGCGTTGATGGCGAGGAGGCGCAGCACGACGAGCGGGGCGAACGCGCCCGGTCCGGACGGCAGCAGGCCCGTCGCCGCCCAGAGCACGACCTCGTAGGCCGCGAAGGCGGCGGGAAGCATCGCGGCAAACGAGACAATGCGAGCGGTTCGCACCCGACGATCGACGGCCCAAGCCGTCCCGAGCGACGCCAGGGCCGCCGTGCCGATCGCGCCTCCCCAACCGAGGGTCGAACCGTTGCGCGGGTAGTGCAGCAGCCCGAAGCCGATCGCCTGGTTCGCCGCCCACACCAGGAAAACGAGCGCAGCCGCCTTCCGCCGCGGCAGGGTGAGGGCAGCCAGGGCCGCCACGGCCGCGAGCGGCACGGCGCACGCGACCGCTCGGCTCAGCCCCAGGCTGGCCAGAGCCACGAAGGCGATCCACATCCAGGCAGCGGTCCCATCGTCCAAGCCGCCGACGCGCCTGTCGTGCATGTCGATCGTCTCCGCCACCTGTCGGCCGCCTAGCGCGCCAAGGCGGGGCGCCGGGACGCGCCGGACGCCTGCGGGACCAGGAGGCGCTCCGCCACGGCTCCGAACAGGAGGCCGATCGACGTCCACATGATGAGCTGCGCCCCGATCGAGGCGATGCGGAACTGCCAGAGCACGACGGCGGGAAAACCGTCCGGCACCTCGTTGATCGCGGGCAGCGCCAGTCCCGCGAGGAAAACCGTCACAAGGTAGAAGGCGCCCGACAGAAGCACCGCGTCCCAGGCGCCGACCCGGGCGAGAAGCAGCAAACGCAGCTTGCTTGCGGCGATCATCGCCGCGAGGGAGATCGCGATCATGCCGAAGTACAGGCCGGTCCGCAGCCCGATCGTTTCGGGGTCTCCGACCGAGGGTGGATTCGCCGGGTACTTCAGGTTGGGCACGACGTAGACCGCGACGAACCCCATCGCGGCGAGCAGGGCCGCGGTCGTGCGCGGCCCCACCGGGCCCATGCGACCGTAGACGGTCGCGAAAGCCAAGGCGAAGAGCCCACCGAACGCGACATTGTAGACGCCGACGCCGGTGAACAGCCCGATGCCGGCCTGCGTCGGTCGGCTGACGAGCTCCTCATCGGCCTGGTCCTGCGGGATCGGCAGGCCTTTCGCCTTCGCGTCGTCGGCCGCGGCTTTGGCCTTGGCCGCGTCCATCTGCGTTTCGAAGGCGATGGCGCGGTCCACCTGGGGTTCGCCCACGGTCTTCAGGAAGGCGAACGAGAGGAGGCCCGCGAGGATGCCGACCAGCATCCCGCGCAGCAGGAGTTTTCCAACCACGGACGCCCCCTCAGTGGCAGGGAAAGCCGAGAAGATGGCGGCCGTCATGCACGAACTCGTGCACGTACATGCCCTTCACCAGCGATGTCGCGCCCTCTTCGGCACCCACGAAATAGATGGCCAGAAGAAGGAAGGCGGCGAACACGGCCCAGGGCAGGACGTGGCGGATGGGAATCGCGACCGGCTGAGCGGTTGGCGCAAACACGGCGGATGTCATGATCGATCTCCTGGGATGTCGCGTCCCGTTCGAGGTTTGCCTGATCATGAGGCTGGGTCTGACTCTCGGACGTCCGCGCGAGCGGACACCGATCACAGTGGCGCGACCGTACCGGCGTTACACCGGTTTCCACGCCTCATGACATTGCTCGTGACCATAGGAACTTGGACTCGACCGTGTCAACCGATCGCTGTCCCGGTTAGCGGAACACGCCGAAGCCGCGCCTGCGACGAGGACCTGATTGTCTTTGCGGAGACAGACCCGTCGTCCCGGGCGGAACGGAGCGGAGGGTCAGGCTCGCGGCGTGCGGGGCGGGACAGGTCCGGATCGGAGCCGGACGGCGATCCCGTCAGCCTCTCACCTTGAAGGGTCGATCCGAGCCTTGGACAAAGGTCGGTTCCGGCGAGCCCGCTTCAGAAGGCTGCGGCGTCCGTGATCCCGACGGACCTCCGGTCACGCAGCGGATCGATGGCGCTCCACGGCGAGTTCGCCCGCCGGCCGGCGTAGATCTTGGCAGGTCTCCGGCCGTCGCCCTCCACCGTACGAAGGGCCAGGACCATGGCTGCGGTGCTGATGGCGAAGACGCCGAGGAAGGCTGCCGCGAGCCCGAGCATGACCACGTCGTAGCTGGACAGGACCACGGTGCCGAACCGCAGGTCGACCGGACCCTGGACATACATCCAGAGCGTCACGGCGA
>CAXTFJ010000058.1:0-8640 GCA_964243405.1 uncultured Lichenihabitans sp. | reverse complement strand
CTGCGAGGGTCCGCGGGGGCCATCGGCGGTGATGGCGCAGCGATGGCCGGCCTTATAGGCCTCCGACATGGCGCGGAGGCCGGCGGCTCCTCCGCGTGAGGAAGAACCGCGGACGGCGACGAAGCCGAGGCGCAGTTCCGTCGGCCCGATCGCGAGGAACGAGAGTTGGAAAGTCCCGGTCACGTGGTTCTTCAGGAAGACGTGGATCGACAGCGCGAAATAGCCGATCACCACGAGCAGGGCGACGTCCATGCGGAGATAGGGGCTCAGTCCCATGCCACCGATCATGAGCAGGATGCACAACGCGTCGACCGAGTGGTCGAGGAAATACCCGTAACGCGGCCTCGCGATCCGCCGGTAGCGCGCGAGACTGCCGTCCAGCGAATCACCGAACCAGTGGATGGCGTAGCCCGCGGCCGAGAGCCAAAGATAGCGAGGGTCGAGGTGGCTCAGCGCGTAGCCCGCACACACGATCAGCGCGCCGACGACGCCGAGCAGGGTCATGTGGTCGGGGGCCACGCCCTCGGGCATCACGCTGCAGGTCCAAGTCAGAAAGCGGCGTTCGCAGGAATTGACGATGTTGTCCTGGACTCGCTGCATGGGCTGCATGGATAGAACGGCTTTCGGTCTCGTCCGCGTCGCGGCTGATCTAGCCCGCCCGGAGGCGTCCTTGTCAAAGCGCCGGCCGGCGTCGCGACTCGCGTCGATCTGCATAGACGCCTGTTAATGCTTAGTTTTTTCCTTGTTGCATCAATGCAACAGTGTTCCGCCTTTTGCGAACTCGATGCCCAATGGAGCGGATGGTTA
Organism: uncultured Lichenihabitans sp.; assembly: GCA_964243405.1. Taxonomy (GTDB): domain Bacteria; phylum Pseudomonadota; class Alphaproteobacteria; order Rhizobiales; family Beijerinckiaceae; genus Lichenihabitans. Next base: position 7,833 of record CAXTFJ010000058.1, on the reverse strand, counting down.
ACCGATGACGGCGGGGCGTGCCTCGCCATTTCGCGACGCCCTGCCTCGCCGACCGGCAGGCCGCGATGCGTCGAATCAAGGCGAGCCGTACGCGTCCGATCGACGGAGTCCGGTACGGCTCGTTCGGTTTTTTTCGACCGGCGCGGGCGGCTTACGGAACCACGGTCGCGAGGGTGGCTCCCGACGAGATCGGTGCCGCGGCCAGATTGAAGATCTGGAAGGCCTTCTGCAGGTCGGACAGCGTCGAGTTGGAGACGTAGATCACGTCCTTGTTGAAGATCGGCAGGCTCTGGGCGAGGAACATGCTCGCGGGATCGCGCATGTTCACGCGGTAGACGATCGGCACCCAGCCGGTCCCGTTGAGTGAACTCGTGGGGCGCAGCGCCCGCGCGATCGCCGGGGGCTCGTAGCGGAACAGGAAAACGCCCGAGGGATCGGCGCGCTGGTCCTCAAGGCCGCCCACCTTGGCGATCGCCTCCGACAGGCTGATCGAATCGGCCTCAAAGGCGATCTTCTGGCTGATGCCGGTGGCACCGTAGGCCAGGAAGGCCTGCGGGTCGCGCACGAGCGTGAGCGTGTCGCCGGGGCGGACGTAGACGTTCTCGCGCGGGTTCGACACCACCCGCACCATCGGCACCGTCACGGTCGTTCCGCCGCGCGACAGCCGGACCATCGTCTCGTTGACGGCCGCCCGCACGCCGCCCGCCTCGGCGACGACATCGAGGATGCGGTCGCCCTTGGCGGTCAGCGGGATGCGCGCGCCGCTCGCCACCTCGCCCGTCACCGTCACGGTGTTGCTGATGGGCTTGACCACGTTGACGAGGACCTGCGGCTGGATGGCCTTGCCTTCCAGCGCGTGCTCGACCTCGGCCTGGACGCCCTCCGTGGTCATCCCGCGCACGAGGATGCGGCCCGCGTAGGGCACGGTGATGGTGCCGTCGCTGCCCACCGCCTGCTCGGGGATCGTGGCGCTCTTGGCCCCGGTCGTGAAGCGGTCGGTCGACAGCGCCGCCGAGAACAGGCCGTTGGCGCCCGCCTCCCAGATCGTCACCGCGACGTAGTCGCCGATGCCGATCCTGAGGTCGGTGGACGGGCGGTAGTCGCCGAAATGGGCCGAGAACCCGTCCGGCGGACGGCGCTTGAGGATGGAGATCACGGAAGGATCGACGTCGACGACCTCGTAGCGGCTCGCGGCATTCTCGTCACCGCTGACCTTGGCCTGCAGGAGCACGTCGGACGCCGTGGGGCCGTCGCCCGGGAGGGTCGAGCAGCCGGCCAACAGGGCCGCCAGTGCCAGCAGTGTCACCGCATTCCGAACCATACAGACCGCCTCGTCCCTCAACTGGCTCGCGCCGTCCGCGATGTATCAGCGAACGGGGGTCGCACACAAAGCTCCCTAAAGGATGAATGATGCGGGAATGCGTCCTCGGGGGCGATGACAAGGTATTGTGACTTTATTGTCGCGGCGCGGGGAGGATGCCACGTGCGCCATAGAACGATGCGCTCCGCTCACGTAGGCTTGGGCGCATTGAGTAGAAGGATGTCACCATGGGTCGCAGTGGTCAGGGTGCGTTGCCGGCGTCGGCCCGTCAGTCGTTGGAACGGTTCGTTTCGGCCCGGCGCGGCGCGGAACCCGTCGAGATCGAGGTACAGCCGACGTCCCGCCTCCAGGCCATGACGGATTTCACCACCCTGCCCGGCTACCAGGAGTTCCGCGTCCAGCGGTCCGCCGCCGATGCGCTGCGGATCGCCAATCCCTTCTTCCGGACGCACGAGGGCCGGGCCGCGGCCACCACGGAGATCGACGGGCGGCGCTACGACAACTTCTCCTCCTACGACTACCTGGGCCTGAACGGCCATCCCGCGGTGACGGAGGCCGCCAAGGCCGCCATCGACCTGTACGGCACCTCACCCTCGGCGAGCCGGGTCGTGGCGGGCGAACGGCCGATCCACCGCGCCTTCGAGAGCAAGCTCGCGGCTCATTACGGCCAGGAGGCCGCCGTCGCCTTCGTGAGCGGCCACGCCACGAACGTGTCGGTGATCGGCAGCCTGCTCGGGCCCCGCGACCTGATCCTGCACGACGCGCTGGCGCACAACAGCATCGTCATGGGCGCGACCCTGTCGCGCGCCGAACGCCGGCCGTTCCCCCACAACGACCTCGACGCGCTCGACGAGCTTCTCCGCACGCTCCGGCCCCAGTTCAAGCGGGTGCTGATCGCGGTCGAGGGTCTCTACAGCATGGACGGCGACAGCCCCGACCTCGCGCGCCTGGTCGCCATCAAGCGGCGCCACGCGGCCTGGCTGATGGTGGACGACGCGCACGGCCTCGGCGTGCTGGGCGAGAAGGGCTACGGCCTGTTCGAGCACGCCGGCGTCGACCCGCGCCAGGTGGACATCTGGATGGGCACGATGTCCAAAACGCTGTCGGGCTGCGGCGGCTATATCGCGGGATGCGCGGCGCTGGTCGACTTCCTGAAATGTTCATCGGGCGGCTTCGTTTACAGCGTCGGGCTTCCCCCGGTGATGGCGGCGGCCTGCCTGACGGCGCTGGATCTGCTGCACGCCGAGCCAGAGCGGGTGGCCCGCCTGCGCGCCAACGGCACCCTGTTCCGCGATCTCGCGCGCGAGCGCGGGCTCGACGTCGGGCAGACGAGCGGGCTCGCGGTGGTGCCCGTCATCGTCTACGATTCGCTGGTCGCCGTGGGGCTGAGCCAGAAGCTGAGCGAGCGCGGCATCAACGTGCAGCCCATCATCCACCCCGCCGTGCCGGAGCGGACGTCGCGGCTGCGCTTCTTCATCACCTCCGAGCACACGGAGGAGCAGATCCGGCGCACGGTCGCGGCCGTGGCCGAGGAACTCGGCGCGGTGGGCGACAGCCGGGCCATCCTGCAGCGGCTGAGGTAGCCGGAGCGGGCGCGCGGCAGCGGTCGCTTAAAGGCGGAACAGCCGCATGACGAGCGCCAGAGCGCGCTCGGGCACCAGGGCGGACAGCCGCGCGAGGAGCGCGAGCCGGCGGGGAAAGGCGATCACGCGCGCGTCGCGGGCCATCCCCCGCTCGATCCGCGCCGCGGCCGCCGCGGCCGTGACCTCGAGCGGCCTCCAGCCGCGGAAGTGCTGCGCCATCGGCGTGGTCACGAACCCGGGGACGACGACGTTCACGGTGAGCCCGTGCGGTTTCACGCTCGCCCGCAGGGCGATCCCGAAGGCGAGCAGCGCCGCCTTCGAGCCGCTGTAGGCCGGGGCCTCCGGGAGCGGAGCCCAGGCCGACAGCGAACTGACCAGGACGATCCGCCCCCGGCCGCGCGGTCGCATCAGGTCGAGCGCGGGCACGACGAGGTTGAGCGCGCCACCGACGTTGGTCTCGAACAGCTCAAAGATCTGGCCGTCGGTTTCGGGATGCCCTCCGGGCAGGCTGCCCGCCGCCACTCCGGCATTGGCCACCACGGCGTCGATCGGGTGGGCGGCGTCGAAGCGACGCAGCCAGGCCGCGAGGCCCGCCCGGTCGCGGGTGTCGAGCACCGCTTCCTCCACCGAGGCCCCCGCGCGCCGGCAGGCCTCGGCGACCGTCGCGAGACGGCCCGCGTCGCGGCCCACGAGGCCCAGCACGGCGCCGGGATGGCGGGCCAGGCGCGTCGCCAAGGCCGCCCCGATACCGCTGGACGCACCGGTGAGGACGATGCTGCGATCCGCGAGTGATGTCATGGCGCAGGTCATACGGCGCGCGCGGTCCGCGGCCTACCCCGGCGCGAAGGCCCGCGCTCCGGGTTGACGCCCCGGAGGACGCATCCTTACATCGTCGCCAAGGTGGCGCGAGGCCTCCGACCGTACGGTAAGGAGACCGGCCCGCCATGCGCCCGACGCGCCCCGAACACCCCCGCGTGGCCCTGCTCGTCACCTGCCTTGTCGACCTGTTCCGCCCGTCCGTGGGGTTCGCGGCCGTCAAGCTGCTGGAGGACGCGGGCTGCGTGGTGGAGGTGCCGAGCCAAACCTGCTGCGGCCAGCCCGCCTTCAATTCGGGCGACCGGGCGACCGCCAGGGCGCTCGCGGCCCAGGCCATCGAGGCCTTCCGCGGCTACGATTACGTCGTGGTGCCCTCGGGGTCGTGCGGCGGCACGGTCGCCAAGCACTATCCCGAACTCTTCGCCGACGACCCCAACATGGCGCCTCGCGCCCGCGCGCTGGCCGACCGGACATTCGAGCTCGTCAGCTTCCTCACCGACGTGATGGGCGTGACGCGCGTCGACGCCCTGTTCGACGGCGCCGTCACCTACCACGACGGCTGTTCGGGCCTGCGCGAGCTCGGCGTGCGGGACCAGCCGCGGCGGCTGCTCGCCACCGTACGCGGGCTCGACCTCGTGGACCTGCCCGACGCCGAGGTGTGCTGCGGCTTCGGGGGCACGTTCGCGACCAAGTACGGGGAAATCTCCAACGCCATCGTCGAGCGCAAGGCCGACCGGGTGGTCGAGACGGGCGCCCCCACGCTGGTGGCGGGCGACCTGGGCTGCCTCATGAACATCGCGGGCAAGCTGTCCCGGCGCGGTGCCGCGACCGAAGTGCGCCACGTGGCCGAGATCCTCGCGGGTCTGACCGATGCGCCACCCATCGGCGCCCCGCGCGAGGCGTGACGCGCCGAACCTCCAACGAGCGGACTCCCGTGACCCTCCACCCCACCTCGCCCCAGTTCAAGGCCAACGCCCATCGCGCGCTCGGCGACCCCCAGCTGCAGAAGGCGCTGGAGCACGTCCGCAGCGAGTTCATCGACAAGCGCACGCGCGCCGTGGGCGCCCTGCCCGAGTTCGACGCGCTGCGCGACAGCGCGCGCGACATCAAGGCCCACACGCTCAAGCACCTCGACCTCTACCTCGAAGCCTACGAAATGCAGGTGACGGCGGCGGGCGGCCACGTCCACTACGCGCGCGACGCCGCGGAAGCCAACCGCATCGTCGTCGACATCTGCAAGGCCCGCGGCGCCCGCACAGTCACCAAGGGCAAGTCGATGATCTCCGAGGAGATCGGCCTCAACGCCGCGATCGAGGCGGCGGGCATCCAGCCGATCGAGACCGACCTCGGCGAGTACATCGTGCAGATCCGGGGCGAGGTGCCCTCCCACATCATCGCCCCCGCGGTCCACCTCACGCGCCAGCAGGTCGAGGCCGATTTTCGCCGCCACCACGCCCACCTGCCGGGCGAGCGCGACCTCGCGACGCCGGTGCAGCTCCTCACGGAGGCGCGCGGCATCCTGCGTGAACGCTTCCTCGCGGCCGACGTCGGCATCACGGGCGCCAACTTCCTGGTGGCCGAGACCGGCACGTCGATCATCGTCACCAACGAGGGCAACGGCGACCTCACCCAGCTGCTCCCCAAGATCCACGTGGTGCTGGCCTCCATCGAGAAGCTCGTGCCCACCCTGAACGACGTGGCCCAGTTGCTGCGCGTGCTCGCGCGCTCGGCCACCGGCCAGGACATGTCGGTCTACACGTCGCTCTCCACCGGCCCGCGGCGGCCGGGCGACCCGGACGGACCGGAGGCGTATCACGTGGTCCTCGTCGATAACGGCCGCTCGGCCGTGCTCGGGACCGACTTCGAGGACATGCTGCGCTGCATCCGCTGCGGCGCCTGCATGAACCATTGCCCCGTCTACCATTCGGTTGGCGGCCACGCCTACGGCTGGATCTACCCCGGCCCGATCGGCGCGGTGGTGACGCCCGCGCTGATCGGCATCGACAAGGCCGGGCACCTGCCCAACGCGTCGACGTTCTGCGGCCGCTGCGAGGAGGTCTGCCCCGTCCGCATCCCGCTGCCCAAGCTGATGCGGCACTGGCGGGAGCGGGAATTCGAGCGCCACCTGTCGCCCGCCACCGTACGCGGCGGGCTGAAATTCTGGGGCTTCTTCGCCCGCCGGCCGGCGCTCTACCGGGCCGCCACCCGCCTCGCGACCGGCGCGCTGCACCTCGTCGGACGCGGCAAGGGGCGCTTCGCCGCCCTGCCCTTCGCGCGCGGCTGGACCGATCATCGCGACCTGCCCGCTCCCGAGGGCGGCACCTTCCAGGCGCGCTGGAAAGCCGAGCGCCGCCACGGGCGCGCGGCGCGATGAGCGATGCGCGCGACGAAGTTCTGGCGACGATCCGGCGGTCGCTGGGCGTCACCGGACGCGAGGCGCCGCGTGCGAAAACCGTGGCGGACCGGCTCGCGAGCCGCCCGCGCGGGATCGTCCCCGCGCGCGGGCAGCTGGACGAGGCCGGACGCACCGCCCTGTTCAAGGCGCAGGCCGAGAAGGCGCACGCCACCGTGACGGTCGTGAACGACGTCGCCGAGGTGCCCGGCGAGGTCGCCCGCTTCCTGCGCGACGGCAACCTGCCCGCGACCCTGCGCCGGGGCGAAGACCCCCGCCTCGCGGCCCTGCCCTGGGACCGCACCGCGCTCGACGTCGTGGTCGGCCCCTCGTTGGGGTCGGACCTCAACGCCGTCTCCTACGCGCTGGGCGCCGTGGCCGAGAGCGGCACGCTGGCGCTGACGTCGGGTCCCGACAACCCGACCTCGCTCAACTTCCTGCCCGACAACCACGTCGTGGTGGTTTCCGCGCAGGACATCGCGGGCGATTACGAGACCGTGCTGGCACTTGCGCAGACCGGGGACGGCCACGCCGGCATGCCCCGCTCGCTCAACTTCGTGACGGGGCCGTCGCGCTCGGGCGATATCGAGCAGACGCTGATTCTGGGGGCTCACGGACCGCGGCGGCTGCACGTCGTCGTCGTCGCGACCTGAAGCTTTGCCACCGAAACCGGTTTTCGCGCATTAGGGGTCGGGGCGGTTCGGGGCGGAGGGGATTGGCATGAGGATGACACTGGCGTGCGCCGTGCTGGCCGGGCTTGCGGCAACGCCGGCCCTGGCGTGCCAGGGCCAGAAGACGCTATTCAGCGACGACTTCAAGCAGGTTGACGCGAGCTGGGGCCTCGATACGCCCGACGTCGCGGTGGAGGACGGCAAGGTCAAGGTGAAGGCCCAGCCCGACGTTTCCAACCTGCTCATCTACAAAGGCATCCTGTTCAGCGACGCGGACTACTGCCTGACGATCCGCATACCCAACACCGTTTCCAACTCCGACAGCACCATGGCGGGCCCGATCTTCTGGGCGCAGGACTACGACGATTACTACATGGTCATGATCACGCCGAGTGGCTACGCCGAGATCACGCGCAAGGTGAAGGGCCGGTGGATCGACGTGATCCCGTGGCGGCAGAGCGCCGACATCAAGCGCGACCTCGGCGCCAGCAATTCGGTCGACGTGGAGACCCGGGGCGACGCCATCACCGTGTCCATCAACGGTGCCAAGTTCGAAACCGTGAAGGGACAGGTGCCCGACGGCGGCGGGCAGGTCGGCATGCGGGCGCAATCGGAGAAGGACCAAGTGGACACCTGGAAGTTCAGCGCCCTCAAGGTCACCGACCTTCCCGCGGCCCCCGGGACGGCTCCCGCCCAATAAGTCACAGGTGCGGGCTTTGACGCCGTCGTCACCGAACTGCCTTATTCTCATCCAGCCCCACGACTAGGATCGGTCATCGATCTAGCCGGGTGACCGCTCCGCGGCGCCCTTTGCCACGCCTGACCGGCCCCGGCCGCCACTGGATACGGCTTCGACATGACGCGTTTCGTTCGCCTCGGTACCCGTCCCACGCAGATCGCGGCCGCAGTGATCCTGCTCGGATCGACGGCGTCCCTCGCACTCGGGTCGGCCTGGGCACAGGCCCCGAGCCTGCTGTCCCCGGCCCCCACAGCGACAACCGCTGCCCCCGTGCTGCCGACCGTGCCCAGCCGCGCCGCGCAGGCCCAGCC
>CAXTFJ010000057.1:23600-28411 GCA_964243405.1 uncultured Lichenihabitans sp. | reverse complement strand
AGACGCAGCGCGCCGTGACGTCGGCGGTGGAGGGGTCGAGCAGGGCGCCGTGGTCCGCGAACGGGATGGCGTTGAGATAGCTCTTGTCGTTGTCCGCGTCGAAGGCGCCCCAGCCACCGTCCCGGCTCTGCAGGCCCACCACCCACTCGCGCCCCCGCGCGATCGCCTCGTCGTAGCGGCGGTCGCCGATCTTCGCCGCGGCGCGGTCCATCGCCATCACCACCACGGCGGTATCGTCCGTGTCGGGGTAGTGGGCGTTCTCGTACTGGAACGCCCAGCCGCCGGGGCGCACGTCGGGGCGCTGGGCTGCCCAGTCACCCTTCACGTCCAGCACCTGGCGGGGCTTCAGCCAGTCGAGGCAGCGTGCCGCCTCGCTCGAGCCCACGCCCTCCGTCTCGACCAGCGCGTGGGCTGCGAGCGAGGTGTCCCATACGGGCGACAGGCAGGGCTGGCAGTAGGCTTCGTCGTCCTTGACGACGAGCAGGTTCTCGATCGAGGCGCGGGCGAGCCGCCCGTTGGCGTGGGTGGCGGGGCCGCCCAGCGCATCGAACATCATGACCGTTCCCGCCATGGCGGGGTAGATCGCGCCGAGCCCGTCGTCGCCGTTCAACCGCTCGCGCACGAAGGTCACCGCGAGGTCGGTCGCCCGGCGGCGGGCGCCTTTGGGGAAGAAGCGCTCGACCCGCTGCAGCACGGCGTCGATGCCCGCGAACACAGCGGTCCAGGGCTGGACGGCGTTGGGGGCCTTGGCCCACCGCCGTTCCTCGCTCGCCGGCGTGAGGAACAGCTCTTCGATGCGGATGCCGCGCGGATTGCGAGCCACGGGCTTCAGCGCCGCCAGCACCATCAGCGGCACCAGCGTGCAGCGCGCCCAGTACGAGATCTTGTCGAGGTGGAAGGGGAACCAGCGCGGCAGCAGCATGATCTCGACCGGCATGACCGGCACCGCCCGCCACGGCACGATCCCGTAGAGCGCCAGCATGGTCCGGGTGAAGACATTGCACTGCGACACGCCGCCCATGGCGAGCACGCGCTCGCGCGCCCGGCGCATGTGCGGAGCATCGGGCGCGTGGCCGATGAGTTTCAGCGCGAGATAGGCCTTCACGCTGGCCGAGATGTTGGACGGTGCGCCGTGCAGCAAGGGCCAGCCTCCGTCCGCACCTTGGACGCGAAGCAGATAGGCCGCGATCTTGCGCTCGATCTCGGGGTCCGCCTCGCCCAGGAAGTGCTTGAGCATGACGTATTCCGAGGGGATGGTGGCGTCGGCCTCCAGCTCGAAGGCGAAATGTCCGTCCGGTCTCTGCTCCGCTTTCAGGGCCTCGGCAGCCCGGAGGATCGCCTGGTCCAGATCGGCTTGCGCAGTCGACGGAGGGGCGGCGGCATCCAACAGCATGATGGTGATCGTCTCGGTGTGCTCAGCCCCCAAACCCAGGCCCATGAGCGTGTTTGACACAAGAGGGCTGATCAACAAGGGGAAAATGCCTCCGGCAACCCGCAAAGCAGGCTGAAGTGATCGGGATGTGACACTTGATCGACCGTCCGGCGCAGCCGCGCGCGAGGGATTTCGCGGCGACAGTGGCCGCGCCGACGCTTGCGTTGCACCCCGTGCGGGAGCTATCGACGGGCAGGGGCGGCCAAGAGAACCGTCCGGCTGCGGCTCCAATCCGCAGGCTGGCGAGCCGCAGCGACGGGGCGGGCTTCCCGGCTCCGAAACCCAGGATCAGGACCATGGACGGACCGGTTGGGACGATCACGCCTCGTGCGGGCGGGGGCGCGACGCCCGCGGTCGCGGGCGGTACGGTGGTCGGCGTCCTGGTGGCCACGGGCGTGGCGCACGGCCTCAACGATACCCTGCAATCGCTCCTGCCGGCCCTTTACCCGCTTCTGCGCGACAGTTTTCGCCTCGACTACGGCCAGGTCGGCCTCATCACGTTGACCTTCCAGATCACGGCCTCGCTTCTGCAGCCGCTGGTCGGCTTGGCGACGGACCGCAAGCCGCGGCCCTACTCGCTGCCGTTCGGCATGCTCACCACCCTGGTCGGGCTCATTCTGCTCGCGACCGCGTCGAGCTATCCCATGCTGCTGGTGGCGGCGGCCTGCGTCGGCATCGGCTCATCGGTCTTCCACCCCGAGGCTTCGCGCGTGGCGCGCATGGCCTCGGGCGGACGGCACGGGCTCGCCCAATCGGTGTTCCAGGTGGGCGGCAACTTCGGCACGGCCATCGGACCGCTCCTGGCGGCCTTCATCGTCGTGCCGCGGGGGCAGGGGAGCGTGGCGTGGTTCACGCTCGTGGCCCTGGCCGGCATCATCCTGCTCACGCAGCTGGGGCGCTGGTACGCGCGGGCGCTGCGCACGGCGAAGGCCGCTGCGCGCGTGAGCGCGACGGAGACGGGCCTGTCGCGGGCCAAGGTGATCGGGTCGGTGCTGGTGCTGCTGGCGCTGATCTTCTCGAAGTTCTTCTACCTGTCGAGCATGAGCACGTTCTACACCTTCTACCTGATCCACAAGTTCGGGGTGTCGATCCAGACCGCCCAGGTCTTCCTGTTCGTCTTCCTGGGTGCGGTGGCCCTGGGCACGATCATCGGCGGCCCGATCGGCGACCGGATCGGCCGCCGCACCGTGATCTGGGGCTCGATCCTGGCCGCGCTGCCCTTCACGCTCGTGCTGCCCTACGCCGACCTGCCCTGGACCTGCGCGCTTTCGGTCGTGGTGGGCGTGATCCTGGCCTCGGCCTTCCCGGCCATCATCGTCTACGCCCAGGACCTGATCCCGGGAAAGGTGGGACTGGTAAGCGGCCTGTTCTTCGGCTTCGCGTTCGGCATGGGAGGCCTCGGCGCGGCGGTGCTGGGCGAGTTGGCCGACCACACCAGCATCACCTTCGTGTACCGCGTCTGCGCCTTCCTGCCCGCGCTGGGCGTGCTGACGATCCTGCTACCGAACGTCGAACGCAAACGCGCGTGAGGATGGTCTCGCGCTGACCAGGCAATCCGCCTTCCTCGTCCTCGTCAGAGTGAGGGACGCGGAAAGGCGGATCGTGCTTGGTCCTATTCCGCGGCCTGAGGCATGCGCTCGTCGATGTGCTCCTGCGGTCCGGCCTCGATCTCGTGCTTGTGGCCGCCGCCGAGCCAGGTCGAGATCCGGTCGAGGTAGACGTAGATCACCGGCGTCGTGAACAGCGTCAGCACCTGGCTGACCAGCAGGCCGCCCACCATCGTGTAGCCGAGCGGCTGGCGGATCTCCGCGCCCGTACCCGTGCCCAGCATGAGCGGTACGCCCCCCAGCAGCGCCGCCATCGTGGTCATCAGGATGGGCCTGAACCGCAGCAGCGCCGCCTTGCGGATGGCCTCGACGGCCGTGAGACCCTCGTCGCGCTCCGCCACGATGGCGAAGTCCACCAGCATGATGCCGTTCTTCTTCACGATGCCGATCAGCAGGATCAGGCCGATCAGCGCGATCAGGCTGAAATCGTAGCCGAACACCATCAGGATCGCGAGCGCGCCCAGGCCCGCGGACGGCAGCGTCGACAGGATGGTGAGCGGGTGGATGAAGCTTTCGTAGAGGATGCCCAGGATGATGTAGACAACCACCAGCGCGGCCAGGATCAGCAGCGGCACGGTGCCGAGCGACTGCTGGAACGCCTGCGCGTTGCCCTGGAAGGTCGACTGGATCGTGCCCGGCACGCCCAGCTGCGCCATGGCGTCGTTGATCGCCGTCGTGGCGTCGCTCAACGCCTTGCCCTGCGCCAGGTTGAAGCTGATCGTCACCGCCGGGAACTGGCCCTGATGGCTGATCGTCAGCGGCTGGATCGGCTTCGTGTTCCAGTGCGCCACGGCTGACAACGGCACCATGCCGCCCGTGGCCGGCGACTTCATGTAGACGGTGTTGAGGCTGCTCCGCTGGCCCTGCAGTTGCGGCAGGATCTCCAGGATGACGTGGTAGCTGTTCAACTGCGTGAAATACTGCGTGACCTCGCGCTGGCCGAAGGCGTCGTAGAGCGTGTCATCGATGAGCTGCGGGGTGATCCCGTAGCGTGACGCCTGGTCGCGGTCGATGTCGAGGGTCAGCGTCGTCCCGTCGGTCTGCTGGTCGGTCGCGACGTCGCGCAACACGGGCACGGTCTTGAGCTTGCCGAAGATCTTCGGCGACCAGGTGTTGAGTTCGTCGAGGTTGGCGTCCTGGAGCGTGTACTGGAACTGCGTACGCGACGAGCGTCCGCCGACGTTGACGTCCTGCGCGGCCTGCAGGAAGAGCCGGCCGCCCTCGACCTTGTCGAGCTTCGGCCGGAGCCGCGCGATGATCTGCTGCGCGTCGGCGGTCCGTTCCTCGCGCGGCTTGAGCGTGATGAACATGCGCCCGTAGTTGAGCGCGTTGCCGCTGCCGCCGATCACCATGCCGACGGTGGCGACGTCGGGGTCCTGCTGCACCACGGCGCCGAGCGCTTCCTGCTTGCGCTCCATGTCGGAGAACGAGATGTCCTGCGCGCCTTCGGTGACACCGAAGATCAGGCCGGTGTCCTGGGTCGGAAAGAAGCCTTTCGGGATGATCGTGAACAGGTAGACGGTCGCGACCAGCGTCCCGATGAACACCATCAGGGTCGCGAAGCGGAACCGCAGGCACACATCGAGCCCGTGCTCGTAGGCCTTCAGCATGCCGTCGAAGAAGCGCTCGCTCAGCAGGTAGAGTCGGCCGTGTTTCTCCTTGCCGTGCTCCTTGAGGAAGCGCGACGCCATCATGGGCGTGAGCGTGAGCGACACGAAGGCCGAGACCGCGATCGTCATGGTGAGCGTGACCGCGAACTCGCGGAACAGGCG
>CAXTFJ010000057.1:23163-23590 GCA_964243405.1 uncultured Lichenihabitans sp. | reverse complement strand
CGATGATACCGCTCATCAGCAGCAGCGGGATCAGCACCGCAATCAGCGAGATGCTGATCGACAGGATGGTGAAGCCGATCTCGCCCGCCCCCTTGAAGGCGGCCTCCAGAGGCTTCTCGCCATTCTCGATATGCCGGGTGATGTTCTCCAGCATGACGATCGCGTCGTCGACTACGAAGCCCACCGCGATGGTGAGCGACATGAGCGACAGGTTGTCGAGGCTGTAGCCCGCGATCCACATCAGCGCGCAGGTCCCCAGCAGGGCGAGCGGCACCGTGATCGAGGGGATGATCGTGGCCCAAACGCTGCGCAGGAACAGGAAGATCACCATGACGACTAGCATGATGGTGAGCAGCAGGGTGAACTGCACGGCCTTGATCGACGCGCGGATCTTCGTCGTCCGGTCGCTCAGGATGTGGAGGTGGAT
>CAXTFJ010000057.1:0-23153 GCA_964243405.1 uncultured Lichenihabitans sp. | reverse complement strand
CCACGCTGTTCGGCCAGGGTCGTCGACACCGCCATGTCGAGGTGGATGGCGGGCGGGATCGAGGCCTGCATCCGGGGCAGCAGCGCCTTGATCTTGTCGACGATCTGGATGACGTTCGCGCCCGGCTGCTTGAAGATGACCAGGAAGACGCTGCGCTTGCCGTTCGACCAGGCGGCCTTCTTCATGTCCTCCGGGCCGGCGACGGCCGTGCCGATGTCGCGGATGCGCACCGGACCGCCGTCGCGGTAAGCCACGATGACGTCGTTCCAGTCCTGGCTCGCGGTCAGCTGGTCGTTGGCGTAGATCGTGTAGGCCTGGGTCGGCGAGCCGTCGATGCTGCCCTTCGGGCTGTCGACGGTCGTGACGCCGATGACCGAGCGCACGTCCTCGAGCGACAGGCCCTTGGTGACGAGCTTGGCGGGGTCGAGCTGGACGCGGATCGAGGGCTTCTGCTCGCCGCCGATGGAGACCTGGCTCACGCCCGCGATCTGGCTGATCTGCTGGCCGACCTTGGTGTCGGCGTTGTCGTCCACTTCCGTGAGCGGCAGCACGTCCGAGGTCGCCGACAGCAGCATGATCGGCGTGTCGGCCGGGTTCACCTTGCGGTAGGTGGGCGGGCTCGGCAGGTCCTTCGGCAGCTGGCCGCCCGCCGCGTTGATGGCGGCCTGCACGTCGTTGGCGGCGCCGTCGATGTTGCGGTCGAGGTCGAACTGGATCGTGATGGCGCTGGACCCCAGCGAGCTCACGGAGGTGAGCTGGGCCACGCCGGGGATCTGCGCGAACTGCCGTTCCAGCGGCTGCGCCACGGAGGACGCCATGGTCTCGGGACTGCCGCCGGGCAGGCTCGCCTGCACCTGGATGGTGGGGAAATCGACCTGGGGCAGGGGAGCGACGGGTAGCAGCGGGTAGGCCACGAGCCCGATGCAGAAGATGCCGACCATCACCAGCGTGGTGGCGACCGGGAAGCGGATGAACGGCGCCGAAATGCCTCCGTACACGATCAGGGCTCCTTGCTGGCCGTCTTTTCCGCCGGGTCCGTCACACGCACCAGGGTGTTGGGCTGCAGCCGGTACTGGCCGGCCGTCACGACCTTGTCGCCTGCCTTGATCCCGTCGTCCACGAGCGCTTTGCCGTCGGCGATCTGGCTCACCTTGAGGTTGCGCACCTGGGCCTTCATGTCCGGGCCGATCACGTAGGCGTAGAATCCGTCGCGGCCGCGCTGCACGGCGCTGTCGGGAACGATCATCACGTCCTTGCGCGTCGCGACCGTGGTCCGCGTCACGACGGACAAGCCGGGCCACAGCTTGTTGTCGGCGTTGTCGAACAGGGCCTTGACCCGGATCGTCCCGCTGCTCGAGTCGACCTCGTTGTTGAGCGTGTCGAGCTTGCCCTGGGCCAGCGCGGTCTTGGCGTCGGACGCGAGTGCGGTGACGGCCAGCGGAGCGACCGCTTGGCCGGCCTCCAAGGCCGCGAGATTGTTCTCGGGCTCGGTGTAGATCACCGCGATCGGCTTCACCTGCGCGATCTCCACGATGCCCGACGCGCTGGAGGCGTTGACGATGTTACCCTGGTCGATCAACCGAAACCCGGCGCGGCCCGTCAGCGGCGACCGGATTGTCGCGTAGTCGAGCTGCGTCTGCGCGTTGTCGATCGCGGCCTGGTCGGCCGCGATCTGCGCCGTGAGCTGAGCCACCTGGGATGTCTGCGTGTCGAGCTGCTGCTTGGTCGCGTAATCGCTCTTGGCGAGGGACTGGAAGCGGCCGAGGTCGCGCTGGGCGTTGGAAAGGTTGGCCTCGTCCTGCTGTTTCTTGGCCTGGGCCTGTTCCAGCGCGGCCTTGTAGGGGCGAGGATCGATCTCGGCCAGGAGGTCGCCCTTGTTGACGATCTGCCCTTCCGTGAAATGGAGCCCGGTGATCTGGCCGTCGACGCGGCTGCGTACAAGCACCGTGTTGTTGGCCTGCACGGTGCCGAGGCCGACCAGGACGATCGGGAAGTCACCGGTCTGCGCTTCGGCGGCGGAGACGGGGATCGCGGCTGCCTGCGGGGCGGCCTTCGGCGGCGCCTCGGCCAGGGCCGGAGCAAGGCCTGGAACGGATTTCAGCGCGGGCAGAACACCGTAGGCCCGCTCGCGGAACGCTGGGTCCTGGCGCATCTCGTAGACGGCTCCTGCCGCGACAACGACAAGCGCCAGCAGAACGACCCTCGCAAATCCTCGCGTCTTGCCGCTGCCGCTTGCTGCCATGATCTCGCTCGGGGCCGGACCGCGATCGTCGCGTTCCGGCTGTTACCTTATCTGACGTGAGCCTCAGATGAAGGGCGGATGGACCGTGCTCAAATCTTTCCGCCGGCACAAATTAAATCTTCGTCACGTCGGGTCCATGCCACGGTCGCGGACGTCAGCGTGCGCCCTGCACCTCGCGACCGGGCGCGTCCTTCGCGATCGAGCTGACCGGAACCAGAACGAACCCGTGCTCGCCCGCTCCCGCCAGCGCGGCCGCGATGGCCTCGAGGTTGCCCGAGGGGTGGCCCACGTAGCCCAGCGCCTGCCCCCGGTTGCGAGCGACATCTTCAAGGCGACCGAAGGCGGCCGAGATCGCGTCGGCCGAAAGTCTCCCATCGATGATGACATCGGGACTCGCGGCAGTCGGTGGCGCCGTGGCGATCCGATCCGGTGGGGACGCGTCGTTGTCGATCAGCAGCAGGCCCCGCGCGGCCAGATCGCGCAGCGTGAGCGCGCCCGCGCCGGGTTGGCCCGGGAAGTGACCTCCCACCTCCGCGGTGATGCCCACGTAGCCCGAGAACCGGCCCATCATGCGGTGGAGCCCGTCGAGCGTATCGCCGCCGCTTGCCTGCGCGGGTGCGACTCCGGGCAATTCCAGCAGCACCTCGTGTCCGGCTTCGCGCGCTCGGCTCACGGCTTCGACCGGGTCGCTCCCGTCGGGCCTGAACGCGAGGCTGACGGCGGGTGGCAGTACCTCGTCCGCCAACCCGCTCTGCGCCGGGTCGCCTCCGAGGTCGCCCACCATGACGGCGAGCCGGGGCGCCGCAGCCTGGCCGACGGGCAAAGGCGTGACCGGCCTGGCGTAGACCGCGGAGGGCCGCCGGCCGTCCGGACCGATGTGCGGCAGGTCTCCCGCCGCCGTGTGCTCGATCAGATCGGGATCGGGCGCCGGCTGCAGCCCGAGGCTCGCCGACGGTGCGGAGGGCATCGCGAGCGCCGCCTTGGCTGCGCGGCCCGCCCCCATGCGAATGATCTTGACGCCGTTCTGAACCTCAACCGTGTCGCCGTCCGGCGTCACGCTGATGCCTCCCACTGAAGCCGGCGTCGGCGCTGGTGCGGCCGGGGCGGATGCCGGTGGCGGAGCCTGGAGTGGCGGTTTGAGGGGTTCGATGGGCGCGACCGCGACCCTGTCCCGGTCGTCTCCGGCCCGGCCCTTCAGGATCATCACGGCCGTTCCGCCGAGCAGGGCAACACCCAGGATCAGGCCGACCGCGACGGGGCCTTGCATGCTGCGGGACGGCGCCGCCGGGCGCAGCCCGAGCGGCTCGTAGAGGGGGTCGTCACTCATCCCGGCCGGTCCGGTTCGCGGTCGCGCCCACGAAAAAGGGCGCCGCTCGACCGCGACGCCCCCCGTTTCGTCTGGTGGAAAGGAGGCTCAGTTCGGAACCTGAACGGGCTTGTCGGCGTCGGCCGAACCTGGTGTGGGCGTGTTGGACGCCTTGGTATTGCCGCGCAGCAGATCCAGTGCGGCGATCAGCTGCTTATCGTCCTTGGCGTCCGGCGGCACGTAGGCCTGGGAACCCTGCTTCTCGTCGGAGGTGGCGCCGTTCAGCAGGTGGCCCTTGAGCGAAGCCTCGCCCTTGGTGTCGTCCTTGCCCTTCAGTTCAGCCGGCACGTCCTCCAGAACCTGGACCTCCGGGTCGATGCCCTTGGCCTGGATCGAGCGGCCCGACGGCGTGTAGTAGCGTGCCGTGGTGAGCCGCAGCGCCCCGTCCTGGCCGAGCGGGATGATGGTCTGCACGGAGCCCTTGCCGAACGACCGCGTGCCCAGGATGGTGGCGCGCTTGTGGTCCTGCAGGGCGCCGGCCACGATCTCGGAGGCCGAGGCCGAGCCGCCGTTGATCATCACCACCATCGGCTTGCCGTGGCTCAGGTCGCCGCCCGGACGCGCGCTGTAGCGCTGCGTCTCGTCGGCGTTGCGACCCCGCGTCGACACGATCTCGCCGCGGTCGATGAAGGCGTTGACGACCTCGATCGACTGGTCGAGCAGCCCGCCCGGGTTGTTGCGCAGGTCGACGAGATAGCCTTTGAACTTGTCGGACGGGATGTCGGCCTGGATCTTGCCCATCGCGGTCTTCAGGCCGTCGAAGGTCTGCTCGTTGAACTGCGTGATGCGGATGTAGCCGACGTCGTCCTTTTCCTCGAACTTGACCGACTTGATGGTGATCACCGCCCGCGTCAGCTTGAAGTCCTGCGTGTCCTTCTGTTTGGCGCGCATGATCTTCAGCGTCACGGGGCTGCCCACCGCGCCGCGCATCTTGTCGACCGCCTGGTTGAGGCTGAGGCCCGACACGGCGTCGCCGTCGATCGCCACGATCGAGTCGCCCGACAGGATGCCCGCCTTGGAGGCCGGCGTGTCGTCGATGGGGGTGACGACCTTGATGGAGCCGTCCTCCTGCGTGACCTCGATGCCCAGGCCGCCGAACTCGCCCTTCGTCTGCACCTGCATGTCGCGGTAGCTCTTCGCGTCCATGTAGGAGGAATGCGGGTCGAGCGAGGACAGCATGCCGTTGATGGCGGCCTCCACGAGCTTATCCTCGTCCGGCTTCTCGACGTAATCGGTGCGGATGCGGTCGAAGACGTCGGCGAACAGGTTCATCTCGCGGTAGGTATCGGCCCCGGCCGCGTGGGCCGGACTGCCGCCCAGGACGTTGGTGTGGATCGCCACCGTGGCGGAGGCCGCGCCCAGCACGACACCGGCGGCCATCAGGGAAACCTTGCGCATCATCCGCGAACCTTTTCCAACTCGGCCTTGGCCCACCACGGGGTCGGATCGATGGCCGTCCCGTCTTTTCGAAACTCAACATAGAGAACGGGTTCGGTCGCGCCAAGCGAGATTGCGGCCGCGGTCTTGACCGTGCCATCCCCCATGGCGGCGACCGGTTCGCCCGCCAGCACGAACTGGCCCGGCGTCACCGTGACCCGCGCCATGCCGGCCAGCACCACGTAGTATCCGTCTCCCGCATTGACGATCAGGATCTGCCCGTAGGTCCGGTAGGGACCCGAGAAGGCCACCCACCCGTCGGATGGCGAGGCCACGACCGCGTTCGCCCGCGTGGCGATCGACACCCCCTTCTCGGTCCCCCCGAAGGCGTCGGCCGTCCCGTAATCCTTGACGAGGCGGCCCGCCGCGGGCAGGCCGAGCAGCGCCTTGGCGTCCGCGAAGCCGACCGCCGGACTCAGCCGCGCCGGATCGCGGAAGGGGCCGGCCGCGACCTTGTCGCGCACGCTGTCGGCGTCGGCCTGCGCGGCCTTCCGACGCGCCTCGTCCGCCGCGCGGGCGGCGTCCCCCGCGCGCTTGGCGGAGGCGATCTCGCCTTCCATGCGGGCGACGAGGTCCTTGAGGCCGCCGGCCTGCCGGGCGAGGTCGGCCGAGCGTCCCTGCTCTTCCCCCAGCGCGGTTTCGGCGTCGGTCTGCGCCTGCTGCCGTGCCGCCACCAGCGCGTCGAGCCGTGCCTGCTCGGCGTGGAGGCCGGCGAGGTCGCGGGTCAGCGTTTCCTTCTCGCTCGTGATCTCGCCGCGGAGGCGCTGGAGGTCGCCGAGGTCGGACGCGAGCGCCTCAGCCTCGTCCCGCAGTTCCGGCACGACGCTGCCCAGCAGCATCGAGGTGCGGATCGAGGTCAGGATGTCGTCGGGCCCGACCAGGATGGCGGGCGGCGGCTTGCGTCCCATCCGCTGGAGGGAGGCCAGCACCTCTGCGATGACGCCGCGCCGGTTCTGCAGCGACTGCCGGATCGCGTCCTCGCTGCCCGTCATCGTGTCCAGACGCGACTCGACGGTCGCAACCTTCTGTTCCGCGTCGCGGACTTTCGCCGTGGTGTCGAGCAGGGCGGAGGCCAACCGGACGCGGTCGGTGCGGATCGTCTCGATGTCCGCCACGATCTTGTGGCGCTGCTCATCGGAGACGGCCAGCGAGTCCTCCAGACCGCGCAGTTCCAATCGCCTGGCGTCGAGGTCGGGCGGGGCGGCAGGACCATCGGACCGTGCGGGAGGCGTCGGCGGCGACTGGGCCTCGGCGGACCCTGCCAAAGCGAGCAGAACCGCCAAGGCTCCTGCGGCCCGCGTCCTTTCGCCCCTGCTCGGTCGTCCGCGGCTCAGCGTGCCAGTCTCCTTCGCATGCCGAATCTATCGGGGGCGATTTCGGCTGGAACACGGCGGAGCCGGCCGTTCGCGACGGACGGGCCGGTTCAGCCCAGCCAGTCCGGCACGCGGTCGAGGCCGATCAGGTCCTCGTAGGACGCTCGCGGCCGCACGACCGCAAAGCGGCCGCCGTCCACCATGACCTCGGGGACGAGCAGGCGCGAGTTGTAGGTCCCCGCCTGCACGGCCCCGTAGGCGCCCGCCGACATGATGGCGACGAGGTCGCCCGCGACGATCGGCGGCAGGCTGCGGTCCAGCGCCAGGTAGTCGCCCGTTTCGCACACCGGCCCGACCACGTCGGCGGGCGCGAAGGTCGCGTCGGTGGCGGCCTCGGCCACGGGCCAGATCTCGTGGTGCGCCTCGTAGAGCGTCGGGCGGATCAGGTCGTTCATGGCGGCGTCGACCACCACGAAGGTCTTGTCGGCGCCGCGCTTGACCAGCACCGTGCGGGCGACGAGCACGCCCGCGTTGCCGACCAGCAGCCGTCCGGGCTCGAACACGAGGGCAGCGTCGAGGGCGTCGGCGTAACGCGCCACGAGCGCGGCGTAGCGCTCGGGATGGAAGGCCGCCGCGTCCTGCTCGGGGCGGTAGGGAATGCCCAGCCCGCCTCCGAGGTCGACGTGGTCGATTCGGTGCCCGTCCGCGCGCAACTGGCGTACGAAGCCCGCCAGCGCTCGGAAGGCGTCGTCGAAGGCGTCGAGCTCGGTGATCTGCGAGCCGATGTGCATGTCGACCCCGCTCACCCGCACGCCGGGCAGCGTCGCGGCGCGGGCGTAGACGGCGCGGGCCCGCCCGAGCGGGATGCCGAACTTGTTCTCGGCCTTGCCCGTCGCGATCTTGGCATGCGTCCGGGCGTCCACGTCCGGGTTGACGCGGACCGCGATCCTGGCCTCGGCGCCCTTGGACCGGGCGAGGTCGGACAGGGTTTCCAGCTCGGGTTCGGACTCGACGTTGAAGCAGCCGATGCCCTCGTCCAGGGCGAGCGCTAGTTCGGCCACGGTCTTGCCGACGCCCGAGAAGGTAATCCGCTCGCCCGGGACGCCCGCGGCCCGCGCCCGCCGGAGCTCGCCGCCCGACACGACGTCCATGCCCGCGCCCAGCCGGGCGAAGAGCCGCAGCACCGCCTGGTTCGAGTTGGCCTTCAGCGCGTAGCAGACGCGGATCGGGCGGTCCCCGAAAGCGTCCGTGAAGACGCGGTAGTGCCGCTCCATCGTGGCGCGGGAATAGCAGTAGAAGGGTGTCCCGACCTCGGCCGCGATCGCGCGGAGATCCAGGTCCTCGGCGTGCAGCACGTGGTCGCGATACGTGAAGTGGTGCATGCGCGTCAGAGCAGGGGATCGAGGATGAAGGACTCATGGGGCGGCTTGACCGGCACGCTCTTGGGTCGCCGCAGCCCGCTCTGGACGGCGTTGTCGTCCGAGGCGGCGGCGACGCTTGGGTCCGGCGGCGGTTCGAGGCCGCCACGGCGGCCGCACCCACCCAGGGGACCGGCCAGCAGGGCCGCGGCGAGCAGGGCCGCAGCCGCGCGACGAGGAGGCAGGCACAGCACGCGCGGGTGGACTCCGGCCGGAAAACGACACCGCCTCCTGTACAGGGAAAGCCGTGCCACAGGCGAGCGGAAAGCGCGGCGCCGGGACGTTTGCGGCGCGGATGGCGCGCGGCGGACCGCTCGCGTAAACCGGCCACGTCCCGATTCGAGCCCCCTCCCATGCCGGACGTCGGTCATCCCACGCTCGACCAGTTGCGCGTCTTCCTCGCCATCGTCGAAGCGGGGAGCTTCTCGGCCGCCGCCCGCAAGCTGAACCGGCAGCAGTCCGTGGTGAGCTACGCGGTCGCGAGCCTGGAAGCGCAGCTCGGGGGCCTGACGCTGTTCGAGCGCCGCAACCGCCGCCCGACCCTGACGGAGGCGGGCCGCGCCGTCCTGGCCGA
This sequence comes from uncultured Lichenihabitans sp., assembly GCA_964243405.1. Lineage (GTDB taxonomy): Bacteria > Pseudomonadota > Alphaproteobacteria > Rhizobiales > Beijerinckiaceae > Lichenihabitans. Next base: position 14,803 of record CAXTFJ010000057.1, on the reverse strand, counting down.
TGCGCGCCAGATCGGCCTCGGGGTGGATGCGCTCCGCGCCCGCGCGCGCGGGTTGCTGGCGGGTCTCGAGGCGGAGGTCGCCATCGCGGTGGACGTGATGCTGCCGAGTTCCCGCCTCGTGCTGGCGCTCGCCGAGTTCCGCGAAGCCTTCCCCACCGTCAACCTGCGCCTCTATGTCGAGGCGCTGGGCGCGGTGGTGCAACTCGTTCTCGACCGGACCTGCAGCGTGGGCGTGAGCGGTCCGCTGGTCCAGGCGCTGGAAGGCCTGGACTACCGGCCCATCGGTATGGTGACGATGGTTGCGGTCGCGGCCCCGATCCATCCGCTCGCGCAGGCCGGCGGACCCGCGAGCCGGGCCGAGGTGCGCGACCACGTGCAGCTCGTGCTCACCGATCGGTCCGACCTGACGCGAGGCCAAGACTTCGCCGTGCTGAGCCCGCAAACGTGGCGGCTGGCCGACCTCGGGGCCAAGTACGCGCTGATCCTCGCGGGTCTCGGCTGGGGCAACATGCCCGAACCCATGGTGCGGGACGACATCGCGGACGGGCGGCTGACCGCCCTGGCCGTCGAGGACCGGCCATCGCACCGCTACACCCTGTTCGCGGTCAACCGGACCGACCAGCCGCCCGGACCCGCGGCGCGCTGGCTGCTCGATCGCCTGTCGGGTGAGACGGCCGAGGAGGATCTGGGAGCAGAGCTTTGACGCGGCCGCCCTCGCCCTGGCGGGAAGCGCGCAACGCGCAGGCCCGCGCCCGGCTCGCGCGCAGCCTGCCGGACGCTTTCCCCAAACCCGTGCTGGTCCACGCGCATGTCAGGACCTGGGTGCCGGCGCTGCCGCGGACCGCGGTCGACAGCTACTGGGCCGCCCACCCGCTCCGCGCTGACCGGCTCGCCCGGGCGCTGGCCGCCCGCACCGGCGCGCCGTCGGGCTGGACGTGGCGCCTGTCGACCGGCGCGGACGACGGCCTGCCGCGCGGCCTGCGCGTGCCGCCTTCGCCCTACCGCGAGACCGCGTGGAGAGCGGAACCCGGCCGCTGCAAGCTGTGCGGCCAGCCCGTGTTCCGCTTCGGCTGGCACGCCGACCTTTGGGGCGACGGGATCCCCAACCGGCGGGCGTCCTGGCACGCGGCCTGCGCGGCGGCCTGGCGGTTCTGGCTCGCGCCGCACCGGCAGCTGCGCCTGCTCACCCGGGTGCAGAAGCGACGCTGCGCCCAAACGGGCGACCGGCTGGACCGCACCGCGGAGGTCGACCACCGCGTGCCGCTGTTCGCCGTCTGGCGCAATGAGCGCGAGCGCGCCTGGCCGGACCTGCTCGCCTTCTGGGGCGCGCCCAACCTCCGGGTCGTGGGCCGCGCCGTTCACGCCGAGAAGTCGGCCGCCGAGGCGACGGGGCGCCGCGGGGCGTCCGGTCAGTGCGGCTTGCGCTCCGCCAGCGCGCTCGGCTTGTAATCGTAGGTGGGGTAGAAGTCCGTGCGGTACGGACCCCAGGCGGTTCGCTCGATGGCCCGGTTGATCTCGCGCAGCCGTTCGGCCGGAAAGCGCAGGGTGACGACCTGGCCGATGCCCATCATCACGTACCAGGACACGATCTCGACGCCCTCGGGCGGAAAACTCTCGAAATAGTGCTGCCGCGCGAGCTGGGCGTTGATGTCGTCCAACGGCTTCGATTCGTCGTGGCGGAGGAAGATCGTCAGCATGGTCATGCCCTTGTCGGTCGCGGCCGACGGGGTCGGTTCCTGGGCACGGGCGGGCGCGACGCCGCCGAGGAGAGCAGCCGCTAGAAGGGTGGGGACGATCGGTCTGAGGGGCATGGGAGCGGGTCCTGAAAGGGCGGCTGGCTTGGCTTGCCGAGCCGTTCCCTCCTATAGACAAGCGGAAGACTTACCCAAGGGCCGGTCATGTCCAAGCCACTCGTCGTCTCGATCCCGCACCACCTGGGCAAGCAGGAAGCGATGCGCCGCCTGAAGGACGGCATCGGCCACCTGAAGACCACCTACGCCAGCAAAGTCTCCGTGCTGGACGATACCTGGACCGACAACGTCCTGACCTACAAGGTCAGCGCGTTGGGGCAGACGGCCGCCGGCTCGCTGGACGTGGGCGAGGACCACGTCACCGTCACCGTGCTGCTGCCGTGGCTGCTCGCCCTGGTGGCCGAGAAAGCCAAGGGCCTGATCCAGAAGGAAGGGACGCTTCTGCTCGACAAGAAGTGAGCGCCATGGGCCGCATCTCCACCCACGTGCTCGACACCGCCGCGGGCTGCCCCGCCGACGGCGTCCCGATCCGCCTCACCCGGGTCGGCGCGGGCGCGCCGCTTGCGGAAACCGTGACCAATCGCGATGGCCGCACCGACGCGCCCCTCCTGGCCGGGATGCTGGAGCCGGGCGTCTACGAGCTGACCTTCGCGGTCGCGGCCTATTTTCGGGCGAGCGGCGCGGTTCTACCCGACCCGCCGTTCCTCGATCTCGTGCCGATCCGCTTCGCCGTGGCCGAGCCGGACGGCCACTACCACGTGCCGCTCCTCGTTTCGCCGTGGAGCTACGCGACCTACCGGGGGTCCTGATGACGCAAGCCTACCCGCGCGACCTCAGGGGCTACGGCGAGCACCCGCCGCACGCCCGTTGGCCGGGGGACGCCAAGCTCTGCGTCCAGTTCGTGATCAACCACGAGGAGGGCGGCGAGAACAACATCCTGCACGGCGACGCGGCCTCGGAGGCCTTCCTGTCCGAGATTGTGGGCGCCCAGCCCTGGCCCGGCCAGCGGCACATGAACATGGAGTCGATCTACGAATACGGCACGCGGGCGGGCTTCTGGCGGCTGCACCGCATGTTCACGAGCCGCGGCCTGCCCGTCACCGTCTACGCGGTGGCGACCGCCCTGCAGCGCTATCCCGAGATCGTGGGCGCCATGCAGGGCGCGAAGTGGGAGATCGCCACCCACGGCTACAAGTGGGTCGACTACAAGGACTACACCTACGAGGCCGAGCGCGCGCACGTCGTCGAGGCGATCCGCCTCCACCGGGAGCTGACGGGCGAGCGGCCCTTCGGCTTCTACCAGGGCCGCGCCTCCATCCACACGTCGGCCATCGCGGCGGAGGAGGGCGGTTTCCTCTACCTCGCCGATTCCTACGCCGACGACATGCCCTACTGGACCGAAGGCCCGCACGGGCCGCAACTCGTCGTGCCCTCCACGCTCGACAGCAACGACATGCGGTTCGCGACGCCTCAGGGGTTCAACGCGGGCGACCAATTCTTCAGCTACCTCAAGGACTCGTTCGACGTCCTTTACGCGGAAGGCGAGGACCGGCCGAAGATGCTGTCGGTGGGCCTCCACAGCCGCCTCGCCGGCCGCCCCGGCCGCGCGGCGGCGCTCGCGCGCTTCCTCGACTACGTGCAGGCGCACGACCGCGTGTGGGTCGCGCGCCGGGTCGATATCGCCCGCCACTGGATCGCGACCCATCCCCCGCGGGGCGGCTACAGGCCGAGCCGGATGGGACCGGGGCTGTTCGCGGCGGTGTTCGGCGAGGTGTTCGAGCACACGCCGGGGATCGCCGAGCGCGTGCACGCGGCGGTGCTGACCGAGGCCCACGATGCCCCCGAGGCCCTGCATGCGAAGATGACGGCGGCGATGCGAGACCTGCCGGAGACCGACAAACTCACCCTGCTTCGCGCGCACCCGGACCTAGCCGGGCGCCTGGCGCTCGCCGAGGGCCTCACCGCTGACTCGACCCGCGAGCAGGGCGGGGCGGGGCTCGACCGGCTCACGGAAGACGAACTGGCGCGCTTCACTGCGCTGAACGACGCCTATCGCGAGCGGTTCGGTTTCCCGTTCATCATCGCGGTGCGGGGGCTCGACATGGCCGCGATCCTGCAAGCCTTCGGATCCCGCCTCGCGCACGACCGGGACGCGGAGGTCGGCACCGCGCTCAGCGAAGTGGAGCGCATCGCCCTGTTCCGCATCCGCGACAGGATGGCCGCGCGCTGACAGCTGGACGGGCTTCGACCTGCCGTCATCGTGACCGACGCCGTCATTGCGTGCGAAGCGAAGCAATCCAGGGGAGAGCCGCGATGGTCGCGGCCTCACCTGGACCGGCCGGATTGCTTCGTCGCTACGCTTCTCGCAATGACGGTTCGCGGGAGTTTCAGGCCGGCGCCGAGAAGGCCAGCAGCTTGCCCGACGGAAAGTCGAACAGCTTGCCGGTCTCGGTCGAGGCGGGCAGGCACAGGTCCAGGATGCGCGGGCTGATCTCCTCCGGGGTCTTCAGCGTGGCCGGATCCTCGCCCGGCATGGCGGCCGCCCGCATGCGCGTCCGCACGGGACCGGGCTGGAACGCCATGACCTTGACGGCCGACGTGGTCGCGGTCTCCGCCGCGTAGGTGCGCGCCAGGGCCTCCAGCGCGGCCTTGGAGATCGCGTAGGGACCCCAGTAGGGGCGGTACTCGGCGCGGTGCGCGACGCCCGAGGTCAGGAACACCGCCCGCCCCGCGTCGGAGGCGCGCAGCACGGGATCGAGCGAGCGGATCAGCCGCCAGTTGGCCGTGACGTTGACGGCGATCACGTCGTCCCACTGCTTCGGGTCGACATGGCCGAGCGGCGTGATGGGCCCGAGGATGCCGGCGTTGGCGACCAGCACGTCGAGCCTGCCCCAGCGCGCGTGGATGGCGGCACCGAGCCGGTCGAGCGCTTCGCCGTCCTTCAGGTCGCACGGGACCAGCGTGGCCTCCGAGCCGGCGGCCCGCACCTCGTCGTCCAGTTCCTCGAGGGCGCCCTGCGTGCGGCCGAGCGCGATCACGTGGGCGCCCGCCCGCGCGAGGTCGAGGCAGACCGCCCGCCCGATGCCGCGGGTCGCGCCCGTCACGAGGGCTATGCGCTGGTCGAGAGGTCTGTCCATCGTGCCGGAGTCCTTGCTTGCGCGCGGCCAGCATTTACGCTGCCCGCGCGGGCGAAACCAGAGGGGGCGGGAAAGCGGTGGCGACGGCGCGAAAGGGCGGGGCGGGGCGGTCGAGGCAGCGCCTGGACGGTGACCGGCGGATCACCACGCGCGGGCTCGCGGACGGGTTCTGGCACGACGCTTACTACACCGCGATGACGGCGCGCTGGCCCGCCTTCGTGGGCGCCTCGGCGGTCGTGTTCTGCGCCGTCAACATCCTGTTCGCGTTCGCCTACCTGCTCGCCCCCGGCGCCGTGGCGGGCGTCGGCGAAGGCAACCTCCCGAACGCGTTCTTCTTCAGCATAGAGACGCTCGCGACCGTGGGCTACGGCGACCTGCATCCGCAGACGCGCTACGGCCACGCGGTGGCCAGCGTGGAGATGTTCGTGGGCCTGTTCCTGTCCGCCCTGCTCACGGGCCTGATCTTCGCCCGTTTCTCGCGGCCCCGCGCCCGATTCCTGTTCGCAGATGTCGTCACCCTGCACGACCACGAGGGGCAGCCGACCCTGGTGGTGCGGGTCGCCAACGCGCGCCAGAGCACCATCGTCAACGCCAGCGCCAAGCTCTGGCTTATCCGCGACCGGGTCAGCCGCGAGGGCGTGCTCTACCGCGGCTTCGAGCCGCTCGCGCTGCAGCGGGCCGAGAACCCGACCTTCCTGCTGAGCTGGTCGGTGTTCCACGTGATCGACGCCGACAGCCCGCTCGCTGGCCAGTCGGGCGAGGCGCTGGCGGCCGACGGGGCGAGCGTCCTGCTGACGCTGACGGGGCACGACGAGAGCGCGTCCCAGCAGGTCCACGGCCGGCAAACCTATGCGATGGACCGGGTCCGCTGGAACCACCGCTACGCGGACATCATCGACATCGCACCCGACGGGGATGTGACGGTCGACTACACGCGTTTCCACGAAGTCGTCGATCTCACCCGTGCGTGAAACCCCTCAGCTCGCCTCGGCCAGCATGGCGAGCTGCCGCACGTTGGTTTCCGCATGGGCGTCGACGAGCCGGGTCGGGTAATCGCCCGTGAAGCAATGGTCGGAGAATTGCGGCCGCACGGGGTCGCGCCGCTCATAGCCCATGGCGCGATACACGCCGTCGACCGACAGGAAGGCCAGCGAGTCCGCGCCGATATAGGCCCGCATCTCCTCGAGGCCCATGGTGGCGGCGAGCAGCTTGTTCCGCTCGGGCGTGTCGATCCCGTAGTAGTCCGGGTGCGTGATGGGCGGGGACGAGATGCGGAAATGCACCTCGCGGGCACCGGCGTCGCGCATCATCTGCACGATCTTGATCGACGTGGTGCCGCGCACGATCGAGTCGTCGAGCAGCACGATGCGCTTGCCTTCCACCACGCCACGGTTGGCGCTGTGCTTGAGCCGGACGCCCAGTTCCCGCACCGTCTGCGTCGGCTGGATGAAGGTGCGGCCCACGTAGTGGTTGCGCACGATGCCGAGCTCGAAGGGCAGCCCCGAACCATGCGCGAAGCCCAGCGCCGCGGGCACGCCGCTGTCGGGCACAGGAACGACGAGGTCGGCGTCGGCGGGGCTCTCTCTCGCGAGCTCGGCGCCCATGGCTTTGCGCACCGCGTAGACCGAGCGCCCGTGCACCACCGAATCGGGCCGGGCGAAATAGATGTATTCGAAGATGCAGGGCCGCATGGTCTGCGCCGGAAACGGCTTCAGGCTCTCGATGCCGTCCTCCGAGATGACCACCACCTCGCCGTTTTCGATGTCGCGCACAAAGCGCGCGCCGATGATGTCGAGCGCGCAGGTTTCCGACGCCAGGATGTAGCGGCCGTGCAGTTCGCCTAAGACCAGGGGGCGGATGCCGAGCGGATCGCGCGCGCCCACCATCTTCTTGTTGGTCAGGCCCACCAGCGAGTAGGCCCCCTCGATCTGGCGTAGCGCGTCGATGAAGCGCTCGACGAAGCGCGGCTTGCGTGAGCGCGCCACGAGGTGGAGGATCACCTCCGTGTCGGAGGTCGACTGGCAGATGGCCCCGTCGCGGATCAGGTCGCGGCGCACGCTCAGGCCGTTGGTGAGGTTGCCGTTATGGGCCACCGCGAAGCCGCCGGCGTCGAGCTCGGCGAAGAGCGGCTGCACATTGCGGAACACGGTCGCGCCCGTGGTGGCGTAGCGCACGTGGCCGATGGCGGACCGCCCCGGCAGTCGGGCGATCGTCTCGGTCGAGGAGAAGTGGTCGCCCACCAAGCCCAGCCGGCGCTCGGAATGGAAGCGCTGCCCATCGAAAGCCACGATGCCCGCGGCCTCCTGGCCGCGGTGCTGCAGCGCGTGCAGACCCAGGGCCGTGATGGCGGCCGCGTCCTCGTGCCCGAAGATGCCGAAGACGCCGCATTCCTCGCGCAGCCGGTCGGCGTCCGGATCGAATCCATCGTCCAAGGTGTCGGACTGCGCGCGCGCGTCGACGTTGGCCATGGGCGTTGATCCTGGGTGTCGTAACGGTGTCGGACGGTGTGGATATAGCGAGGAAAGGTCGCGCGCGTAAGACCACCGCGACGCCAAGCCTTTGGATTACTGCTTACGGTTAGCCGGCCGGTTCAGCAGGTTGTCGAGCTTCTGCTTGTCGGTGAGCGACGGCGCGGTCGCCTGCGGGGTGGGGGTCGCGTCGCTGTGCTTCTCGGCCGGCGCCGGGGCCGGGGGCGCGCCGGCGTGCTCGGGATCGTCGTCGGGCGCCTCCTCGATCGGTGCCGTCTTGTCGTGCGAGAACCGCTGCACGAAGAAGTTGACCGCGTCGTCCGGCAGCATGGCCTTCAGGTCCTCGCCGGTCGCCAGCAGCAAGGGCCGCGTCTTCGCGTCCGCCACCCATACGGGCTGCGACTTGGGTTGCACCAGCCAGTTGAAGAACAGGAAGGCCACGACGCCCAGCAGAAAACCGCGCGCGGCGCCGAACACGAAGCCGAGCGTACGATCCAGCGCTCCCACCCGGCTGTCCAGGATGGCGTCCGACAGCTTGACCGTGATGATCGAGACGATCACCAGGACCACGAAGAACACGATGGCGACCGCCACGATCTTCTTGACGAAGTCCTTCTCGATGTAGGGATCGAGAAAGGGCGTCACCCTCGCGTAGAGCAGGTAGGCCGCGGCGGCCGCGGCCGCCCAGGAAACGATCGCGAGGACCTCGCGGGTGAACCCCCGAACCATGGACAGCAGCGCCGAGATCAGGATGATGCCCAGCAGGGCCAGATCGAGGTAGGAAGGCATAAATCCGGGTCTCTGCCATGCGGGGCGCGGCGGTGCGCCGGGGCGGGGTATAGCGAAGGCCGCACGCCCCGTCATCATCGGTGGCGGCGACGCCCGGCGGCGCTACGACCGAGCCCGCCGCTGCGCGGTCCCGTCGGCCGCGATGTCGGCCACGAGCGCGGTGATGTGGGTGAGCGGGCGCAGGGTGAGCGGAGCCTGGCCCGGGGCGGAGGCCGCCCCCTCGGGCGGGTTGGGCGCGACCGCGGCCGCGAAGCCGAGCTTGGCGGCCTCCTTGAAGCGGGCCGGCGCGTGCACCACCGGGCGGACGGCTCCCGACAGCCCCAGTTCGCCGAAGTAGACCGTGTCGGCGGGCAGGAACGCGCCCGTGAGCGACGACAGCAGCGCGGCCGCGGCGGCGAGGTCGGCGGCCGGTTCGCTCACCCGCAGGCCGCCCGCCACATTGAGGTAGATGTCGTGACCGCCGAGCCGGATGCCCGCGTGCGCCTCCAATACCGCGATCACGGTCGCGAGCCGGTTGGAATCCCAGCCCACCACCGAGCGGCGCGGTGTCCCGAGCGCGGTGGGCGCCACCAGTGCCTGGAACTCGACCAGCAGCGGCCGCGTGCCCTCCATGCCGGCGAACACCGCCGTGCCCGCCGCCCCCGCGTCGCGGCCCGACAGGAAGAAGGCCGAGGGGTTCGGAACTTCGCTCAGGCCCTTGCCCGTCATCTCGAACACGCCGATCTCGTCGGTGGGGCCGAAGCGGTTCTTGAGCGAGCGCAGGATGCGGAAATGGTGCGCGCCGTCGCCCTCGAACGAGAGCACGGCGTCGACCATGTGCTCGACCACGCGGGGCCCCGCGATCTGCCCGTCCTTGGTGACGTGGCCCACGAGGATCACGCAGGCCCCGGTGGTCTTGGCGAAGCGGATCAGCGCCTGGGCCGCGGCCCGCACCTGGGTCACGGTGCCGGGGGCCGCCTCCGCGGTGTCGCTCCACATGGTCTGGATCGAGTCGATCACCGCGAGCGTGAAGCGCGGACCCTCGCTCAGCGTGGCGATGATGTCCTCCACGCTGGTGGCGGCCGCGAGCGCCACGGGCGCGTCGGACAGCCCGAGCCGCTCGGCCCGCAGCCGCACCTGGGCCGCGGCCTCCTCGCCCGAAATGTAGGCCACCCGCGGGCCGCGCCGGGCGAGCGCCGCGCAGGCCTGGATCAGCAGGGTCGACTTGCCGATGCCGGGCTCCCCGCCGATGAGCAGCACGGAGCCCGGCACGAAGCCGCCGCCCGTCACCCGGTCGAGTTCGTCCACGCCGACCGCGGTGCGGGGCGGTTCCTCCACCTTGGACGATAGCCCCTCCAGCGCGAACAGGCGCCCCTTGCGTGTCTTGCGCTCGAGCTGCCCGCCGATGCCGGCGCCCGTGCCTTCCTCGACGATCGAGTTCCACTCGCCGCAGGAATCGCAGCGGCCCTGCCAGCGCGTGGTGACCGCCCCGCAGTTCTGGCAGACGAAGGTCGTGCGCGGCTTGCTCATGCGATGTCAGCGGCGGTGCGCGGAGGAGCACGGCTCGTGACGTCCCAGATCCGGCCAAGCCGGTCAGCAATCGATGAAGCCACTCAGGTCTCTTCGACCTGGATGGACGCGTCGAAGTCACTCATCCGCAACGATCTCCGCGATGAACCTGCTCACGGTATCGTACAACTCCGGTGCACTTTCCACGTCGCCGGGCTGCAGGCCGGCCACGATGACGGCCAGCCCGACCTTTTTCTCAGAGGAGAGATACATCTGGCAGCTTGTCTTGATTGGATCAAGCTCATTCGCGCACGAGAAAGTGTATCTGGAAACCGTATTATCCTGCTGCTGTTTTGCAATATACAGGGACTGAACTATCTTTGTGCCGTACTGATCCTGGGATGAGATTTTCCAGACGGTATCGAAACCTTTGCGGTCTGCGGCTTCGGCCTGCACAAGCCGTGTCGACGGGTCGTACCGCGCACGCAACTGAAGCTGTTCGAAAAGGGTTCTGGCCCAAATGTCAGCCATCGAATGCGCATCGGTTTGCCCGGGATTGTGATCAAACCACCCCGAATCGTTATCGAGGGTGACAAGCAGGCGACGCCGTCTGCTACAGTCAGGGCCCTTGTTCGTCCAGGCGCAGAGAAGGTCCGGGTGCGGCTCGGACACATCAATTTCGAACTGTAAAGAGGTTCTGTAATCCCCATTCTGCTCCCCTCTCAGCAGAAGTTCTTCTGGAACTCGAACGTGTATGGCGTGCAGTTTATTGAGATCAGCATCCGTACCCCTGTTTTCGACCAGCCCGACGTCTATCCTTCCTCGAGTGAGCGGATCGGCGGTCGCGGCTTGCGCGCCATCTCTCGGCAGAACAGGAATCAAGGCCGGACCTGGAAGAAGACCGATCAGAACAAGGCATAGGTTTAGCAATATGTTCTTCGACATCGCTCGCATGGTCCGTCGGCCTGCCGTTCGGACGCGGATGCAAAGCACCCGCCAACCCGCGTCCTCATGAATTTGATGTCGTCATCTCAACTATCGAGAGCCTATCGTTTGCCGCTCTCACAAATCTATGCCTCGGCACATGAGACCTATGAAGCGGTGAATTGGTCGCCCGAATAGCCGCGCCGATACCTGCGGCCGAGCCCGGTGAGAATCTCGTAGCCGATGGTGCCGCAGCCGCGCGCGAGGTCGTCGACGGTCAGCCCCGCGCCGAGCAGGGTCGCGGTGCCGCCGGGCCGGGCTGCGGCTTCGGACGCGTCCGTCACGTCCAGGATGCTGAGGTCCATCGACACGCGGCCGACCAGCGGGCAGGGGACGCCGCCCACCATCGCCCGGGGGCCCTCGCCATTCCCCACCGTGCGGGCGCCGCGCGGCAGGCCGTCGGCGTAGCCGATGCCGATCGTGGCGAGCCGGGTCGGGCGCGTGGCGGTCCAAAGGCTGCCGTAGCCCGCCGACTGGCCGGGCTCGATCGCGCGCACCTGGAGGAGGCGGGCCTCCAGCGTGACGACGGGCTCCATCGGGTTGGGCCGGCCCGGCGTCGGGTTGCCACCGTAGAGCGCGTAACCGGGCCGGACGAGGTCGTAGGCTACGGGCTGCGGCAGGAACAGGCCGGACGAATTGGCGAGCGAGGCGGGTAGCCGCCCGAGCGGGCCGCGCCGCACGGCCTCGAAGGCGGCCACCTGGGCGGCGTTGCTCGAGTTCTCGGGCTCCTCGGCGGTGCAGAAGTGGCTCATGACGAGCTCCGCGCGGGTCGCCCGGATCGTGGCGTCGTGCAGGGTCGCGGCCTCGCGCGGCGGAAGACCCAGGCGGTTCAGGCCGGTGTCCACGTGGAGGGCCGAGGCGCCCTCGCCAGTTCCCCGGCCCGCGACGACGACCGACCAGTCGACGATCTCCTCGGCCGATCCGAGCACGGGCCGGAGCGCGTTGGCGACATAGAGTTCGGCGGGGGCCGATCCGGGGTGGAACCCGTTCAGCACGAAGATGCGCGTGTCCGGGTCGGCGTGACCTGCCGCGCGCAGGGCCGTGCGCGCCCGCACGCCTTCCGCCGCGTGGGCCACGAAGAAGTCGCGGCAACCTGCCCGCGCCAGCGCCGGGACGGCCTCCGTGATGCCGATCCCGTAGGCGTCCGCCTTGACGGCCGCCCCGCAGGCCGCGGCCCCCGCCCGTGCCGACAGCGTGCGCCAGTTCCGGGCGAGCGCGGCGAGGTCGATCGTCAGGATCGCCTGGGCGTCGGGCGCTACGGACGAGGCATCGAGGCCGCCCATCTCAGCCCTCTCGACCGGGGCGCGGCGGGCGGGCTCGCCGGCTCATCAGTCCCCCATCGGCTCGGGTAGGCGGTCCGCGTGCGCGAGATCCGAGAAGCGCGTCACCTCCGCCTCGAACTGCAGCTCGACGGTGCCGGTCGGCCCGTGGCGCTGCTTGCCGATGATCACCTCGGCCCGGCCGTGCGCCCGCTCGATGTCGGTCAGCCAGGCCGTGAACTCCTCCGTGCCTTCGCGCGGCTGCTTGTTCTTAAGGTAGTATTCCTCGCGGTAGACGAACAGCACCACGTCGGCGTCCTGCTCGATCGAGCCCGACTCACGCAAGTCGGAGAGTTGCGGGCGCTTGTCATCGCGCGACTCCACCTGCCGCGACAGCTGCGACAGCGCCATGATGGGCACGTTCAGCTCCTTGGCGAGGGCTTTCAGTCCCGTGGTGATCTCGGTCAGCTCCTGCACGCGGTTCGAGGCGTTGGCGCTCTTCGATCCGGACAGGAGCTGGAGGTAGTCGACCACCAGCACGTCGAGCCCGCGCTGCCGCTTCAACCGCCGGGCGCGGGCGGTCAATTGCGCGATGGAGATGCCGCCCGTGTGGTCGATGTAGAAGGGGATGGTCTGGATCTGCCGCGCCGCGTCGGTCAGGTTGTGGAAGTCGTCGTCGGTGATGTCGCCGCGGCGGATCTTGTAGGACGCCACGCCCGACTGCTCGGCCAGGATGCGGGTGGCCAATTGCTCGGAGGACATTTCGAGGCTGAAGAAGCCCACGACGCCGCCGTTGGTGGCCGCGTGCGTGCCGTCCGGCTTCACCTCGAACTGGTAGGCTTTGGCGATGTTGAACGCGATGTTGGTGGCGAGCGCGGTCTTGCCCATGCCGGGGCGGCCCGCCACGATCACCAGGTCCGACGACTGCAGGCCGCCGAGCTTCAGGTCGAGGTCGTGCATGCCGGTCGAGATGCCCGACAGCTTGCCGTCGCGCTCGTAGGCCTTGGCGGCCATGTCGATCGCGTGGGTCAGCGCGCTGGAGAAGGTTTGGAAGCCGCCGTCGTAGCGGCCGGTCTCGGCGATCTCGTAGAGCCGCCGCTCGGCCTCCTCGATCTGCGCGCGGGGGGACAGGTCCACGGGCGCGTCGTAGGCGACGTTCACCACCTCCTCGCCGATGCTGATCAGGTTCCGGCGCATCGCGAGGTCGTAGATGGTGCGGCCGTAGTCGGCGGCGTTGATCACCGTCGTGGCCTCCGCCGCGAGCCGGGCGAGGTATTGCGGAATCGTGATGCCGCCGAGGTCGTGGTCGCCCAGAAAGGTCTTCAGCGTCACCGGGGTCGCGACCTTGCCGGCGCGGATCAGTGCCGACAGCACCTCGTAGATGCGGCGGTGGATCTCCTCGGAGAAATGCGCGGCCTGCAGGAAGTCCGACACGCGGTCGTAGGCGTCGTTGTTGACCAGGACGGCGCCCAGCAGCGCCTGCTCGGCTTCCACGTTGTGGGGCGGCACGCGATAGGTCGGGTCCGCCCGTCCGGCGTGCGCGGGATCGCCGCCGCGAGGCTGCAGGAGTTCCACGTTGGACATGGGGGATGTTCTTCTTTCGTTCCAGCTCGGCACGATGACGTGCCCGGGCGGCGCTGTCGAGAGCCTGCGCGGTTTTCACGCGCGGCGCCAGGGGTGCCGGTAAGCCGGGCTGGCTGCAGCTCGCCTTGTCCCCGCTGACCACACGATGAGCGGGTTGGCCGCGACGGGGGCGGCACTAGGTGGAATGGGAGATTTTCCCTGGACACACGATCATGCCCGAGCACGACACCCCCGTCTGGTTCATCACCGGCTGCTCAACCGGCTTCGGCCGCGACCTCGCCCGCAAGGTGCTGGAGCGCGGCTGGCGCGCCGTCGTCACGGCCCGCGACCGGGACGCGGTCGCGGCCGTCGTGGCCGACCATCCCGAAACGGCGCTGCCGCTGTCGCTCGACGTGACCGACACCGCCGCGGTCGCGGCGGCGGTGGACGCCGCCCAGGTGCGCTTCGGCCGCATCGACGTGCTCGTCAACAACGCGGGCTACGGCTACCTCGCGGCGATCGAGGAGGGCGAGGACGAGCCGGTCCGGCGCATGTTCGAGACCAACGTGTTCGGTCTCGTGGCGCTCACCAAGGCGGTGCTGCCCGGCATGCGGGCGCGCCGGAGCGGCACGGTCGTCAACCTGTCGTCCATCGGCGGCCTCGTGAGCTTCGCGGCGACGGGCTATTACCTCGCGACGAAATACGCGGTCGAAGGCTTGTCCGAGTCGCTCGCCGCCGAGGTGGAGCCGCTGGGATTGCGCGTGATCCTCGTCGAGCCCGGGCCGTTCCGCACCGACTTCGCGGGGCGCTCCATCGGCCAGTCGCGCACCGTCATCGACGACTACGATGCCACCGCGGGCGAGCGCCGCCGGCAGACCGCCGCGCGGAACGGCAATCAGGTCGGCGACCCGCTGCGGGCCGCGGACGCCATCATCCAGGCCGTCACGGCCGAGCATCCACCCCGCCACCTCCTCCTCGGCCGGATGGCACTCGATCTCGCCCGCAGGAAACTCGACGATCTCCGCCGCGACTACGATGCTTGGGAGCAGGTCACGCTCGGGGCCGATTTCCCGGAGCACTGACCGATCCTTAACCGTGGTCGGATCGACCGTCGCCCCGGCGTGCCGGGGTCTTGCGCCCGCTTGTCCGCATCCCTATACAGCTCCCCATCCCACACACGGGCGCAGGCGGTCCTGCTTCAAGGACCGTTCCGGTGGCTGCCTCGTTTCGAGGCGGCCCAACAGCCCGTGGAGGTTTGAACCGGAGCACATCGATCATGGCCCTTCCCGATTATTCCATGCGCCAGCTACTCGAAGCGGGCGCGCATTTCGGCCACCAGACCCACCGCTGGAACCCGAAGATGG
>CAXTFJ010000056.1:0-28435 GCA_964243405.1 uncultured Lichenihabitans sp. | reverse complement strand
GACCACGGCGCCCTGCTCGACCCCTCCACCGCCGACGTCACGGCGCGCTGCGTCTCCATGCTGGCGCAGCTCGGCGACAGGGCCGACCCGGGAACGGCGCTGAAGCGCGGCGTCGACTACCTGATCCGCGACCAGGAGCCCGACGGCAGCTGGTATGGCCGCTGGGGCCTCAACTACATCTACGGGACGTGGTCGGTGCTCTGCGCGTTGAACGCGGCGGGGATGGACGGCGAGGACCCCGTGCTGCGCCGCGCCGTGGGTTGGCTCGAACGGATCCAGAACCGGGATGGCGGCTGGGGCGAGGACGACAGCAGCTACGCGCTGGACTACAAGGGGTTCCGGCCCGCTCCCAGCACGGCTTCGCAGACCGCCTGGGCGGTCCTCGGCCTGATGGCCGCGGGCGAGGCCGAAAGCCCGGCCGTGGCCCAGGGCATCGCCTACCTGTCCCGCACGCAGGGCGACAACGGCTTCTGGCCGGAGAAAGCCTACACCGCGACGGGCTTCCCGCGCGTGTTCTACCTGCGCTACCATGGCTATCCGAAATTCTTCCCGCTCTGGGCGATGGCGCGTTTCCGCAATCTTCGAGCCAGCAACACCAAGACCGTTTCCGTGGGGATCTGAGCCCGCCATGACCTCGCTTCGTCCCGTGCTCGCCGTCACCGGTCTTGCCGCCGAAGCCCGCATCGCGAGCGGCTCGGGCGTGGTGACGCTCGCGGGCGGTGGCGACCCCGCGCGCCTCGCCCTGCTGCTCCAGGGGGCGTTGTCGCGCGGCGCCCGCGCGGTCATCAGTTTCGGCATCGCGGGCGGCCTCTCGCCAAACGTCAGGCCGGGCGCCGTCCTCCTGGCCCGGTCGGTGGACGACGGCGACACGCGCTTCCTCGCGGATGCCGCCTGGCTCGAGCGGTTGGCGAGCGCCCTGCCCCAGGCGACTATCGAGGACCTCGCCGGCGTCGACCGCGTGGTGGTGGGCACCGGCGGCAAACAAGCCCTCCACCGCGCCACCGGCGCGGCCGCGGTCGACATGGAGTCGCATATCGCGGCCCGGCTCGCGGCGCAGCACGGCGTCCCCTTCGCGGCGCTCCGGGTCGTGGCCGACCCCGCCGAGCGCACGCTCCCCCATGCCGCGACCGTCGGCATGCGTCCGGACGGCAGCGCCGACGTGCGGGCCGTGCTCCGCTCGCTGTGGCGCCATCCCCGCGATCTTCCCGCCCTGGTCCGAACCGCGCTCGACGCGCGTGCCGCCTTCGCGAGCCTGCGCCAGTGCAGCGCCCTGCTGGGCGGATTGGCGGATCACGAGGGCAGCGCGGCCGACCTCCCCCCGATCGGCGGCCGGGCTCGCGTCGAGCTCGGTACCTTCGCAAGCTCGGGCGAGGTCCGGGCAGAAAATTCCTGACGCCCCCGCGCCATCCGTGACGTTTGCGCAACATGGGTAACGGAACAGGCTGTCAAACGGGCATTGGACGGAAAGTCTTTACCTTTTCGCAAGCCGCGGGATGGCGACCCGACCCCGACCGGTCTAGATCCTGAGACATGCTGACCGAAACGAACATCGCTTCCGAACAGTCCGACGGCATCGACGAGCGGCGTGCGGCGCTCGCCTACGTGGAGGAGGCATTCGCGGAAGCGACCCTCGACGGAATCGAGGAGGACTGCTTCGTGCAGGCCGCCCTGTTCACCGCGTTCCAGACCCTCGTCGGCGTCTACGGCGAGGACGCGGTCGCGACCTTCGCCGAACGGCTGCCCGAGCGTGTCCGCAACGGCGAGTTCTCGATCGCGACGCGCCAGTAGGCCGCACGGCCGGGGAGCGGGTTGACGGAGCGGAGCGGCGGCCGATCTGTTTCGCGAGCAGTCGAGTGACGCCGCATGGTCGAGCAATCCAGCCTGATCCTCAATGACGGTCGGTCCATGCCGCAGGTGGGCTTGGGCGTGTGGCGCGTGTCGAGCGCCGACACCGAAAGCGTGGTGCGTACGGCGATCGCGGCGGGATACCGCGCCGTCGACACCGCGACGCTCTATGGCAACGAGGAGGCGGTCGGCCGTGCCGTCGCTGCCGCACCCGATGGAACCGGCTCAATCTTCGTGACCACGAAGGTGTGGAACGACCGCCAGGGCCGCGACGAAACGCGCCACTCCCTCGATGAAAGCCTCGGCCGGCTCGGCACGGAGGCGGTCGACCTGTTCCTCATTCACTGGCCCGCGCCAGGGCGCGGCCTGTATGTCGAAACGTGGCGCACGTTGGTCGACCTCAAGCGGGAGGGCAAGGCCCGATCGATCGGCGTGTCGAACTTCGGTGCCGACCATCTCCGCGCGATCATCGACGCGACCGGCGTCGTCCCGAGCGTCAACCAGGTGGAACTGCATCCCCGCTTCCAGCAGCGCGCGCTGCGCGAGGTTCACGACCGCTACGGCATCCTGACCCAGTCCTGGCGGCCGCTGGGCAAGGGCGCCGTGCTCGACGATCCGGTCCTGCGAGGGGTCGCGGCCAAGCACGGCAAGACCGCGGCCCAGGTCGTCGTGCGCTGGCACGTCGACAGCGGCCTGCTGGCGATCCCCAAATCGCAGACGCCCGACCGCATCCGCGAGAACCTCGACGTCTTCGACTTCGCGCTCGACGGGGAAGACCTGGACCGGATCGCGACGCTCGACCGTCCCGATGGCCGGATGGGCGCCGATCCGAACGCGTTCGATTGATTTCCGACACCGACTTGGCCACGGGACAAAGATCCTCATGACGACCCTGTTCGACCCCTTGACGCTCGGCGACCTCACGCTGCCCAACCGCGTCCTGATGGCGCCGCTCACGCGCTGCCGCGCCGGGGGCGGCGGGCGCGTGCCGAACGCGCTCATGCGCGACTATTACGTCCAGCGCGCGTCGGCGGGGTTGATCCTGTCGGAAGCGACCGCCGTCACGCCCGACGGGATCGGCTATCCGGACACGCCCGGCATCTGGTCCGAGGAGCAGGTGCAAGGCTGGCGCCCCATCACCGAGGCCGTTCACGCGGCGGGCGGGCTGATCGTCCTGCAGCTCTGGCACGTCGGTCGCGTGTCCCACTCCTTCTATCTCGACGGCAGGATGCCCGTCGCTCCCAGCGCCGTCCGGCCCGCCGGCCAAGTCCGGCAATTGCGTCCGGCCAGGGATTACGAGACGCCGCGCGCCCTCGATCGCTCCGAGCTTCCGGGCGTGGTGGCGGCCTATCGGACGGGGGCCGAGAATGCCCAAGCCGCCGGCTTCGACGGCGTCGAAATCCACGGCGCGAACGGCTACCTGCTCGACCAGTTCCTCCAGGACAGGACCAACAGGCGCGACGACGACTACGGCGGCTCCATCGAGAACCGGGCCAGGCTGATGCTGGACGTGACGGACGCCTGCATCGCGGTCTGGGGCGCGGGGCGCGTCGGCATGCACCTCGCACCCCGCAGCGACACGCAGGACATCGGCGATTCCACGCCGGCCGAGACCTTCGGCTACGTGGCCCGGGAACTCGGGCGCCGGCGCATCGCCTTCATCTGCGCCCGCGAACGGCTCGGCCCGGACCGGCTGGGACCGCAGCTCAAGCGCGCGTTCGGCGGCCCCTACGTCGTCAACGAGGACTTCTCCGCGCGAACCGCGCAGGACCTGCTCGACGCGGGCGAGACCGACGCTGTGGCGTTCGGCAAGATGTTCATCGCCAACCCCGACCTGCCCGAGCGGCTGCGGCGGGGGGCCGCGCTGAACCCGCCGCGCGCGGACCTGTTCTACGGTCTGGGACCGGAAGGCTACGTGGACTATCCGACGCTCGACCGGGTCGCCTGAAGGAAGTCCGCCCGTGCAGGTAGCTTCGCAGACATCTCCCCCCTCGATGGAGGTGTCAGCCCTGCCCCGCGCCGTGCAGCGCCTCCGCGCCCGCATCCTGCAGACGGCTGCGGGCGGCGACATCGACGACCTCGAAATCCCGCTCGGCTGGAACGAGTTGCAGCCGATCTTCGTGCGGAACCAGAAGGGCGACTTCGACCCCGTCGCCTACCTGAAAGGCCGCAGCTTCGACGGCCGCGGCCGCGAGATGCTGGACATCCTGCGCGCCGTATTCACGGCGGCCTACGTGCGCGAGGTCCGCGGCCCGACCGTGTCCTACGTGTGGCCGGTCTTTCCCGTCCCGCTCGAACGGGCGCCGACGGTCGGGCAGCAGCTCCACATCTGGCGGTGCGTGCGCTTCGCCGACCTGACCGCACGGGCGCCCGACGGCTCGCCGCTGATCCACCGCGCCGCGATCGGCGAGGACGGGACGTGGCAGGTCTTCTGGACGGAGCCGCAGGAAGGCTGACCGCGTTTCCCGCCGCGGCGCGTACCACGACGGGCCCGAAACCTGGGTTCAGGGAACCGCGGTGGCGGCACCCGCAGACGGCGCGACGGCCACCGGGACCGATCCGACCTGGGCCGCGGTTGACGGTGTCGCGGGGGCTCCGCCGCTCGATGGAAGGAGCGCACCGGCCGGGGGCGGCAAAGGCGTCGCTGTGACGGGCAGGTCGCCGCGCTCGTCCAGCACCGCCTGCACGGTGCCGTCGGCTTCGCGCGCGGCCCCGAGCTGCGCCCCGATTGCCGAGATGACCTCGGGGGCGTTGGCATAGGTGCCATGGCCGATCCAGCCGACCTGCTCGTGGCTCAGGTCGCGCACGTTGACGCCCAGCGATTTGATCAACGCCAGGTCGCGCTCGTTGGTGGGGTCGAGCGCGCCGACCCGAGGCCGTTCGCCCGCGAACAGGCTCGAAACCGACAGCGCCCGGTCGTTGCTGGCCACCAGGATGGAGACGTGCGCGTTCGGGCCGATCCGGGCCATCTGCTGGCTGAACACGGAGGCGTCGATGTCGGGCGCGGCCAGCATCACCTCGCCGAGATGGCCGTCGAGATCGGGATGGCCCGCGATGGCGTTCTCGCGCAGAGCCTCCATGGCGAGCCACGAACCCATGGAATGGGCCAGGATGTGGACGCGGCCCACGTCCGGCTCGTGCGCCAGGGTCAGCATGAGCTTCTCCAGCCCGTCGCGGGAGGCGGTCGCGACCTCGCGGTCCGACCCGTAGGCCCACAGGCTGCCGCGCGACGCCCAGGTGAACAGCACCGGCACGCCGCCGAACTTGGCGTCGTAGGCGATCTGCGTCAGGCGGAACCGCGCGTCGTCGAACCCCGTGTTGAACCCGTGCACGAACAGCAGCACGTCCCGGTTGGACCCGATGCGGCCCGACAGGTGAGTCGCGACCTCGTTCTCGAACGTCTCCTCGTCCAGGCTGCGGCGCCCGCTCACGGCGAAGTGGAACAGGGGGTTCTGCGAGCCAAGGTTCGGCCGCTCAATCGAGCCGGGCTGGTGGACGGGCGGCACCGTCACGGTCGCGAGCGAGAACGAAACCTTGCTGCCCTCGGAACTGGTTTCGGCCGCGGCGCCGCGCTCGCCCTTGCGGGTGGAGGCCACGAACACCTGTACCGGCTGGGGCGTGCCCGTCGGCGCCCCCGTGACGTAGGTCCCCACCGTCCCGAACCCGTCCGCCACGGCGGTGACGCCCGTCGACACGCAAGCCGACAGGCCGAGCGCGGCCCCGCCCACGAGCGCCGCACGGCTGGCGCGCGCCAGACCCCGACACGCGATGGGAACACCGATGCGGAAACGTTGCACGGGGATCAAAGGCCCTCCATCCTTGCCGGGATCGCGGCGGTAGGCCGGGACGCTGACCTGCATCTTGACCGCGGCCTTTGACCGAATTGGGACGCGTCACGGCGTCGGCGTGTCGGCGCAGTCGCGCCGCCCCGAATCGACGCAGTTCTGCAGCGCGTTGTGACGCACGACGGCCTGCGCGACCCAGAGCAGGGCGGCGAGCACCACAGCCGTGCCCAGGAGGGCCGCGATCTTCGCCCGGGTATGCATCGACGCGCCTCGCGCTTCATGGAGCCGCGATCCGGCTTGACTGCTTCCCGATCCGCCTCCGCGGGCAGGATGCCGGTCGACTTCGCGCCACGGAGCCTATCTACGTTTGAAGAAAGTGCTAAGGCGCGGTCGCTCGCGCAGGAGGCTCCCGCCTATGCTCCCTTTTCCGACCGCCCTGATCCTGCGCGTCGCCGCTCCCGTCGATGCCGCCAAGCTGGCCCAGAGCCTGACGCCCGCGGTCGTCAGGATCGCCGAACCCGACGCCGACGTCCGCTATCTCGTGGGCGACCTCAGGGTCACGCACGTGCGGCTGCAACCCTCGCCGGAGGCCGGCTCGCCCGCCGTGGCCTTCGTGCAGGTGGAGAACCGCGGCAAATCGACCGACACGCTGGTCGAGGTGTCGGTCGACGGGGTCCCGCGCGCGACCATCGTCCCCGGACCCCAGATCGTCGGGCCGAAGGGCGAGATCGACATGACGCCCGAGGGAGCCCATTTCGCCCTCGACGGGGCCGTGGCGCCCTTCAAGGAAGGTGACCACGTTCGCGGCATGCTGCGGTTCGAGCGCGCGGGCCCCGTCCCGGTCGATTTCACGGTCGTGGGTGCGGGAGAGCCGCCGGCCCCTTGAGGCGGGGGGCGAAGCGCAGCACGAGGGCGCCCGCGCAGGCCGAGGCGAGCGAGCCCACGAGGACGCCGAGCTTGGTGTCGTCCTGGAGCTCGGGCCGGGACGCGAAGGCGAGCAGGCCGATGAACAGGCTCATCGTGAAGCCGATGCCGCACAGCAGCGCCACGCCGTAGACCTGCGCCCAGCTGCTGCCCGCCGGCCGCGCCGCGAGCCGCAGCCGGACCGCGAGCCAGAGGCTCCCCAGCACGCCCGTCTGCTTGCCGAACGCCAGGCCCGCCGCGACCCCGAGTGTCACGGGGTTGGCGAGCGCCCCGAGCCCGTGCGCGCCGAACGACACGCCCGCGTTGACGAAGGCGAACACCGGCAGGATCAGGTAGGCGACCCAGGGCTCCAGCGCCCGCTCCAGCCGGTTGAGCGGGGAGCGCTGGTCCTCGTGCCGCGACGGCAGGGCCTCGGCCGGGATCGTCACCGCCAGCAGCACGCCCGCCACGGTCGCGTGCACCCCCGACCGCAGCACCAGCGCCCAGAGCAGCAGGCCGAGGCCGAGATAGGGCCACAGCCGCGTGACCCGGAACCGGTTGAGCGCCACGAGCGCCCCTACGGTCGCGGCCGCGCACCCCAGCAGCGGCAGCGACAGGTCCCGCGTGTAGACCACGGCGATGATGAGCACCGCGCCCAGGTCGTCGAGCACCGCGAGCGCGGTGAGGAACACGCGCAGCGAGACCGGGACGCG
This sequence comes from uncultured Lichenihabitans sp., assembly GCA_964243405.1. Taxonomy (GTDB): domain Bacteria; phylum Pseudomonadota; class Alphaproteobacteria; order Rhizobiales; family Beijerinckiaceae; genus Lichenihabitans. Next base: position 21,189 of record CAXTFJ010000056.1, on the reverse strand, counting down.
GCTGCCCAGCAGCGACAGGACGCCGAGCGCGAAGGCGATGTCGGTCGCCGACGGGATGGCCCAGCCCCGCAGGCTCGCGGCGTGGGTCCAGTTGACGGCCGCGTAGACGACCGCCGGCACCAGCATGCCCCCGAGCGCCCCCAGGCCCGGCAGCGCGCGGTCCGACCACGTCCGCAACTGGCCGTGCAGGACCTCGCGCTTGATCTCCAACCCGACGAGCAGGAAGAACAGCGCCATGGGGGCGTCGTTGACCCAGGCGCCGAGCGTGGCGCCGCCCAGCGGCAGGCCGACCAGCGCGGCGTAGCGGCCCGCGAGGGGCGAATTCGCGGCCGCGAGCGCCGCCGCCGCGCACAGGATCAGCAGGATGCCGCTGCTCGCCTCGCTGTCGATGAAGCGCCGGAGCGCGGAGGGCAGGTGACGAGGCATCGGAAAGGCCATGCGTCCCTGTGGCAGGCTTCCGGAGCCGGTTCAATCGCGGGACGGGTGCCTGGACAGACCGAGGGACCGCGGGCCATGACCGGGACATCGATCCAACCCGCGTGACCTCGATCCCAGCCGTGCCGACCCAGCCCGCCGTACCCGGCTCCACCCTGGCCACCCTTCCCAAGGCGGACCGCTACCGCACCGACATCGACGGCCTGCGCGCGGTGGCGGTGGGGGGCGTCGTGCTGTTCCACTACGGGTTCGCGGTTCCCTCGGGCGGCTTCGCGGGCGTGGACGTGTTCTTCACGATCTCGGGCTTCCTCATCGCCACCGTGCTGGACGGCGACCTCGCGCGCGGGCGCTTCTCGTTCGCGGGCTTCTACGAGCGGCGGGCGCGGCGCATCCTGCCCGCGCTGCTGCTGGTTCTGCTGGTGTGCGGCCTCATCTGCACGCGCCACCTGCCCAGCGACCTCAAGCGGATCGGCCTCGGGCTGATGAACGCCGCGGTGTTCACCTCCAACATCTATTTCACCTCGATCGCGGACAATTACTTCGCGGCGGGCTCGCTCACCATCCAACCCGCGCTGCACACCTGGTCGCTCGGCGTGGAAGCGCAGTTCTACCTGGTCTTCCCCGCACTCTGGCTGATCGGGCACCGGTGGCCCGCCTGGCGGGCCCCGGGCCTCGCGGCGCTCGGGGCCGTCTCGTTAGGCCTGGGTGCCTGGGGTGTGGCGCACTGGCCCGAGGGCGCGTTCTACCTCTTGCCCGGACGGCTGTGGGAATTCTTCCTCGGGGCCGCGCTGGTGCTGCTGCCCCGCCCCGCCCGGACGGTCGGCGCGAGGAGCGGGACGGCGGCGCTCGGCCTGGCGCTGATCGGCGCGGGTTTCGCGTGGCTCACGCCCGCGACCCCCTTTCCGGGGATCGCAGCGCTGCTGCCCTGCTGCGGCACGGCGCTGGTCCTCCAGGCCGGGCGGATGGGCGCGAACCCGGTGAGCGCGGCGCTCGGGGCCCCGCCGCTCGCCTGGCTGGGGCGCCGCTCCTATTCGCTCTACCTGTGGCACTGGCCGGTGCTGGTGCTCGCCACCTACGGCCGCTTCGATCCCCCGCCCCTGGCCGAGCGCCTGGGCCTCATGGCAGCGGCCCTGCTGCTCGCGGCCGCGACCTATGCCCTCCTGGAACGCCCGATCATCGCGCGGCGGCGCCTGGGCCGCCCGCGCGCCCTGCTCGCGGCCTGCGGAGCCGGCACGCTCGCCTGCATCCTGGTCGGGCTCGCGGTCAACCTCGCGGGGCTGAACAGGATCCGGCTCGCCACCTTCCCGCCCGCCGTGCTGGCGCTGGCCGACGCGCAGTTCGACTTCAACCATCGCGATTGCGGAATAGCCGACCTCGGCAAGCCCGAGTGCCGCTTCGGCACGCCGGACGCGGAGCCGTCCGTGATGATCTGGGGCAATTCCTTCGCGGGGCAGTGGACGCGCGGGCTGGACGCGAGCGCCAAGCGCTTCGGGGCCGCGGGGGTGAGCCCGTGGATGAGTTCCTGCCCGCCCCTGGTCGCAGTCCACATCGTCCTGAACTCCGAGTGCGACGCGTTCAACGCGGACACCCTCGGCTTCATCGCCGCCCATCCAAACCTCAAGACCGTGATCCTGGCGGCCGATTGGGGGAGCTGGGTCGACCAGATCCCGATGCTCGCCGCCACGGTCGACAGGCTGGCCGCGCTCGGCCGTCTCGTGGTCGTGGTCCGCGCGCCGCCGCTGAACGACTACAACGTGCCCCGCGTCCTGGCGCTGGCGGCCTATGACGGCTCGCCCCCGCCTTCGCGGCTCACGGAAGCGCAGGCCCGCGCCAGGCGTGCCGCGCAGGACGCCGCCCTTGACGCGGTGCGCGTCCGCCACCCCTTCGCGGTGCTCGATCCCATGACGGTTCTGTGCGACGGGCACACCTGCGCGGTGGAGGGTGCGGGCCGCGCGCTCTACTACGACGAGCAGCACATCGACCGCGCTGGCGCGGTCCTCGCCTCGACGCTGTTCGACCCGGTCTTCGGGACGGCGGCAATCGGCGCACCCTGAAAGTCCTCCGGAATCCGCCGCGAACCGGGGCGGGCGATTCCTTTGCTTGACTCTCACCCCGAACCTCGGAATCTCTTTAGAACAAAGAGTGAACAGAGTTGAGGGCCCGAGACGGTGGAACGGAGCCGCGGAACGGAACACGTCGACGTCCTGCGCGCCGCCATCGCCCGCATGGAAGTTTCCGCACGTCCTGAGTGCGGCGGTGCGGGCCACCGCGAGGGGTCCCGCCCGTCGATCCCCCTCGGCGGCCCCGAGGGCTGCGCGCTCGACCGGACCTTAGGCGGCGGCTTGCGGCGCGGGGCGCTGCACGAGGTCGTGCCCGCAACCCCGCGGGACGAGGCGGCGGCCTGCGGCTTCGCGCTGGCGCTGGCGACGCGCTGCCTGGCGCAGGGCAGCGTGATCCTTCTGTGGATCGTCGAGGATAACGCGGTGCGCGAGAGCGGCGCACCCTACCGGCCCGGCCTGCTGGCCCACGGCCTGGATCCCGACAGGGTGATCCTGGTGCGGACCCGCGGCGCGGCCCACTCGCTGTGGGCCGCGGAGGAGGCGTTGCGCACGCGCGGGGCCGTGATGCTGGCCGAACTTTGGGGCGGGCGCGGCTACGGGCTCGCCCCCTCGCGGCGGCTGGTTCTGGCCGCGCGCGGGCGGGGCAGTGTGGGCCTGGTGCTCCACGCGGGACTGCCGGGCGCCGCCAGGGTTTCGAGCGGCTGCGACACGCGGTTCCGGGTCGCGGCCCTCCCGAGCCCCCGCATCGGTTCGGTGGGCGCCCGGCCGCCCGTGCCGGGCCAGGCCAGCGTCGCGGTGGCACTCGACAAGGCCCGGGCCGCGGTCCGGGGGATCGATCCCACCCACGTTTTTCCCCTCCGCTGGAACGCCGGGCAAAGGTGCTTTCATGACCACGACCTACCTGTCGCTGTGGCTTCCGCACCTGCCGACCGACCGGCTCGTCAGGCAGGGCACGTCGGATGAGGGCGGCCTCGTCACGATGGCCAAGGTCGGCGGCACGCAACGCGTGGTGGCCGTGGACCGGGACGCCGCGCGCGGTGCGATCCGTCCCGGCATGGGGCTTGGCGACGCCCGCGCGATCCGCCCCGGCCTGAGCGTCGCCCAGGCCGACCCGCGCGGCGAGCGGCGGACGCTGGAACGGATCGCGGACTGGTGCGGACGGTTCACGCCGCTGGTGGCGCTCGACGGGCCGGACGGGCTCGTGCTCGACGTGGGAGGGTCCGCGCACCTGTTCGGCGGGGCCGCGGCCCTGCGCGAAGCCGTGGAGAGGAGCCTGGCCGCGCAGGGGTTCGAGGGCAGAGCGAGCCTCGCCGCAACACCCGAGGCCGCCTGGGCGCTGGCCCGGTTCGGCACCGTCCGGATCGCGCCCGGCCCGGATACGCCGGCCTTCCGCCGCCTGGTGGCGGCGCTGCCGCTCGCGGCGCTGCGGATCGGCCCCGACCTGGTTGAGGCGCTCGCGCAGGCTGGCCTGCGCCAGGTCGACGACCTGCTCTGGCGCCCCCGCGCGCCGCTGGCGGCGCGGTTCGGCGACGGGCTGTTCGCCCGGCTCGACGCCGTCCTGGGCGTCCTCAAGCTCCCCGTCTCGCCGCGCTTCGACCCGCCCGCCTTCGCGGCCGAGCAGCGGTTCGCGAGCCCGATCACCCTGCGCGACGACGTCGAGCGCACGTTGCAGGACCTGTCGGTGCACCTGTGCGGCCTGCTGGAACGGCAGAACCGCGGCGCGCGGCGGGTCGAGGCGCACCTGTTCCGGGTGGACGGCGCCGTCAAGCGGATCGCGGTGGGCACGAGCCGCCCGCTCGACCGGCCCGAAGCCATGGCCCGGCTGTTCGCCGAGAAGATCGAGGGCGTGGGCGAGGCGGGGCTCGACACGGGCTACGGCTTCGACGTGGTGCGGCTGTCGGCGTCCCGCACGGACCCGATGCCGGTGCGGCAGCACGCGCTGGCGGACGGGGATTGGGAGGGGACGGACAAGACTGCGGAGGACCTGGCCGATCTGGTGGACCGCCTGGGGGCTCGCCTCGGCCTCGGCCACGTGTCGCGGCTCGTGGGGGAGGAGACCCACGTGCCCGAGCGGGCGGCGCGGTCCGTGCCCGCCGTCGACGCCGTCCGGCCCGGACGCGCCGACGCCGCGCAGGGTCCGCCCGCGCTGCCGGTCGAGCGTCCCATCCGCCTGTTCGACAGGCCGGAGCCGATCCGGGCCGTCGCGACCGTGCCGGACGGGCCGCCCATGCGCTTCTGGTGGCGCAAGGCCGCCCACGACCTGGCCGCGGTGGAAGGGCCCGAGCGGATCGCGCCGGAATGGTGGAAGGCGGGCGAACCCGGACTGACACGCGACTATTTCCAGGTCGAGGACTGCGACGGGCACCGCTACTGGCTGTTTCGCGAAGGCCTCTACGGGGAGCTGGTCGCGGCCGAGCCCGACGACGACGAGTTGGGGCCGCGCTGGTTCCTGCACGGCCTGTTCGGCTGACCGCCCGTGCCCGGCTTCGCGGAACTCGCCGTCACCACCAATTTCAGCTTCCTGCGCGGCGCTTCCCATCCCGAGGAGCTGGTGCTCCAGGCCCACGGCATGAAGCTGTCGGGCTTGGGCATCGCCGACCGCAACTCGATGGCGGGCGTGGTGCGGGCCCATTCATTCGCCAAGCACAGGATCGCCGACGGCGACCCGTTCCGCATCGTGATCGGCACCCGGCTCGTCTTCGCGGACGGCACGCCCGATATCCTGGCCTACCCGGTCGACCGGGACGCCTACGGGCGGCTCACCCGGATGCTCACGATCGGTAATTCCCGTTCGTCCAAGGGTGCTTGCACGCTTTTCCTCACCGATCTCCTGTTGATCGCGGGCGGACTGCAGCTGATCGTGACCGAGCGCTCGACCGCCGAGGACGAAGGACCCGGCCGCCCCCGCGTCTGGCCCGAACTGGCGTCGGGGATCGCGGCCGCGGACCGGGCGGAAACCGTCGTCGAGTTCCCGGGCGCGGCGCGGACTCGGCCGGTCGGTTTCTCCCTTGCCGAAGGGCGGGGCACGATCGTCCCGCTTCCCGTGCCGGGGCGAGCCGGCACGGGACGCCATCCCGGAGGCAAAGCCCGGCCGTGGGCGGGTGACCCGCGGGCGCTCCTGGGCAACCTTGGTGCCGCGGGAGCGCGGGTGTGGATCGCTGCGACCTTCGCCTACGGTCCGGGTTCCCAGGCGCGGCTGCGCGCCCGCGCCGCGCTGGCCGAAGCCTCCGGCCTGCCGCTGATCGCCAGCAACGACGTCACCATGCACGCGCCCGAGCGGCGGCCGCTCGCGGACGTACTGGCCTGCATCCGCCACGGCGTCACCCTGGACGAGGCCGGGTTCCGGCTGGAAGCCAATGCCGAGCGGCACCTGAAGATGCCGGAGGAGATGGCGCGCCTGTTCGCCGACCTGCCCGAGGCGCTGGCGGAAACGGGACACTTCCTCGACGGCATCGCCTTCTCGCTCGACCAGCTCAAGTTCAGCTATCCCAACGAGTTGCGCGAGGGTTTCGCCACCGAACAGGAGGCGCTGGACGCCTTCGCCTGGAAGGGCGCGGCGGAGCGCTACCCGGACGGCGTGCCGCAGAAGGTGCGGGACGGCCTCGTCCACGAGCTCGGCATCGTGGCCCACCTCAATTACGCGGCCTATTTCCTGACCGTGCACGACATCGTGCGCTTCGCGCGCGAGAAGGACATCCTGTGCCAGGGCCGAGGCTCGGCCGCCAACTCGACCCTGTGCTACTGCCTGTGGATCACGGAGGTCGACCCCAGCTCCAGCGACCTCCTGTTCGAGCGCTTCATCTCGCCCTCGCGCGGCGAGCCGCCCGACATCGACGTCGATTTCGAGCACGAGCGGCGCGAGATCGTCATGCAGCACATCTACGCCCGCTACGGGCGGCTCCACGCGGGGCTGACCGCCACGGTCGTGACCTACCGGACCCGGTCGACCCTGCGCGAGGTCGGTCGTGCCTTCGGGCTGTCGGACGATACGGTCTCGGCGCTGACGGGCACGGTGTGGGGCTATTGGTCGGGGGGCGTCGACAAGGAGCAGGCGCGCCGGGTCGGGCTCGACCCCGACGAGCCGCGGATGGCGGCCGTGCTGCGGCTGGCGGGCGAGTTGGCGGGCTTCCCCCGCCACCTGTCGCAGCACACGGGCGGCTTCGTCATCACCCGCTCGCGGCTCGACGAAACGGTGCCGGTCGCCAACGCCGCCATGCAGGCCCGCACGGTCGTGGAATGGGACAAGGACGACCTCGACGCCGTCGGCCTCCTCAAGATCGACATCCTGGCGCTCGGCATGCTGTCGTGCATGAAGCGGGGCCTCGACCTCCTGAAGGCCCATTACGGGCGGGAGTACACGCTCGCCACCGTTCCGAAGGAGGAGCCCGAGGTCTACGCCATGATCGGTCGCGCCGACACGCTGGGCGTGTTCCAGATCGAGAGCCGGGCGCAGATGTCGATGCTGCCGCGCCTGAAGCCCAAGGAATTCTACGACCTCGTGGTGGAGGTCGCGATCGTGCGGCCGGGCCCCATCCAGGGCGACATGGTGCATCCCTACCTGAAGCGCCGGGCGGCGGGCGAGAAGGTCACCTATCCCTCTCCCGAACTCGAAGAGATCCTCAAGAAGACCCTGGGCGTCCCGCTGTTCCAGGAACAGGCCATGAGGATCGCCATCGTGGCGGCGGGCTTCACCCCGTCGGAAGCGGACGAGCTACGCCGCGCCATGGCGACCTTCAAGCGCGTGGGCACCATCGGCACCCTCCGTGACCGCATGGTCGGCAACATGGTCGCGAAGGGCTACGATGCCGAGTTCGCGGGGCGCTGCTTCAAGCAGATCGAGGGGTTCGGGACCTACGGCTTCCCCGAGTCCCACGCGGCCTCCTTCGCGCTGCTGGTCTACACCTCGGCCTGGCTGAAATGCCGATACCCGGACGTGTTCGCCTGCGCGATGCTGAACTCCCAGCCGATGGGCTTCTACGCGCCCGCCCAGCTCGTGCGCGATGCCCGCGACCACGGCGTGGAGGTCCGGCCCGTGGACGTCAACGCGTCAGGCTGGGACCACGTGCTGGAGCCCGGCAACGGGGGCGCGCGCGTCCTGCACGAACGCCACGCGACGATGCGGGACGCCATCCTGGGGACCCGCGCGCTGCGGCTCGGCTTCCGGCAGGTCAAGGGCCTGCGCGAGGATGACGCGACGCGGCTCGTCGCGGGCCGGGGCGCGGGCTACGATTCGGTGCGCGACCTGTGGCTGCGCGCCCGCCTCGGCCCGCAGGCGCTGGAGCGGCTGGCCGCCGCCGACGCGTTCCGCGCGCTGGGGCTCGACCGGCGCGACGCGCTCTGGGCCGTGCGCGGCCTCAACCGGGCGGGCGACAAGGACGACCTGCCGCTGTTTTCCGACCTCTCGGTGGCGACCGAGGCCGAGGCCGCCCTGCCCCGCATGCCGCCCGGCGAGCACGTGGTGGAGGATTACCGCGCCCTGTCGCTGTACCTGAAGGCGCATCCGGTGTCGTTCCTGCGGCCCGAATTGGACGCGCGGGGGATCCGGCGCGGCGGCGACCTCGACCAGCTCCCCTCCGGGCGCAGGCTCACGGTGGCGGGGCTGGTGCTGATCCGCCAGCGCCCCGGCACGGCCGGTGGCATCATCTTCATGACGATCGAGGACGAGACGGGGGTCGCCAACATCGTCGTCAAGCCGAAAATCTTCGAGCGGCAGCGCGCGGCCGTGGTGGCGGCGCGCTTCGTGGCCGTGACGGGCCGGTTGCAGAACCACGCGGGCGTGATCCACGTCGTGGCCGACACGGTCACGGACCTGTCCCCGTTGCTCGGCACCCTGTCGAACCGCGGCCCGGAGCTCACCGAACTCGCGCGTGCCGACGAGGTCGCAAGGCCGCCGGCCGCGGACAGGGGCGGCAGACGCGATCCCCGGCATCACCTCGGAGGCACGACGGGGTTTGCCGCGGCCTACGACGGCCGCAAGCCCGACCCGGACAGGGCGGCGGACCACGCGACCGTGGCCCGCGTCATGCCGAAGGGACGGAACTTTCACTAGGGCGCCGCCGTAGCGTCCCCGTGCGACAAAGCCCTTCGCTTTTCCGCTCCGTTGGGGCATGTCGCTCGGGACGCCGGGCTCTTCGGGGCCGCGACCACCCCGCGCGGGACGGCGCGGGCGATTTCAGCTAAGGCGAACGAATGCCCTATAAAAGCATGCTGAAGGCGGCCTTCATCGCGGCGCGCGACCGCAAGCGCCTGCAGGTGATCGCGGGCGTTCTCATCGGCTACGGGTTCAACAAGGTCGTGGACCAGATGGGTCTCCACCACCTAGCCCGTTTCGCCACGCGCACGACGCCGACCATCGACGTGTCGCGCATGAGCCAACCCCAGCGGGTGCGCCGCGCCATCGAGGCGCTGGGGCCCACCTTCGTCAAGCTCGGCCAGATCCTGGCCAGCCGCTCCGACATGCTGACCCCGCAGTGGACGGAGGAACTCGGCAGGCTGCACAGCCGCGTGTCCCCCGTGCCGTGGGAAAGCATCAAGCCGCAGCTCGAGGCCGACCTCGGCGCCTCGCCCCACCACATGTTCGCCGAGTTCGACGAGGAGCCGATCGCCTCCGCCTCCATCGCGCAGGTCTACCAGGCCCGGCTGCACACGGGCGAGAAGGTCATCGTCAAGGTGTTGCGGCCGGGGTTGCGCCAGATCATCGAGGCGGACCTGCGCCTGATGGGCCACGCGACGCGCATCGTGGAACGGCAGCTGCCCGAACTCGCCCGCTACAAGCCGCAGGAGCAGATGCGCCATCTCGCGGCGGGGCTGAACGGCGAACTCGACCTCAGCAACGAGGCCCGCAACTGCGAGCTGCTGGCCTCGCTCTTCGCCGACCGGGACGACATCATCTTCCCCAAGATCTACTGGGAGATGACGTCCGAGCGGGTGCTCGTGCAGGAGTTCATGGACGGCATCTTCCTCAACGACCCCGAGGGCCTGAACGACGGCGGGTTCGACAAGGCGGAACTCGCCCAGCGCGGCACGGACGCCTTCCTGCACATGGCGCTGATCGAGGGCGTGTTCCACGCCGACCCCCACCCGGGCAACCTGCTGGCGATGCCCGGCAACAGGATCGGCTTCATCGATTTCGGCATCATCGGGCGGCTGTCGCAGCGCCGCCGCACCCAGTTGCTCGTGCTGATCGGCTCCATGCTGAACCAGGACGCCGACGGTCTGATGGCCGTGCTGCTCGAATGGACGGGGCCTACCAATCCGGACTTCTCCAAGCTGGAAGCGTCCTCGCAGGCCTTCGTGATGCGGCATTCCTCCAAGTCGCTCAACCTCGGCCTGGTGCTGACCGATTTCATGGTGATGGCCCGCGAGCACGACCTCGCGATGCCGACCGACCTCGCCATCCTGTTCAAGGGCCTGGTGACCGCGGACGGCGTGATGCGCCGGCTGAACCCCGATTTCGACCTGTTCGCCGCGGCCGGTCCCACCGTCCAGCGCACCATGGAGGCGCGCTTCTCGCTCGCGGGCGTCCGCAAGAAGATCGAGACGCTGGGGTCGGGCTTCTACGGCATCGCGAGCGAGCTGCCGAGCCTGATCCACCTCATGCTGATCCGGCTCAAGCAGGGCAAGATCACGGTCGAGATCGAGATCAAAGGCCTCGACCGCGTGGTGCACGGCATCGAGCGCGCCGCGGCCCGCGTCGCCGTGGGCCTGGTGGTGGCGGCCTTCTCCATCGTGCTGGCCCCCCACCTGATCGACCTCGGCCGCCCCGCGCTCGCCACCGTCAGCGTGCTGGTCGGCATGATCGGCATCGGCTGGCTCGCCATGCTGAGCCGCAACCACCATCACCGCTGACGGACGGAACTGGCCCGATTGCTGCAGGACCTTCGCTCGTCCCAGCGCGAGTCCGATCCATGTCCGAGCTTGCCGACCACATCCCGTTCGACCGATCGTTGAACGCGCGATCGGATCGGGTCCAGGCTGTATCGCCGCTGATCCGCCGCATCATCGCCAGCAACGGCGGTCCGTTCACGTTCACGGGGACCTGCAGCTACCTCGTGGGTCACGGGGCGGTCAGCGTGATCGATCCCGGGCCCGACGAGGCGCGCCACCGCGCGGCGATCCTGGCCGCGCTGGAGCCGGGCGAGACGATTGCCCAAATCGTCGTCACCCACACGCACCGCGACCATTCGACGGGCGCGGCAGAACTGCGGGTTGCGACCGGCGCCCCGGTGTTCGGCTGCTCGCCCTACCAGTCCCGACCCGTACCGACCGGTACGGACGCGCGGCTGTCGGACGCTTCGCACGACCTCACCTACGCGCCCGACCGCGTGCTGGCCGACGGCGAGCGGGTGACGGGCGGCGACCACGACCTGTTCGCGGTGGCGACCCCCGGCCACACCGCCAACCACATGGCCTTCGCCCTGCCGCAGGAACAGGCCCTGTTCTCGGGCGACCACGTGATGGCCTGGTCGACGACCGTAGTCGCACCGCCGGACGGCTCGATGCGCGCCTACATGACGTCGCTGGAGAAGCTCGCGGGCCGGCCGGACCTCGTCTACTGGCCGGGGCACGGCGGCCCCGTCAACGAGCCGCAGCGCTTCGTGCGGGCGCTGGCGCACCACCGCCGCCAGCGCGAGCAGGCGATCCTGGGCCGCCTGCGCGCCGGGGACAGTTCCATCGACACGCTGGTCTCGCGCCTCTACGTCGACCTGGCGCCGGCCCTGAAGGGCGCGGCCGCGGCCTCCGTGCTGGCCCACCTCGAAGACCTGATCGCCCGCGGGCTCGCGGTGGCGGACGGCCCGCTCGCGACGCGGACGCGGTTCGCGGCCGCCTGGCGCCTACTCGTCTGCGGCCGCGGCTTCCAGGTCGGACAGGAACGCCTGGATCCGAGCGGCATTGGCGCCGAAATCCCGCTGATCGAACCGGGACGCGGAGCGCATGTCCACGCGGGTCTGGTCCGGGCCCAGCGGCGCGATCCGCAGGACCACGTCGCCCGGGAAGCCCATGACCGTCGATTTCGCAACGGCCTCGATATGTCCGCCGGGTGATTTCGGCGTGGGCGCTTGCGCCTCGACGAGGGTCCAGCGCCGCGCCCTGACGAGCTTCAGGGCGGCGCTCTGCACGGTCGCCGGGGCGGCGTCGAGGGTCAGGGGACGGATGTCGGGGTAGGCGGCGACCTGATCCCGGCGCTCCGTCTCGGGACGCGGGTCGTGAGCCGCGCCACGACGGAGCGCGACGGCCCTGGGAAGTTTCGAATACGGCAGTGGATCGGCCGGATCGGTCGAGATGTCGCTGAGCCGCGGCAGGTGGACCGCCTTGCGGGCCAGATAAACCGGGTAGGCGGCGAGCAGGCAGGCGAGGACTGTTCCGGTCAGCATCGCACCCAGGCCGGGTCGCCCGGTTCGCCAGATCACGACGGCGGCCACCAGGGCCAGGGGAAAGGCCAGCGACGCGATGGCGAGCGCGGTGCCGAGCACGGCCACGGCGCCCGGAGGGTCGATCAGGCCGCCGCGCGAGGCCAGCACGGCGATGGCCGCGAGCAGCAGGCCGAAGACGGCCAACCGGCGACACCACAGCGCCGCCCCGACGGGAGACTCGACGATGATGAGCCTCCGCACGGAGGCCGCTCAGCCGAGCGTCGCGACGAGATCGGGCAGGTCCGCGATGGAGCCGATCACGTGGTCGGCCGAGGGTTCCAGGATGGCGCGGGTCGCGGGGCCGCTCAGCACCGCGATCGCCACGGCCCCCGCGGCGCGGGCGGCGCGCATGTCGTGCAGCGTGTCGCCCACCAGCGCCACCCGGTCGGGCGCGACGCCGAGCAGTGCCGCGAAGGCCAGCACCATGCCGGGCTCCGGCTTGCCGCCGTGCCCTGAGTCGTAGCCGGCCACGAACCGCATGTGGCCGTCGAGACCGAGGGCCGCGAGCTGCGCGCGGGCGCTGGCCTCAGTGTCGTTGGTGGCGAGCCCTAACACGAGCCCCCTGTCCCGCAGCGCGTCCAGCACCGCGACGGGATCGCCGATCGGCATGAGCGCCCGCAGGGTCTCGGCGGCGAACAGCTCGCTCATCTCGTCGAGCAGCGCGCGGTCGCCCGGCCGCCGCAGCGCCTCGCCCCAGGAGGCGAGAAGTTCCGCGAAAGAGCCGCCGATCAAGGGGGAACTCGGGCGGAAGCGGCGAGCCTCGATCTCGTAGTGCATGGCCTCCGCCAGACGCCGGAACGCGGCCTCGTCACCACCGCTGATCCGCCGCATCACGGGGCCCGCGGCCTCGCCCCACATCCGGTCGAGATCGACCAGCGTGCCGTCCTTGTCGAACAGGAGGCCGGCGAGCGGCACCGATCAGGCCCGCTTGAGGTCCGGCGGCAGGGCCTCGGCGGCGAGCGCCGACAGGGCGTCGTCGAGCGTCATCACGGTCTGGTCCGTGGACCCGAGGCGGCGCACCGAGACCGTGCGCTCGGCCGCCTCCTTGCGGCCGATCACCAGCAGCGCCGGGACCTTGGCGAGCGAGTGTTCGCGGACCTTGTAGTTGACCTTCTCGTTGCGCAGATCGGCCTCGAAGCGCAGGCCGCGCCGACGCGCCTCGGCCACGACCTCCATGGCGTAGTCATCGCCGTCCTGCGTGATGGTGGCGACCACGGCCTGCACGGGCGAGAGCCACAGCGGCAGGTGGCCCGCGTAGTGCTCGATCAGGATGCCGGTGAACCGCTCCATCGAGCCGCAGATCGCCCGATGCACCATGACGGGCGCCGTCTTCTCGCTGTTCCTGTCGATGTAGAAGGCGCCGAATCGTTCGGGCAGGTTGAAATCGACCTGCAGCGTGCCGCACTGCCAGTCGCGGCCGATCGCGTCCCGCAGCACGTATTCGAACTTGGGGCCGTAGAAGGCCCCTTCCCCCGGGTTGACGCCGGTCGTCACGACGTCGCCGTGCTCGGCCTCGATCCGCCGCATGACGTCCGTCATCACCGATTCGGCGTGGTCCCACATGGCGTCGGTGCCCACGCGCTGCTCGGGCCGGGTCGACAGTTTCAGGGTGATCTTCTCGAACCCGAAGTCGCGATACACCGACAGGATCAGATCGTTGATCTTCAGGCACTCGGCTGCGAGCTGCTCCTCCGTGCAGAACACGTGGGCGTCGTCCTGCGTGAAGGCGCGCACCCGCATGACGCCGTGCAGCGCGCCGGACGGCTCGTAGCGGTGGACCACGCCGAACTCGGCGAAGCGCAGCGGCAGCTCGCGGTAGGACCGCAGCCCGTGCTTGAAGATCTGCACGTGGCCGGGGCAGTTCATCGGCTTCAAGGCGAACATGCGCTCGTCGGCGGTCTCGTCGCCGGCCGACTGGACCTTGAACATGTTCTCGCGAAACCAGCCCCAATGGCCCGAGGTTTCCCACATGGCCTTGTCCATCACCAGGGGGGCGTTGACCTCCTGGTAGTCGCCGGCCAGCCGCCGCCGCATGTAGGCCACCAGCGTCTGGAACAGGCTCCAGCCCTTGGGATGCCAGAAGATGGCGCCCGGCGCCTCCTCCTGGAAGTGGAACAGGTCCATCTCGCGACCCAGGCGGCGGTGGTCGCGCTTCTGCGCCTCCTCGATCCGCTTCAGGTAGTCGTCGAGCTCGGCCTGCTTGGCGAAGGCCGTCGCGTAGATGCGCGACAGCATGGGGCGGTTCGAATCGCCGCGCCAGTAGGCACCCGCCACCTTGGTGAGCTTGAAGGCCGTGCCGATCTTGCCCGTGGAGGTCATGTGCGGGCCGCGGCACAGGTCGAACCATTCGCCTTGCCGGTAGACCTTCAGGTCCTGGCCCTCGGGGATCGAGTCGACCAGCTCGACCTTGAAGGCCTCGCCCCTGCGCTCGAACAGCGAACGGACGTCCTCGCGCGTCCACACCTCCTTCGTGAAGGGAGCGTCGCGCGCGATGATCTCGCGCATCTTCGCCTCGATCGCGGGGAAGTCCTCGGGCGTGAAGGGCGTTTCGCGGTAGAAGTCGTAGTAGAAGCCGTCCTCAATCACCGGGCCGATGGTGACCTGGGTGCCGGGGTAGAGCGCCTGCACGGCTTCCGCGAGCACGTGGGCCGCGTCGTGGCGGATCAGCTCCAGGGCGCGCGGGTCCTCGCGGGCCAGGAACTCGATCCTGCCGTCCCGCTCGATCGGATCGGCGAGGTCAGCCACCACGCCGTCGAGCGCCATCGCGACGGTCCGCTTGGCGAGCGAGGGGGAGATCCCGCGGGCGATGTCGAGACCGGTCGTGCCGGCCGGAAACGACCGTTGCGCCCCATCGGGAAAGGTGACGGACACCATGGCTCTGCTCCTCGAAGCCCACTCGCCGAGACGATCGGCGTAGGCAACGCGGCTTCTAACAAAGCCTCCGCGCAAACCCAAGCCGGATGTGGCGGATGCGGGTCGCGTGGCCGCGCGTCCGAAAACGTCACCTTTGCCGTGGACCGCCCGGACGCTACACTGGTCATCCTGGGTTGGGGACGGTGGTTGATGCAAGGCCTGCGGTTGCTGCTGCTCGGTATGGCCGTGATCGTGCTGGCCGCGCTGGGATTACGGCTGACCCTCGCGCCCCGCCCGCAGGCGCCGACACCCGCCCCCCCCGTCAACGCGGACGTGAAGCCACCGCCCACTCGGCAGCCCGCGAGCCCGTCATTGGCAGCCGCGCGAACCGCGATCGAGGCATCCCTGCGGACTGCGCCCGACCTGTCGCGCGCCTTCGAGGCGCTGCGGGCCCAGTTCCCGGCGGTGGCCACGCACGCGCTGGATGAGGCGGCCGAGCAGGCGAACCGCACCGGCGAGGCGGTCAGCCCCGACGACCTGCTCGCCAATGCCACGCGCGACCTGCGTCAGGGCTCGGGCGTGCTGGCCGCCAAGGCGAGCCCGGCCGGGCTCGGCGCGATCTTCGACGCCAAGGCCGCCATCTTGGCCGAACTCGCGAAGGGCGATCCGCGCGTCTGCGCCGATTACCTGTTCGGCGGCACCAGCCCGGATTACGCGACCTTCGCGGCGTCCCACCGTGATCTCGAAGCGAAGGTGGCGCTCGCCGGCATCGCGGCCACGGCGGAAGGGCGCACGCTCAACCAGGACCACGGGCCGCCGATGCCGGACGACTTCAAGGCCCTCGAGACGGGCCTCGCCGCCAAGGGCCTGTCGGCCGACGAGATCGCGGCCCTGCTGGATGGCAAGAGCCTCGATCCGCCGCTGCCCGACGCGAAGCTCTGCAGCAACGCGCAAACCTATCTGGATGTGCTGAAGGCTTTGCCCGACGCGGTGCGGCTGCGCTTGTACGGCGCGACGGCCGAGGCGCTCGCACGGTCGTGACACCGCTGCCCCCCCGAGGCTCCGGGTCGGGAGCGGGCTACGGTCGGCGGTCGGGCTTCCGGTGCCACGATCCATAGCGCCAGGGCTCGAACCACGGCGCCGGAAAGGGTCTCTCGGGCACGGGATCGAATCCCGCGTCACCCCAAGGGTGGCAACGACACACCCGCGACAGTCCCATCCAGCCCCCGCACCACAAGCCGTGACGCGCGATGGCCTCGTCCGCATAGTCGGAACAGGTCGGCAGGTAGCGGCACTGCCGGCCTAAAACCCCCGACAGCGTGAGCTGGTAGGCGCGGATGGCCCCGTGCGCCGCGAGCCGGGCGGGGTTCACCCTAGACGTTTCCGGCAGGGCGCGCCTCGATCCGGCCCACCGCGTCCACCACGGCATCGAAGGTCAGCAGCGTGGAGGCGTGGCGGGCCTTGTAGTCGCGCACCGGCTCCAGCACGGCGGCCTCCGCCCACAGGCCCGAGGGGGGCGGGCCGTTCTCCTTGAGCATGCGCCGGACGTCGTCGCGGACCGCCCGGAGCTCGGCGGCGCTGCGACCCACGACCGTGCGCGCCATGATGGACGACGAGGCCTGGCCCAGCGCGCAGGCCTTCACGTCGTGGGCGAAGTCGGTCACCACGCCTTCCCGCATGGACACGTCGACCGTGACGGTGGACCCGCACAGCCGGGAATGGGCGGTCGCGGTCGCGTCCGGCGCGGGCAAGCGCCCCAGCCGCGGGATGTCGGCCGCGAGGGCCAGGATACGCGCGTTGTAGATGTCGTTCAGCATGGCGAGTCCCGATGGCGCGCGGGGTGCTGGGAGTCCGCGGCCGTCGGGACTATATAGGCGGCGCACGGGGCCTTCCGTAAGGGCGCCCGGTCCCGGCCGGCGCGCGGGGTTGACCAGATCGTGCCGAAGGATCGTCCCATGAGTTCCGTCACCACGATCAGGCCCGGTCCCCCGCCATCGGGGCGGCCGGACGTGAAGCGTCCGACGCGGGCCGAGGCCGAAGCCGCGGTCGAGGTGCTGCTGCGCTGGGCCGGCGACGACCCGTCCCGGGAAGGCTTGCGCGACACGCCGCGCCGGATGGTGCGCGCCTACGAGGAGATGTTCGCCGGCTACGGCGAGGATCCGGCCGCGGACCTCACCCGCGTGTTCGAGGACGTGAGCGGCTACCAGGACATGGTGCTGATGCGCGACATCGCCTTCGCGTCGCACTGCGAGCACCACGTCATTCCGTTCATCGGCAAGGCGCATATCGGCTACTACCCCAGCAAGGGCGCGGTGGGCTTGTCCAAGCTCGCGCGCGTGGTCAACACCTTCGCGCGGCGCCTGCAGACCCAGGAGGCGCTCACCGCGCAGATCGCCGACGCGATCGAGGCGAGCCTGAAGCCGCGCGGGCTCGCGGTGATGATCGAGGCCGAGCACCTGTGCATGTCCATGCGGGGGATCAACAAGCAGGGGTCGGCCACGCTGACGACGCGGTTCACGGGCGTGTTCGCCGAGCCCGCCGAGCAGGTGCGCTTCATGACCCTGCTGCGCGGCGGCCGGTAGGGCCTCTCGTGTCCGGCTTTCCTCCGCCCGGCCCCAAGGCGGTTCTCGAAGAGGGCGACGTGTTCTCGCCCCGGTTCGACGCAGCGGGCCTGATCACCTGCGTGACGGTGGAACGGGTGACCGGCGCGGTGCTGATGGTCGCCCACATGAATGCCGAGGCGCTGCGCGAAACGCTGCGCACGGGTATCGTGCACTACTGGTCGCGCTCGCGCGGGTGTCTGTGGCGCAAGGGCGAGACCTCGGGCCAGATGCAGCGGCTCGCCTCCCTGCGGACCGACTGCGACCAGGACGCCCTGCTGCTCGCCGTCGAGGTGGGCGGTGACGGAGGGTGCTGCCACACGGGACGCCACTCCTGCTTCTACCGCGAGGTCGTGACGGACGGGACGGACGAGGTGCGGCTCCGCCCCGTGCCTTGACCTCCGGCCGGTGCGACCGACAACCTTTGCAACAAAAAGGGAGGGAACGGGATGGCGACGGCCAGCGGTTTCGGGGACGTGAACGACGCGGCGGTCGGCTCCGTCGTCACCACGCTCGTGTCGGCGCGGCTGGAACGGCTGCCGTGGAGCCGCTTCCACTGGCTGGTGGTCGTGGCGCTCGGCATCACCTGGATCCTCGACGGGCTGGAGGTGACGCTCGCGGGCTCCGTCGCGGGAGCGCTGAAGGCGAGCCCGGCCCTGAACTTCGATGATTCCGACGTGGGGCTCGCGGGTACCGCCTACCTGCTGGGCGCGGTCCTGGGCGCCCTGTTCTTCGGCTGGCTCACAGACCGGCTGGGGCGCAAGAAGCTGTTCTTCATCACCCTCGCCACCTACCTGACCGCGACCGCGCTGACGGGCGTGGCCTGGAACGGCTGGACCTTCTTCCTGTTCCGCTTCCTCACCGGAGCGGGGATCGGGGGCGAGTACACCGCCATCAACTCGACCATCCAGGAGTTCGTGCCCGCCCGCTACCGGGGCGTGACGGACCTGATCATCAACGGCAGCTTCTGGGTCGGTGCGGTGCTGGGCGCGGGGGCCTCTATCGTGCTGCTCAATCCGGCGGTCCTGTCGGCCGACCTGGGGTGGCGGGCCTGCTTCCTGGTGGGCGCGGCGATCGGGCTCGTGGTGCTCTTCATGCGCGCCTGGATTCCCGAAAGCCCGCGCTGGCTCATCACCCACGGCTACGAAACCAAGGCCGAAGCCGTTGTGGCCGACATCGAGGGACGCGTCGCGGCGCAGTTCGGCACCTTGCCGCCGGTACTCGCCAATGCCGCGATGCGCATCCGCACGCGCGATCACACACCGATGCGCGACGTGTGGACCACGCTGTTCGTGACCTACCGGACGCGCACGGTCGTGGGGCTGGCGCTCATGGCGTCCCAGGCCTTCTTCTACAACGCGATCTTCTTCACCTACGCGCTTGTTCTGACGAAGTTCTACGGCGTGGCGAGCGGCGACATCGGCTGGTACATCCTCCCCTTCGCGTTGGGGAATTTCATGGGACCGGTGGTGCTGGGGCCGCTGTTCGACTCGCTCGGTCGCCGCACAATGATCACCGCCACCTACGCGCTGTCGGGCGTCCTGCTGGTCGGCGCGGGCGTGCTGTTCCTCGACGGGCAGCTCACTGCCGCCACGCAGACGGTCGCCTGGATGGTGATCTTCTTCGTGGCCTCGCCCGCTGCCAGCGCCGCCTACCTGACGGTGAGCGAGACCTTCCCGCTGGAGATCCGCGCGGTGGCGATCGCGGTGTTCTACGCGGTCGGCACGGGCCTGGGCGGGGTCGCGGCGCCGAGCCTGTTCGGGCGGCTGATCGCGAGCGGGGAGCGGATCAACGTGTTCTACGGCTACCTGTTCGGCGCGGCGCTCATGATCGGGGCGGCCATCGTGGCGGCGCTGTTCGCGGTGCGCGCGGAACGCCGGTCGCTTGAGGATGTGGCGACACCCCTGTCGGCCGCGGCCTGAAGGACGCGCGGGTCTCGCGCCGATCGATCGCCAGCGCCTTGCTTTCGCCTCCTTGGCCGGTTGGTCGGCGGACGCCATCCGCTCTCCGCCGAGCCGTCCGTTAAAAAGCCATAGCGCCCGTTGCTCGGCCATGGTAAGCGCACCGCAAGCGCGCGGCCGTCCCGGCCCGTGCCTTTCGCCGTTTCGGCTCGCTGGACGACATCCCGGCCAGACCACGGCGGCGAATCATCGGCCGCGCACCTGAGCCGGTCTCATCATCCCGCTTGAAAGGATTCTCGATGTCGATCACGGCAGAGCGCAAGACCGCGCTCATGAAGGAACACGCCACCAAGGACGGCGACACGGGCTCGCCCGAGGTGCAGATCGCCATCCTGACGGAGCGGATCACCAACCTCACCGATCACTTCAAAAGCCACGTCAAGGATAACCATTCCCGGCGCGGCCTGCTCAAGATGGTGTCCACGCGCCGCACGCTGCTCGACTACATCAAGAAGAAGGACGAGGGGCGCTACCGCTCCATCATCGAGCGGCTCGGCATCCGCCGCTAAGCCAGCTTAGATCGGCGTCGCCCCGTTCCGGGCGGCGCTGCGCACGACGGGTGCCCATGGGTGCCCGACCTCACGGAGTCCGTACCGCAGGGGCGGATCGGACCCACTCCCTCCATGGACGCCCGCAAGGCCATGGCAGGATCGCCAGGCGCTGCTTTCCCGATCGCAGCGCCTCGCCGTTCTGCCCGTGGCCGTCCCCTCACCAGGCGTCCGCCACGAAAGACGCATCATGTTCGACATCGCACGCGAAGAGATCGACTGGGCCGGCCGCAAGCTCGTGCTCGAAACCGGCAAGGTGGCCCGCCAGGCCGACGGGGCCGTGCTGGCCACCTACGGCGAGACCACCCTGCTCGCCACCGTCGTCTCGGCCAAGAAGCCCAAGGCGGGCCAGGACTTCTTCCCCCTGACGGTCAACTACCAGGAAAAGGCCTTCGCGGCCGGCCGCATTCCGGGCGGCTACTTCAAGCGCGAAGGACGCCCGTCCGAGAAGGAGACGCTGGTCTCCCGCCTCATCGACCGGCCGATCCGCCCGCTGTTCCCCGAAGGCTACCGCAACGACACCCAGGTCGTGATCACCGTGCTGGCGCACGACCTCGAGAACGACCCCGACATCCTCGCCATGGTGGCGACCTCCGCGGCCCTGACGCTCTCGGGCATTCCCTTCATGGGTCCGGTCGGTGCGGCGCGCGTCGGCTACATCAACAACGAGCTCAAGCTCAACCCGACGATCGAGGAGATGAAGACCTCGTCGCTCGACCTCGTGATGGCAGGGACCGGCGACGCCGTGCTGATGGTGGAGTCGGAGGCCAAGGAGCTGTCCGAAGACATCATGCTCGAGGCCGTGATGACCGGCCACCGCGGGTTCCAGCCGGTGCTGGAGGCGATCATCCGCTTGGCCGAGCGCGCCGCCAAGGAGCCGCGCGACCTCAGCATGCCCGACAAGAGCGAGGCCGAGAAGGCCGTGCTCGGCGCGGTGGAAGCCGACCTCCGCGCGGCCTACGGGATCACCGCCAAGGCGGAGCGCTATGCGGCGGTCGATGCCGCGCGCGCCAAGGTGATGGCGCACCTCCTTCCCACCGAGGGCGAGGCGCGCTTCACCAAGGAGGAGGTCGCGGAAGCCTTCCACGACGTGCAAGCCAAGGTGGTGCGCTGGAACATCCTCGACCACGGGACCCGCATCGACGGACGCGACCTGAAGACCGTGCGTCCCATCGTGGCGGAAGTGGGCATCCTCCCCCGCGCGCACGGCTCGGCGCTGTTCACCCGCGGCGAAACGCAGGCGTTCGTGGTGGCGACGCTCGGCACGGGCGAGGACGAGCAGTTCATCGATTCGCTGGAAGGCACCTACAAGGAGCGCT
>CAXTFJ010000055.1:21646-29726 GCA_964243405.1 uncultured Lichenihabitans sp. | reverse complement strand
CGCATCCGGAACGGGTGGCCGGTGGCGGGCGAACCAAGGAAGGTTCCGGTGTGCGTGCCCTCGTAGCGGTAGCGGCCGACGACACGGGTCCCATCGGCGGATGCGAAGACATCGTCGGCGTGGACTTTTAGGTCCGGCACGCCCCCCAAAAGTGCGCCGAAGATCGTCTTCACACCGTCGCGTCCGGGCTCGGCCCGTGGGTTGTGGTTGACGTAGTCGGGCGCGACGATCTCGTCGACACGCGAAAGGTCGTGGCTGGAGATGATCTCGGCGAACAATCGGCCGAGGGTGACGAGATCGGTTGACATCGCGATGTCCTCGCATAAACGAGACCGTATAGTCTCGCGTAAATCAGATAGCGAGACCGATCAGTCTCGTCAAGGCGATGCATGAGCGATTCTCCGTCCCGGCCCCGCCGCACCCTCGATCCCGCCAAGCGTGCGGCGATCCTGGACGGCGCCCGCGCGGTCTTCCTCCGCGATGGGTTCGCGGGCGGGTCGGTGGACGACGTCGCCGCCGAAGCGGGGGTCGGCAAGCAGACCGTCTACCGCCATTTCGGATCGAAGGAGGCGCTGGTCGTCGCGCTGGTCGAAGCCATGTGCGCGCCGGACGCGCTTGCGCCACCGCCGGCGTCCTTGCCGCGTCGCGAACGGCTGCGCGCCCTGCTGCTCGGCTTCGTGGAGGGCGTCACGAGCCACGACAGCCTCGGCCTGTACCGCGCGCTCGTTGCGGAGGCGGAGCGGATGCCGGAGCTGGGGCGCCTCTTCTGGGACGCGGGACCCCGGCAGGTCCGCGCCGCCCTCGCGCGGGCGTGGGCGCAGGCGGGGGACACCGCCGGCGGGGACGCCGTCGCGGCGCACCTCGTCCAACTCGCGCTGGGCGACGCCTACCAGGAGCTGATCCTCGGGATCGGCACCCCCGGTCCCGATGTCTTCGACCGCCAGATCGAGGCCGCGCTCGACCTTGTCGCTCCGGCGTAGGCGAACGGAAGCGCCGAAGCGATCGTTGCCGACGTTAGGATAAGGCCCGAAGCGCCGGCGGCAGTCGCTCTGGTAGCGGCCGAGCGGCATGCAGGCTCCGGCGCGCACCGGTTGCGGCGTGTACGGCTCCGCGAGCCGCGACCATTAGTTCAGCCGGGAACGTTCGGATCAGCCGTGCTTTCGGCCAACAGCGCTTTCAACTCGCGATGAGCGAGGTCGAGGCGCTCGCCGAGGCCCACTTCCGGATCGTCGAGCCAGGAGATCGTCGCGTGCACGAACGCGGCCATGCCGATCCGTGCCGCAAGAACAGCCTGCAGGTCAGCGACACCCCGCACCCTCAAAGCGGCGCAAAGGGCATCGGCCAGCACTGCCATCTTGGCCAGCTCGCGCTCGTGAAGCGCGGGCGTGGCGGCGATGACCTCATGTCGCGGTTTTGAGAACGGCCGGTTGTTTTCGAGCACCGGCTGAACCGACCGGAACGCCCGAAACAGCGTGTCCAGCGGTCCGAGGTCCTCGGGCGCGTCCACGATCGACGCCGTCAATGCCGCCCGCAAGATGGCCTCGCCGTCGAACAGGACTTCCCGCTTGTCGGGGAACTGACGAAAGAAGGTCCGCTCCGTCACGCCGGCGCGCGCGGCGATCTCGGCCGCCGTGGTCCGCTCGTAGCCCCGCTCCCGAAACAGCTCCAACGCCGCCTGCTGCAGTCGAGCGCGCACGTCACCCTCGTTCTTCGCCACCGATATCCCTTTCCCCTGTTGTCAGTGACTGACAGATGACCTATGTCAGTCACTGACCGGTGCGGTAGCACGTCTCCGTCCGGTAAGGTCAAGGAGGTCATCTTGCGTGTATTTCTGACGGGAGCGAACGGCTGGGTCGGCTCGGCGATCGCCCGCGACCTGCTCGATGCGGGCCACGCCGTCATAGGCCTGGTGCGCTCGAAGGAGAAAGCTGACGCGCTTGCCGCAGCCGGCATCACGCCGCTGCTGGGCTCGCTGGCCGATCTGGATGTCCTCCGAAGGGGCGCCGGCAACGCCGATGGTGTCATCCACACGGCATTCGGTCTCGACATATCGAAGATCGTGGCCCTGGCCGAGGAGGACCGTGGGGCGATCGAGACCTTTGGGGAGGTGTTCGCCGGTTCGGGCCGGCCGATCGTCGTAACGGGCGGCGTTGGCCTGCTGCCTCCCGGCGAGACGCTCAGGGAAGACGCAAGGCCGCCCATCATCCGAGAATTTCCCCGCGCGTCCGAGCAGACGGCGTTCGCGCTCGCCGAACGCGGGTTGCGGGTGTCCGTCGTCCGCCTCCCGCGCTCGGTCCACGGCGCTGGGGAACGTCACGGTTTCGTTCCCCTTCTGGCCGCGATGGCCCGCGACAGGGGCGTGTCCGCCTATGTCGGAGACGGGCAGAACCTCTGGCCGTCCGTGCACCGGCTGGATGCCGCGCGCGTTTTCCGGCTTGCCGTCGAACGGGGGGCGCGGAACGAGGCGTTCCATGCCATCGCCGAGCAGGGCGTACCGTACAGGCTGATCGCCGAGGCGATCGGCCGGCAGGTCGGCGTGCCCGCGAAATCCCTGACGCCCGAAGACGCCGAGGCGCATTTCGGCGGCTTCGCGATGTGGGTGGCGGGCAACGGGCCAGCCTCCAGCGACAGGACCAGGGCGGTTCTCGGATGGGAGCCGAAAGAGAGCGGCATCATCCCGGATATCGAGCGGCCGGACTATTCCGAATGACCGGCTACGGCCGGAAGCAGCCATGATGTCGAACGGTCCGGGCCTGACGTTCGCCCTCTGGAGCAGAGGAAGGCCGGAGGCTCCGCGTGCCAAGTCATCCGCCCTGGTCCACCGCTTGGGCATCTCACGTCCCGCGATACTCCGAAGGCGACACGCCGGCCTCGCGTCGGAACACCTTCGCGAAATGGCTCGGGCTCGCGTAACCCACGGTGAGCCCGATCTCGATGACGCTGCGCCTGGTTTCGCGCAGCAGACGCCGAGCCTCCGCCATGCGGAGACGGATGAAATACTGGGACGGAGCGAGTCCGGTGGATTTCTTGAACAATCGGCTGAAGTGGAAGGCGCTCATGCCGGCTTCCCGCGCCAAATAGATCAGCTTGAACTCCTGGCTGCGCCGCGCCTCCATCAGCTCGATCACCCGTCGCAGCCGGGCGGCCGGTAACCTGCCGCGCGAAAGGGGCGGTCCGGCACCATCCCTGTAGGTTCGGACCAGATGCACGGCCAGGCTCTGCGCCAGCCCTGCGACGAACAGGGCGCTCGGTGCATGGCGCGCCGTGATCTCGGCCCGCAGTTGATCGAGCAGGGCCGACAGCACGGGGTCCCTCTGGCCCGATATCTCGCGGAAGGCGACCGCCCCGTGACTATCGCCCAGAACGTCGTCCGCGGCACGGTTGATGACGGACAGGCCCACGTAGAGATGCATGACGGCGAACGCGTCGGGGCCGGTGGATCGCCAGCGCAATTCGTAGGGCGCGGCGGCATTGGTCAGGAAGAAGTCGCCGACCCCGACGGCGTGTTGGGTCCAGGGACCATCGATCTCCCGCTCCTCCACGATCGCGGCGCCGGACAAGATCCAGACGATCAACGACTCGGCCACGGCCGGGATGACGAGACTTTCCTGCACGCTCTGCCGGGTCAGCAGTTCCACGAGGACGTCGCGGCAGGCAAGGCCGCGACTGTCGGCCAGCAGACGCCCCGGGATGTGCCGCTCGAGCGCCGCTCCGGACGTGCTTCCGATCCCAGCCAGGACCCTTCCCCCGCCTTGCCGCAGCTCTTCGAAGCAAAACTACGACATACGGCGCAAGGGGTCGAGAGAGACCGCTCGGGCGCGCTCCCATTGTCCTGATGTCCGGGCGGCCCCGAAAGGAAGCAGTGGCCGGACAGGGAGAGCAACGATGGAGCGCCAGAAAATGGACACGATTCCCGCCACGGTGAACGAGGTCGAACGCAAGGTCGCGTTGGTGACAGGGGCCGCCAGCGGCATCGGCCTGGCCATTGCCGAACTGTTGCACGCGCGCGGTGCCAAGGTGATCGCCGAAGACATCAACCCCGACGTCGAGCGGCTGACGCGTCCGGGGCTGGTTCCGCTTGTCGCCGACATCACCCGGGACGGTGCGGCGGAAGCGGCGGTGGGCGCAGCACGGGACCGCTTCGGCAGGTTGGACATCCTGGTGAACAACGCCGGCCGCATCCTCTACAAGCCGCTGG
This sequence comes from uncultured Lichenihabitans sp., assembly GCA_964243405.1. Taxonomy (GTDB): domain Bacteria; phylum Pseudomonadota; class Alphaproteobacteria; order Rhizobiales; family Beijerinckiaceae; genus Lichenihabitans. Next base: position 25,528 of record CAXTFJ010000055.1, on the reverse strand, counting down.
TCGAGATGACTCGCGACGACTGGACGTGGCAGATGGAAACCAACGTCACGGGCGCCTTCCTGCACTCGCGCGAGGCCGTGAAGCTGATGATCCCGCAGAAGAGCGGCACCATCGTGAACATCGCATCATATGCCTCGTACTTCGCCTTCCCGGGCATCTCGGCTTACACGGCGTCGAAGGGTGCGCTGGCGCAGTTGACCCGGACACTCGCGCTTGAGGTGATCGACCACAACATCCGCGTCAACGCGATCGGCGTGGGCGACGTGGTGACCAACCTGCTGAACCATTTCATGGACGATGGGCCCGGCTTCCTTGGCGATCATGGCAGGAAGGCGCCGATCGGCCGTGCTGCCGAACCGAGGGAGATCGCCGAGATCGTGGCGTTTCTCGCCTCCGACCGCGCCAGCTTCATCGTTGGTTCCGTCGTCATGGCGGATGGCGGCATGAGCGTGCCGGTCGGCTGACCTTGCGTCCGTTCGGCGCCACGCTTCCGACCGAAAGGTGGCCCGTCTTCCCGGTCACGGCCCTCACGTCCGCGGACGGCCGTTTTGGGGGCCGGCCTGGGCCGAGCACATTGCCGAACGGCTCAACTCCCCGCTTTGCCGCCGTGCCTGCCCTTTCAAAGCGGACCGGCTGCTCTCGGGCCGCATCAGCGTTCGAACGTCCAGCCGTTCGGAATACGATATCAACGTCCGCTTCGACCCCATGAGCAACGCGAATCGGCTCAGGACTGAGTCGAGGAACGGACCGGAGGTGTCCGCCATGAGCATCCCGGTTGCATCGAACGATGATCTTCGGCCGCTCGTCCAGGACGGTCCCGGTTCCAAAACACCTCGTCGTGAGAGGCGGGAGAGAGCGCCAAATCGGAGAGAAACAGATGTCGACCAATTAAGTGGTGCGGCCAAGAGTTGTATAATTTCCCATTTCGATCAATTACTTAAACTCAGGTGCGGGCGAAATCTTACCTGTTGATGCTATTGGCTTTTTCGACGCCGTGCCCGCACCGCAGTCTGACGTCCATCTAACGAAAGAGGCCGCCACGCATCGCTGCGGGCGGCCCAAGTCTAGGGAGGAAACGCCCAAGGAGGGCATGCACCGCCGAAGCGGCGCAGCACTGAGGTAGCCTCGTCAGGGCGGCCGGGCTACGGGCGCGGCGTCATGCCAGCGATGCGGGACGGGAAGATGCGGCGAAACTGACCCTCCACCTCGCGCCGGCTTGCCGCGTGGGACTGGCGAAGGGCCGGCACCTCATCTCCCGTGAGTGCCGGCTCGACGCCATTCACCGCTCCGTAACGATCGCGGCGCACGGTTCCTTCGTGCCCGGCGCGCGGTCGGTGGACAGCGGCTTCCTTGGCCCGCCGCGGCCCTGAGACAGCGTGCCGTGCTCACCCTGAAACGACAAATCACCCCGCCAGCCTTTCGGCCAGCGGGGCGGATCGTGGAACGCGGACTGCACCAGCCTGCTCGACTGACGAGAGGCGGTGTGCATGTCGGATCAGGGCGAGACAAAACCGTCGCAAGGTGAACCGCGGCCCGCATCTGTTCTGGGTCTTCGTCTCGCGATGGGAGGCGCCATCGCAACGGTTGCGCTCGTGCTTATCGGGTGGTTCGTTCTTATCGGTTGGATCGCATTCCGCGTCGGCGCTGCCATCTGGCACTTGTTTACGAGTTGAGTGGGTTGCCGACCTCTGAGAAACGGTGCCCGTCAAAGACGCTGACGGAAGCTTCGGGAGAGTTGGTCGCTGTGACGGCAGCGTAGGCGGTGGCAGGGCCGCTACGGGGCAAGACGGTCTTTTCCACGCGATGGCGCCACTAAGCCCAGGTGACGGCCTGGATGGCCGCGACCGTCGTAGCGGCGGCGACCTGCGCGTTCAGCCCCGCGAGCTTCTGCTGCGCGGCCACAACCGCGGCCTTGCCGTCCTGGCCGACCTGCTGGATCTGCGCCGCGGTGTGGGCCGCGAAATTCCAGGCCCCGGTCGTGTTGGCGCACCAGAAGGGCGTCGTCCAGGTCGCGGGCAGGCCGGGCAGCAGCGAGTCGGTGACCGAGCCCAGCAGGTTCGTCTGGCTGATCACGTCGCTCGGATAGCCGTGCACCGCGCCCAGCGCGGAGGACGCGAACCCGTTGCCGGTGATGGCGGCCGCGCAGGCCGCGCGCAGCGCGTTGGTCCGCACCGTCTTGACGGTGGCGAGGTCGACCGCGACCGCGAGGCCCGCCTGGTCGAACACCCATTGCAGGGCGGCCGAGGTCTGCGCGCCGGTCGTGTCGCGCGGCCATGACGTCGCGCGGGTGCCGTCGGCGAGCCAGGCCACGTAGCCCGCGTCGGACGCCTGGATCAGCGCCGAGGCCGCGGAGGAGAACAGCCGGCCGTCGTCGGCCAGCCAGTACCAAGCGGCGGGGTCGTATCTACGCATACTGGCCTCCGTTTCCGACGACCGTGCCCGCGGCGTTGCCTGGGAAGTAGTTGGCCCCGCCACCGTTGGTCGTGATGACGCCGTTCAACGAAACGTAGTAACGAGACCCCGTGGCCCCCGACCCGACGAAGTTCGGGTTGGTCGGGGCGCGCTCGATAAAGCCGCCCTGGGAGCAGATCGCCGTCGAGGACGAGTAGTTCGGAATACCGAGCAGGGTGATATCGTTGGCGATGATGATGACGCCGTGAGTGGCGTTCATCATCGAGCCGCACGAACCCTCGAAGATGCAACCCGGCCCGATGACGATGGTGCCGTTGTTGATGGAAGTTATACTGGCGAAAGGATTACCCCCGACCGTGTTGGTGAACGTCACGTAGTTGGCGTTCACGACGCCGTTGTTGCCGGTCAGCAGGTTTCCGTTGATGGTTCCCGTGTTCTGCAGCGTCACGCCCTGGAGAGTGACGGTGCAATTGCTGGGGGCAAAGATTCCCGTATTGCCGACCGCGGGCCCGGAGCCGGTGACGATGTAGTTGCTTTGGTTGGCGAGGTCGCCCTGGACCACGATGGACCCGGCGCCGGTCGCAACGCCGTTCGGCGCCGCATAGGCGCCCGGGATGCCGAGCTGGATTGTGAGCTGCCCGCCCGGGAAGTAGTAGGCGCGCGTGCCGTAGGCGATGGCGGCCGCGATGGTCGCGAAGGCGCCGGCCGGCGTGTTTGCGGTGCCCGAATTGGCGTCGCTGCCGTCCGGCCGGACGTACAAGACCGGGGACGGCGTGACAATCGGCGCGTTCTGCGCGATGAGGGCCAGGACGTTGCTCTTGCGCAGGCCCTGGACGCGGAAGGATGCGCCGTCCGAGCGGACGGTGAAGAGACACGAACTGGGGAGGTCACCTGCGGCGAGGGCGGAGCCATCTTCGCACGTGAGGGGAAGGCTGAGCGTGCCGACCCTGAGCATAGGGGTCGCTGTTGCGTTAGCCGTAGGGCCTTTCAGGATGGAGAGCTCGAGACCTGCGGCTAGCGCCGAATACGAGGTACGCGGCGCGACCTGCAGCGCGTCGGCCAAGCCGGTGTCGGGGTAGAAGGTCAGCTTGCCCGAACGGATCGCCTGCATGAGCTGCGTGAAGCTCGTCCCGTCGCGGGTCAGCCCAGCCTCGTCCTGGACGGTCAGGATCTCGGTCTGGACGGCCGGGAAGACGTCGGCGTTCGGGATCGAGCCCTGGATGCCCGCCGTGATCGAGGCGTTCTGCCAGGGCCCGGGCGGGCTGATACCGAGCTGGTCGTAGGGAGGAACGAAATCCATGGGGTTGCGGCTCGCGTCTGGACAGGAAGGGACGTGCGCGACCAGCCCGGCGCGAAAAACCCGCGCGGGCGCCAGCCTGTTTCAGCGGCGGCGGTCAGAAAAAGGCGATGAGGGGCAGGTTGGCCGGGTTGTTGAAATCCAGCGTGCCGTCGGACAAGGCGCTGTAGTCG
>CAXTFJ010000055.1:0-21636 GCA_964243405.1 uncultured Lichenihabitans sp. | reverse complement strand
GTAGTCGACTTGGCTGTAGTCGAAGATCACTTCGCCACCTGCCGGACGCCAGCGGCGGATCAGGCACTCCAGGTCGGCCGCGTAGGAGAACGAGCACAGCGGGTCGCGCCCGCACTCGCCCGTGCCGCACCGGAACCAGGTCAGGCGGGTGTTGAGGATCTGGACGCGCCAGTAGTAGCGGATCTCCGGCGCGCCGAGCTGCCAGTACCACTCGTCGTTCCCCGTGGCTGCGATTGTGCAGATCGGGTCCACACCGCAGCGCATCTCACCGACGCGGTGGTAGGTGAAGGTCAGGCCGCCGTCCGGCCGGGTCTCGCCGCAGCGGGTGATGCCGCAGGTGACCGGGGCGTATTCGTAGATCCTGATCGCGTAGCCCAGCGCCGCGGCCTGCGCGATGAAGTAGTTGCGCGACTGGCCGCCCTCGGCCGTGAGCCGGCTGACCAGCGCCTGCCGCCGCTCGGGCAGCGTCGGCGTGTCGACCACGCACGGGTCGGGCAGGCCGAACGCCCGCTCCCAGTCGGGCAGCATCTCGAAGGTGGTGCGCGGGTCGCTTTCGCGGACGAGCAGGTCGTCGATGCGCCCGTCGACGTCGCCCCAGGTCTCTCCGAGACCGGCCACGACCAGCATCGGCAGCGCGTCGGGGTCGCGCGGCCACGCCGGCCCGGTCGGGAGGTCGCCGGCCAGAATCTCGGCATAGTCCGCGCCCGTGCGCCGGACGTGTGGGTCAGTCATAGGTCGCGGTCCCGGGCACGGCCAGCGAGCCCGCGGTCGGCATGGCGTGGTCGGCCATGGTCAGGTCGAGGTAGTCGATCCCCGCCGTGTTCAGGATCGCGTCGCTGATCCAGGCCGCGTAGATGGTCTGCGCCGGCTGGGACGCGCCGTTGTAGCTGTAGGCCGGGGCGCCCTTGGCCTTGAGCAGGGCGGCCACGCTGGCTTCGGTCGCGTTGCGCAACGCCATCGTATCGGGCGACAGCCGGACGGTGTAGCCGACCGGCTCAGCGATCGGCGACACGACGAAGAACTCCTTCACCGTCACGGGTCGCACCGTGTCGATGTAGGCCTTCACGGCCGCGCAATCGTCGGCGGTGGGAAAGCCGCCCACGGACGCCCTCAGGTCGTCGCACATGATGCGGATCGTCACGGTGCCGATCCCGACCTCGGCCGGCGAGCACCAGGCGCGGGTGACTCCTGGGCAGGACAGGGCCCAGGCCACGTAGTCGTCGGCGTCGCCGCCCTGCGGCGGCTTCTGAATGCGGGCCAGGACACGCGCCCGCAGTTCCTCGACCGTCTCGGCGTCGGTGCCGCCCGCCAGCGCTACGACGGTGACCTGGGCATCCGCGCCTTGCACACCGGTCACGACGCTGAGCAACGCGCCCGCGTCCAAGTTGCCGGCCGCGCCGGCGGTCAGGGCCCGCACCGGCACAGTCACGGGCGAAGGCCCGAGCGTCGCATCCGCGGTGGTGGCGAACACGAGCGCTTCCGCGCCGGACCCGGTCTGGTACGTGGTGCCGGCTGGCACCACGGTCCCGGTGAGCCCCGTCAGGCTCCCGATCCCGGTGGCATAGGTGGCGGCCTTCGGTCCCTGGCTCAGGAAGATGTTGGCCCAGCGTGTGAGCCAGTCGAGGTTGGCCCGGTCGGGCAGCAGATTGTCGGCGACGTTCTGGAGGTAGAGCAGCACCAGGAACGCGAGCCCGGCCGAGTTGTCCGACATGACCCGCAGCGGGCTCTTGGGCAGCAGGGCTGCCCGAACCGGCAGGTTTGCGGACACGTAGTCCCGGCCCTGCTTGCGCAGATCGTCCAGGTTGGGCGGAGTGAAGGAGGACATGCGCTCAGGCCCTGATGTCGGTCCAGAGATCCTGGAACTGGAGGGCGACCGCGACCTTCGGCCCGCGGTAGAGCGTGACGGTCGCGCTGATGGCGTTGACCCCGGTGCGGGTCGCGCTCACCGCCATGCGGGACGCGACGCCGCTGTCGAGCAGCCATTGCACGGCCTCGCGCACGTATCCCTCGACCAGAGTGGTAGTGGCACCGGTTCGGGCGCCGCTGTCGGTGATCTTCGCTCGTTCCAGGAGCCAGTGCCGGGAACCGATCGCGCCGCCGCCCCACAAGGTGTCCGCGTCCGTGTCGCCCCACCAGCCGCGCCGGTCGTCGCTGCGCGGGTCCGGTAGGACATCGTCCTCCAGCGCGAGCCGATCGGTGGCGATTGAGATGATCACCGCCGTTTCGAGCTGATGCGTGTCGTCGAGCTGCGCGGTCGGGGTCAGCGCCCAGTCGAGCAGGATGCGATTGAGCTGGGCGCGCTGGATCACGCGGACGTCGGCCATGGGTCAGCTCGCCAGGGCTCGGCCGACCCGTTGCATGAAGGCCGGGTTGAAGGTCTGATTCTCAGCCGCGAGCTCGCTCGCGCGCGACGCGTCGCCGTAGAGCCGCTGCGCCAGGGCAAGGGCCGAGTAGGTCCGGCCGAAGCTGTAGGTCACGATCTGCGGCAACGGGTAGGAGCGCGTGGTGAGATCCGCGATGACGGCCGCGTGCAGGGTCACGAGCGCCTGGTAGAATGCGGTCTGCAGGCTGTTGCCCGCGGCGCTCTCGACCGCGTCGAAGGCGGCGTCGATCTGCGCGAGTGCGGCGTCCACGTCGGTGCGGGACGTGAAGGTGGTGGTGCCCAAAATGCGCCCAGCCTGGATGACGGCCTCGGCCGCGCAATAGGCCACGACGGCTTTGCCCGGCGCTCCGTTGGGCGTCAGAGCCACCGCTGCCGCGTAGACGGCCAGCATGGATGCGAGCGTAGCGCCCGCCGTGGTGGCTCGTGCGAAGCAAATGGCGAGGTCGGAGCCCGCGACGCCGTAAGGCGCGCCTGCCTCGACCACGCTGACCGCGTAGGTGAAGTCGGCCCCGGCCACGCCGGTGTTGCCGCTGACCGACTTGGCCAAGGCGGCCAGGAGCGTCCGCAGGACCGTGGTGGCCTCGGTCAGGTCGGCTTTGGTCATCGGCCGGACCTTGTTAGTCGGAGAAGAGCGGCTGGCCCGCGAAGCCGGACGACGACAGGCCGGCGGGTACCGACCCGAAGCCCGCGTTGTTGACCCCCGAGCCGATCACGCTCGAGGCGTCGGCCGTGGGCGTGCCGTTTAGGTTGTTGGCGAGGCTCTGGGCGTTGGCGTCGGACGCGTCAGCGGCGGAAGACGCTACCGCGCCTTGCGTGTCGGTCTGCGCGGAGGTGCTGGACTGGCTGCCGGCTTCCAGGAACTCCATCTCGAACTCGGCCATCCGGCCGCGCTCGCGTCGTTCGGTGGTGCCGAACAGGCCCGGGTTGACCAGGAACTCGCCCATGGTCGGGTGGACGAGCAGGCCGGAGCCTTCCGTCTCCAGGGCGGCGATCAGGGTGTCGCGCTGGGCCGTGTAGTCCTCGCCGATCACATAGCCCGTGAGGGTGAACTTCTTGGCCTGTCGGCCCATGTCCTCGGCTTCGGGGTCGTCACGCTTGGGAAACTGGTGTTCGGTCGTGCGCCGGCCGCCACCGCGCGCGGCCACGTCGACCTTGAAACCCGCGCCGCGGAATGAGGCGGGTCGCAGATTCGCGCGCCAGGACTCGGGAGGAAGGGGCATCAGCCGATCTTCGCCTTCGCGGTGGTGGACGGCCCGCTCGCGGTGAGCACGAAATCGAATGTACCGCCCTGGTCCGGGTCGCCGCCGATGTAGGCAGCATCGGCCTTGACGACGGCCGCCGGTCCCTTCGCACCACCGACCTGCGCGCAGATCTTGCCGTCCTTGGTCACCGTCACGGCGTTCCCGCACTGGACGATGACCGGCAGCTTGCTCGGGCCACCGTCGACCACGATGCCGGACCGGGTCAGGTGCACCACCTGGCCCTGGTCGTCGTGGACTGCGACCTCGCCCTCCTGGCCGTTCTTGAGCCGATAGCGCCGATCGCCGATCACGATGGCGAGCGGGTGCGAGCGCGATCCGTTCTGGAACAGGACCACGGCCTCGGCCTTGCGCATCACGCCCGAGGAGTCCTTGCTGGGCTTCTTGGGGACCGCGGTAAAGCCGTAGGGGTGGAAGTGCTCGATCGTGTCGGCCTGCTCGCCGTGGAACAGGCGGAGCTGGACCTCCTGCATCAGGTGCGTGTCGTCGGCCGCGTCCAGCGTGGCGCGCGCCGCGGTCAGCGCGACCCGGTCGGAGGCGTTGCGGGTCGAGGAGCGCTTCATTGGCCGGCGTCCGGCGGATCGGGCTGGGCGGCCTGGGCTGCGGGCGGGAAGGCGTCGTCGCCACCCCCGGTGTTCTGCACCGGCGGACCACCGAGCCCGTTCGGCAGGCACAGGTCGAGTTGCGTCTCGGTGCCCTGGTCGCGGCCATCGGCCTGCCGGTGCGTGACGCCGCGCAGGTAGAGCGTCATTGAATCGGTGGGGAACAGAAAGGGCGAGACGACATTCACCGGCTCGCCCAGGTGGTCGATCCACAAACTGCCGTCGCTGAGCAGCCAGCCCCGCACCGTGATTGACACGTCGACCGTGGTGGCGAGGTTCTCGCCCATCTCGCGGTCCGCGGCCATTCGGGCATCGTCGGAGTCTCCCGGGTGCGGCATCGTCTGTGAACTGGATGTGCCGTCGCCCGCGTTGGTCTGCGCGGTCGCCGACACGTCGCGCGCATCGTCGCCGTAGGCGTTGTCGCCGCCGGGCCGCTGCCCCGCGACGCTGATCTGGGACAGCACGTAATCGTCGCGCAAGACGGCGGTGGCGGCCTTGATGTTCTTGCCCTCGGTCAGCGCGGCCGCGGTCGCCTCCGAACCCGTAGCCCGGGTCGCCACGATGTTCCCGTTCGCGTCGTCGCGCAGGTAGACGTTGCGGAGCCGGGCCAAGCTTTCGATGAACTGAAACACCGTCTGGCCCACCCCGAGGTTGATCTTGGGGAAGGGCTTGTCGGCGCCGTCCGGCGTGCCGTTGGGGAACAAGAACGACAGGCCGAAGGGCTGCAGCACGCTGTTGCCGATCTGCTGGAGCGTGTGGTTCTTGAACTGCCCCGGGTTGACCTGCACCTCGCTCTTCACCGCGGCCTGGGCGGGCGAGACGATGACAATCTGCACCCCGTGCTGCTGGGCGTTGTAGGCGGCCTGCCGCACCGAGACTTTGCCGTTGATCACCGCTTCGCCCGCGAGCGCGACGGTCGCGGAAGCGCCGGGTGCGATCCTGAGGGAGGCCCAGCCCGTGCCGGAGGACCCCGGCTCGACCGTCTGCAGCACGCACTGGCGCACGGGCTGCTGATAGGTCGCGCTCACGGCCACGGTCTTCCAGTCGCGGAAGATCTGGCCGTTGACCGTGACCTGGGCCACCTCGGCGGCGTTCGGCATCAGTCCGCCTCGCTCGCGACGCTCATCGCGTGGCCGCGGTTTACCTTCACGTCCTTGAAGAACCCGTCCGCGCTCGTGCTGTGGCGCGCACCCTGCGGAAAGCCGTGCAGGTTCACCGTCACGTTGCCCTCGGGGTTGACCTGGGCGGCTCCGAGGAAGCCCATGGCACCGCCCTGCGTCAGTGCGCGATTGCGGTCGAGGGCCGCGGCGAGCGCCGCGTTGGACCGGCGCACGTGCAACCGGTTGGCATCGGTCCAATCGTGGGCGTTGACGTGGTCGCCGTAGTTGCCGGACACCATCTCGAATTGGAGCTGGCCGTTGCGCGTCCGGCGGTTGCCGGTGAACAGGCCAGCGTGCCCGCCCGGCATACCGACACCGCGACCGCGGTTTTCGACCAGCACGTCGCCCTTCTGTGCCGCGGTCTTGCCGACCTCCTGACCCCAAGCCAGGAAGGAGTTGGCGATCGACGAGTTGACGCCCTTCATGCCCGAGGACTTGAGGGCGCCGTTCACGAAGTCGGCGCACCACTCGCCCAAGGTCATCTTCGAGCCGAGGGCGCGTGAGGCCTGCCCGGCGCTGAAGCCGTGCAGCTTCATCGCGCGGTCGACGGCGCTGGCTGCGCTGCCGCCACCATCGGCAACCGAGGAAGTCGCTGTTCCGACCTGCCACCCTTCGTGCTTCTGCATGGCATCGAGCAGGGCCGAGCGCTGGGCTCCCGAGAAGGCGCCCATGCGCGTGTTGGGGTCCGCGTGCATCGCGGCGATGTAGGCTGGAACGTTGTTCTCACTGCCCGGCGCCCATCGGCCGACGGCCTGCGCCAGGGTGAGGTTGCGATAGCCCTTGCTGTCGAAAAGCAGCGACTCCTGAGCCTTCCGCCCGGTCAGGTAATCCGGGAAGACGGCGAAGCGGCCATCCGATCCCGAGGCGCCCATCGACGCGGCAAAGGGCCCGTACTCGATGTTCCCTGGATTGTTGTTGCGCCAGGAGCGTGAGCCGCCCGTGCCGGCTTGGTCGGCAGATCCTCCACCGGCGCCCCGGGCCGCCCTGAAGGCTCGCCCGATCGGCGTGTTGTCGTTGCCCCCGAGCCCCATCCCCAGGCCACCACCTGGGTGGAAGGCCGCGGCGATGACGCCGCCTGCCGTGCCGTCGGCGCCCGAGGTGATCCCGCTCGCGTAGTCGCTGAGACCCTTCACGACGCCAGCTGCTGTGCCACGCGCGATGGCGGTTTCGAACGCCGAGCCGGAGGACAACGCGTCAAGGCCGCCGAAGGCCGTCTGACGGAGCAAGCCGCGGCCGTGCGCGGCTTCCGGATCGCGCCGCATCTCCTGCGCCCGGCGCCGCGCCTGTTCTTCGAGGGCTGGGTCGATCTGGCTCTGCGGCTGCCCAGCGTTTCCCGCGCGGGCCCGCGTGGCCCGGTCCTCGTCGACGCCGGCCGCACCGGCTTGCATCCGGCTGATCGTGCGGGCCATGCGCCGCGTCACCCCGAGGTCGCGCTGCCGCGCCCACTCGAAGAGCATGCCGATAGTGCCGAGATCGACCGAGCCGCGCGCCGCCGACTCGACCGCAGGCGTCGCGTTGTCGTTGGCGACCTTGAAATCGTAGTTGTCGTTGGCTGGGCCGCCTGCCGCGCGCCCGGCCCGTTCGGCGGCGGATCCCTTGGCGGTCCTCGCGGCCTCGATCACGGCACCGCCCCTGCCGCCGAGCAGGCGACGGAAAGTGTGCGACACCAGCTTGGCGCCACCGAAGCTCACCGCCGCCCCTCCCGCGAGGGTCGCGTAGTGATGGTTGGCGATGAAGCCCGCGACGCCCTCGGTGAAACGGTTCAGCGCCGGCGTCAGCTTGGCACCGATGTCGTCGCGCAGGCCCGTCAGCGCGTCGCGGAGGTCGCCGTTGGCCTTCTCGTTGTCTTTGGCGGCCTGGGCCGCGGCGTCGCTGATGGAGCCCTGCTTGCCATCGGCGCTCCTGATCGCGCCCCGGAACTGCCCGGGCGAAAGCTCGCCGATACGCCCGATATCGGACGTACCGAATATGCGTTGAGCCGCCTCGGCCCGCTCCGTCGGGTCCTTGATCCGCTGCAGGAAGCCGTAGGCGCGCCCGAGCGCATCGTCGTTCGACTTGGCGTCGTGCAGCTGCTTGGCGAGCTGCGGCTCCTGGGCGTTCAACCAGCCGAACAGCTGGCCGCGGTTGCGCTGGATGTCGTGCAGGTTCTGGGCGAAGGTGACGACCGACCCGTTCACCGTCTCGGCCTTCACGCCGAGCTTGTCGAACACCGAGTCGAGCTCGCGGAAGCGATTGATCGAGATCCCGGTCTGGACGGCCAAGTGCTCGAGCGAGGCGGTGCTCTCGGCGAAGGAGCGCGTCGCCTGGAGCAGGCCCGCGAAGGTTCCGCCCAGCGCGAGCCCCGAGATGCCGAGGCCGGAGAACGCGGGCTCCAGGCCCGTCTTCATCACCTCGGAAAGCTTCTCGACCTTCTCGCGGATCGCGTCGAAGTGCTCGCCGGCATCCTTGACGCTCGTCGGTACTTTGACGCCGTTCAGGCGCTCCTGCAGCCGCTTGAGCGGCTCGGTGAAGCGGTCGGTGACGACCGCCTCCATGCGCAGCTGGTCAGCCATAGGCGGCCTTCATGTCGTCGATGATGTCGTTGGTGCGTCGCAGAACCTCCGTGACCGCGTGCGGCGGCCTCGCCAGCACGGCGAAGGGATCGGCCTTGTAAATGAAGGCCAACCGCAGCGCGGCCTCGATCAGGTTGTCAGCGACGCCGGCAGAAAAAGGTCGGTGAGCAGCCAGCAAACCTCCGTGAAGTCGGTCGGATCGATCTGCCGGAGCGCGGCCGGGTTGATGCCGGCGAGCCGCGCGATCATGGCCGCCATCGCGCGCGCGTTGTGGGTGATGAGCGGCGGGTTACGGCTCATGTCGAGCACCACCGGGTTCTCGCCCACGTCGATGATGTCGGCGCCGGTCGGCTGCCGGAAGGTCAGCTCGTCGACGGTCTGCCCGTGGGCGACGATCGGCTTCTTGAGCCTGTAGGTCAGCGCGCCGGGCGCGGCGGTCTCGTCAGCCATCAGCTATTCCCCTGGAATTCGGTCGCGTTCATGCCTTCCCAGCGGACGTGGACCGAGCCGTCGCGGGTGCTTATGACGTGCGCCGCGGTGGTCGCGGCCTGCTGGAGGGAGACCACCTCGCCGTTGGCGAGCTCGGCCGTGACCGTCACGTTGGTCATGGCGTCGAGCTGGGCCACGGTGAGACCCGCGGCGAGGCGGATGTCACCTTCGATGTAGGGGACGCGCGGCATCTCGCTGTAGCCGTGGACGCCGTCCTGCCCAGCCAGCATCTCGCGGGCGAGCATGGAAGGCGAGGCGTTGAAGTTGCCGACGAGGTCGTACTGGGTGCCGTCGACCTTGAGGTAGGCGATGCCGGCGACGCGGGCCATGGTGTGCTCCGGGCAGGGGAAGGCCGCCCGGAGGCGGCGGATTTACGGGACGGGCGGGAAGGTCAGTTCTGGTTCACGCCGGTCAGCGTGTCCGGGTACTGGAGCCGGAACTGACTGAGGACGGCGAACTGCCGGAGGTGGTTGATGGGGGCGGGCGGGTAGACCACGTCCAGCCGGTTCGGGTTCTGGCTGTTGCGGCGCACGATCAGGTTCTGGGCGAACAGGTCGGCGTTCTCGACCATGCCGAGGTATTCGGCCTGGTTGTATTCCGAGATGATCTCCGCCTTGGCGATCGAGGGCGTCAGGATCGCCTGGCCGGAGGCGAACTTGGTGCCGTCGTTGGCGAGCTTCTGGCGCGGGAACTTGCTCGTGATCGCGTTCTTGAACCGACGGTAGAGCCAGGACAGGGTGGCGAGCGTCGTGACCAACGTGAACGACTGGTCGGGCGCGCCGGCGGCGTTGACCTGCCACTGGGTGTTCTCGACCATGATCTGCGGATAGCCGTTCGGCCCGACCAGCTGGGCCGCAAGTCCGTTCGACGCCAAGCCGTTCGCTTCCGTGATGGTCCAGCGGTCGGCCTTGGGCGCGGGCAGCACGCCGGTCAGCTCCAGACACTGCAGGGGTCGGCCGGGGTCCTCGAGCAGGCCCACGGCAGCCGCGGCCGTGTAGCCCGCGGTCCACTCCCAGACCGGCGAAGGGCTGGTCGGCTCCACGCCCATGACCGAGATCACGGGGGAGTTGTTGGTCGGGCCCCAGGCGAACAGGTTGGAGAACGTGTCGCGGCGGGCAGCGAAGATCGAGCCGTAGAGCTGGCGCATCCAGCCCCAGCGCCCGAGCGCCGAGAAGCCATACTCGGCGTTCCAATAGCCCAGGCTCACCGTGTCGGTGTAGGGCAGGCCCACGAACTCGTAGGGCCCGTCGGCGAGCAGGCTGAGGGCTCCCGTCATGTCGGGCGTCCCGGTACCGCCGGCCATGGGCGAAATTGCGATGCCGAGCCCGGGCGGCAGCGCTTCGCCCGCGAGCGTGCCGCCGTAGTTGAGCCGAAGGTCGATGTCGTTGCCGGTCAAGCCTTTCCAGCGGCAGGTGAGGATCAGCCGGTTGACGTTGGCGCCGTCGATCGCCGCCGTCACGGGCAGTGTCGCAACCGCGTTGAGGGCCACCGCGACGGCGGTGGCGACCTCGCCCACGGTGTAGTCGTCGTCGATCTCGACCTGCACGCGCTGGCCCGCCACGTAGAGTGACAGGATGCCGTTGTCGGTCGGCGCCGTCGTGACCACCAGGGGGGCCGAAGCGGCTGCGCCCGCGGGATCGGGCAGCGGTAGGCAGTACTTCACGCCGGCCGGGTTGATGGCGAAGGCGCGGGCGAACATGCGCTCCAGCATGGAGCCGACGCCGAACTGCTGCTGCGCCTGCTGCACCGAGGCGATCGCGATGGGCAGGTTATAGGGTGCGAGACCCTTGGCCAGGGCGGTGACGGTCACGTCGAACTCGTCGCCGACCGCGAAGGCCGTGCCTCCAGCCGCGATCGAGAACTTGATCTGAGTCGTGAAGGGGTTGCCTCCGACGGGATTGGTGCCGAGGATCGCGCCGTTCGGAGCCGCGACCGAGTAAACCCCTGCGGACACGAAGGTGACCTTGTAGACGCCGAGCGCGGCGCCCGCCAGGACGGGGCTGGTCGGATCGAGCGTCACCACGCCGGTCCCGACGATGCCGGACTTGGACGTCACGGTCGCACCGCCGCCCAGGAAGGCTTGGCCGACATAGAGCTCGTAGAGCGCCTGCTCGCCGAAGCCCGCCTGAGACGGGTCGGTCTCCAGCCAGAACAGCGGCATCTTCCACTGCGAGCCGGCCGGGAAGGTCGGAAAGTTGATGTCGGACATGCGTTACTTCTCCCCGGCGGGCGCGGCATCCGGACCCGCGGCGTCCGGCTCGGCGATGGCGATGCCGCCGTCGGCGATGCGACGGCGGGTGAAGGTGTCGTCGACCCAGCGCTTGCCGCGGTCGGGCAGGACGCCGCTCACGGGATGGCGCAGCCCCATGCCCGGCCGGGCGGGCTTCACGAACAGCTTGGCGGGCATCAGGAGGCCTCGACGTCGATGGTGAGTGGGATATACGGCGACCAGTCAGTCGCCCCGGGTGGTCGCGAATCCACATCCAGGCCTGTGAAGGCGTCGGGGATGACCGGGTTCCACAGCGACCGGAACTGGACCGTGATCTCGAAGCGCAGCTCGACGAAGTAGGCCTCGCCGTCTTGCGGGTAGGCGCGCGAGCGCCGCATGGAGGCGACGCCCTCGATCATGCCGTTCAGCGTCACGTCGCGCAGGATCAGGTTCTGCAACGCGTCGAGGTCGGCGTCGATCTGGCCGTCGAGGGTGAGCGGGTCCGTGAGCGTGCGCAGCACGGACAGGTGGTAGGAGGCCTCGTGCACGAAGTGCGGCGGGCCCGCGGTGACGTCCCCGTCGGCGGTCGCGTCCTCCTCGGCGGTGATGACCGACACGCACGGGCAGTCGGCGACCGAGATCTGGCGGACCGGTACCTTCCGAAACTTGGTGTAGCCTGGCAGCGTCTGGGCGAGCGCAAACATGCGGTCACGGATCGCGGTCGCCTCGGTGGTCATGGGGCGATCCGCTTCAAGGTGAGGATGGCGCCGCCCTGGCCGTCGGGGTGGACGCGGTCGACCAGGGTGGAGAAGCCCGCGACCGCGATGCCGTCCCCGGCGATCGGGGGTACGAGGTAGTCCGACAGGCGGAGGCCAAGCGTGTAGTCGGTCGTGGCCACCACCGTGCCGTCACTCTGCTGCAGGCTCGCGTCCTGGGCCCTGAACACGCCCCTGGCCGGGTAGGGCGGGACGCCGGGTTTCGAGGCGGTCGGCGTCACCGTGATCGGCTGCCCGAACACCGCCATGGCGGGCCCGAGCACGAGGGCGCCGAAGTCGATCACTTGGCGGGCTTGGCGTCGACCGCGGGAGCGGAGGGTGCGGCGACCTCGCTGGCCAGGCCCAGTCCGATCAGGCGATCGGCCTCGTCGGCGTCGAGCGTCAAGGACGTACCGGGCACGGCCTCGACGACGTCGTACTTGCCTTCCTTGACGATGCCGGAGTCGGCGAAGACGAAGGGCTTGAACGCCGGACCTTCGACATGGAGCGTAACGGACGCGGTGATGGTCTTGGTGGCCATGGGAACCTCGGAAGAGTGGGGGTCGGCGGCGCCACGCGCCGCCTCAGGGGACGGGCGGGCCGCTCAGGCGACGGTGGCGGCGAAGGTGGCGTCGACCCAGCCGAGCAGCGGCAGGGGAGCCGACTGCATCATGGACATCCACGCGGACGGGTCGTTCTCCTTCCAGACCTTGGGGAAGCGGGAGAGCGACGCGAGCCCGGCGTCGGCGTCCTGGATCGCGCCGTAGGTGCGGATGCCCTGGCAGCCGACCACGTTGCCCATGATGACGCTGTTGTTGGGCATGAACTGCTGCACGACACCGGCGTCGTCGGTGTAGAGCTGCTGGTACTGGAACACGTCGAACTCGCCGATCCCGCCCAGGTACTTGACCTCTTCGCCCAGGCCACCGCCCGTCACCTTGCCGGCGAGGTCGACGTTGCCGTTCGTCTGTCGGAAGGTGTTCATCACGCGGGTCACGCCGGGCGACTGCAGGAAGAAGTCGGCCGCGAGCGGGTCCATCACCACCGTGGAAGGGTGGAAGCCCGAGTTGCGTTGCACCGTCTTCGCCCAGGTACGGACGTTCTGGTAGGGATCGACGCCCGTCGAGCCCCAGGTCAGCGCGCCGGTGAGCGCCACGGTGTGCGCGGCGTTCCGGTTGAGGTCGACCAGCAGCGGCGGGTGGTCGTCGCCCTGGCAGGTCATGGCGCCAGAGAGCAGCAGTTGAGCGGCCATCCACTCCTCGCGGCGGGTGATCTGGTCGTCCTCGATCTGCATGTTGTCGAACAGCGCGAGGTTGAAGCGCTGCTCCGGCGTCATGGTGCCGAGCAGCTGCTCGCCGACGCGGCGCTTGAGCATCTTCTGCGGCTCGATGACGTGCTTTTCTTTGATGTAGGGTGGCCGGAAGCTCAGCGTGGTGTAGCCGCGCGAGCGCTGGGGCCGCCCCTCGACGGTCGGCGCGACGAAGGGTGCGAGCCGGCGGGCGCGCTGCACGCGGTCGAACACGACTTCCTCCGTGTCGAACATCTGCTCCATCGGGAAGAACAGGTTCAGCAGGACAGGCTTCGCCTTGTCGAGGACGCCAAAGGCGCCGAGCAGCTGGGCGGTGGAATTGTAGTTGATGGGCATGGAAACGCGGGCTCCAAAGGAAAAGGCCCGCGAGGGGCCCAGGGTCAGCGAGGGTCGAAGGAGAGGGGGACGGTCAGCCGAGGATGCCGACCGATCGGACGTAGATCGCGGAAGCAGCTTGCCGGAACGCGGCCTGCAGGGTGGGAATCGTCCAGGACGGATCGAAGGTCATGATCTCGCCCGCGAACTCGCCCTCGAAGTAGGCGGCGGTCGACACGTCGCCGGCGCTGGCATCGGTGTCGGCGGCGAGCACCGCAGCGGGGACCTGCGAACCATCGGTCGCGGTCTTGAGGCAGGGGATGTACTTGTCGCTGGCCGTCACGCGGCCGAGCAGGGCGCCCCGCGGTAGCGGCGTGCCGACCGCGTTGGAACCGGAAGCGAGCGTGACCGTGCGCTGGCGGACGGGAAACTCACCCGCAAACAGCGAAGTGAAGTCGAAGCTGGAAACGACGTTGGCGGTGCCCATCGGGGGTCCTCGTGGAATAGCGGGCAAAAGAAAGCCCGCGACGAGCGCGGGCCTG
Source organism: uncultured Lichenihabitans sp. (assembly GCA_964243405.1). GTDB lineage: Bacteria > Pseudomonadota > Alphaproteobacteria > Rhizobiales > Beijerinckiaceae > Lichenihabitans. Next base: position 8,061 of record CAXTFJ010000055.1, on the reverse strand, counting down.
ATGGATCGTCAGGTCAGCGTGTAGGAGGCGTCAGGCCGCCTTCTTGCCGAGCAGGGCGCGAGCTTCGTCGGCGCCCTTGTCGTAGTCGCGGGCGTGGGCCGGGCCACCCTGGGCGCGGACACCCCTGGCCTCGTCCGCCTCCGGCGTACCAGTTGCTGCGAAGGTCGTGTTGCCGCGCTTCTTCTGGCGTTCGGCCAGGCGCTCCAGCACGAGGTCCTTGAAGGCGCGGACCGAGGTCTCGCCGTTGGCGTGGCGCTCGCCCAGCTTGGGGTAGCCGAACTGCGCGGCGATCTCGCGGATCTTCGAGCCGCGCACGCGGTCGGCGCGCACCGCCGCCTCGGCGGCCTTGCGAACCTCGGCCTCGGTCAGGGCCTTGCGCTTGCCAGGGGCAATTCGCTTGTCGTCCTTCGCGTCGCCTTCGTCCTCCTCTGCGCCCTCGTCGCCGTCGTCTCGCTTGTCGTCGGGCTCGTCCTCGCCCTCGTCCGACTCCTTGCCCTCGCGCTCCTCGTCCATGCCGTCGTCGCGCTCGTCGTCGGGGCAGTCGTCGTCCTTCTTCTTGTCGTCGTCGTCATCGTCGTCGCGCTTGCCGCCAGCGCGCTCGGCCGCGCGTTCTGCGGCCTGCAGCTGGGCGAGTCGCTTCTCGTCTTCGGTCATCTCGGCCGCGCGCTTGGCGGGGCGCTTGGCGGGCTTGGCGGAGGTGCGGGTGGCCATGGGGTGCTCCTTTCGGGCCTTCTGCTTCGGCACAGAGGCCGGAGGATCGGGGGTGACGAGGACGCAGGAGCGGAGCGCGGCCGTGCCGGCACCATCCTGCTGCTGTTCGGATCGGACTTGCGAGCCCGGGTCGGCGGGGATCGGGACGGCGCTGACCTCCAGCGGCTCCCAGTCGGTCACGTCCCACCGGGCGACCGTGCCGTCGTCGCCCTCGGTCTTGACGATCTTGTGGATCCAGTACCCGACGGAGATGTTGCGGATCACGCCTTCGCGGATCTTCTGCACCGTGTCGGCGACGCCCGGCGCCTTGGAGAGCAGGATCGAGCAGAGCCCGCGGCTGTCCTCGATCCTGGCCGATCCGGGCACCACGGAGCCGATGACGTGGTCGAGGCCGTAGGAACTGTGCGTGTCGAGGAAGGGTGCGCCCGCGTTCAGGCGGCCGAGCCGGACCGCGCCCGGCGCCAGGCTGAGGACCTCATCGTAGTCGGTGCCGTCCCAGAAGTCGTAGCGGCGGACGCTCGCGCCCGTCGTCCAGACGATCTCCACCGTGTTGGCGTCCGCGTCGAAGCTCTGCGCCCGCACCTGGGCGTCGCGCCCGAACTGCGGGAGCTTGACGGTCTTCTCGGCCATGGGCGTTCCTGTTGGGGCGGCTGAGCTCGGGCTTCTCGCCCGCGTCGGCCTGCTGGATCGGCTGCTGGACGCCCTTGGCGTTGGTCTTGCGCGGGTCGGAGTCGAGGACGATGTCGAGGTCGTCGACCTTCTCGTTCCAGGCCCGGATCTCGTCGAGCACATCGTCCGGGTTGCGCCCGGTCTCGGCCGCCACATCCTGGTAGGACCGGAAGCCGTTGCGCACCTCGAGCGAGGCGGTCTGCACGTCGGACAGCGGGTCGACCCAGGCGAACTTGGGCGGCGACCACTCGACCGGCACGGTGGGCGTGTCGATCACGTCGGCGAGGAAGGCCGCCTCGCACCACCATTCCCAGATCGGCTGGAGCGCGAGCTGGATCAGCACTTGCCATTGGATGGTGCCGACGAGGCGCCGGAACTCGATCAGCCCGCCGCGCATGGACGAGAAGTTGACCGACGACAGGTCGCCCGAGATCAGCTCGTAGGGCGCCCGGTAACCCGCCGCGATCGCCTGAATGGCCTTGACCTGGTACTCGCCGTAGCCGCCCACCGCCGTCGGCGCGTTGAAGGTGACCGTCTTGGCGCCGTGCGCGCGGATGATCATGCCGGGCTCGAAGCGTTCGACCTCGTTGTTGTCCGCGTCGCGGACCCCGAGGCCGTCCTCGCTGTCGTCCTCGGCGCCCGACACGATGCCGACCGCGCAGGCCTCGATCTTCTTGCGGACCACCTCGGCCAGCCGATAGTCGGCGAACAGGTTCAGGTCCTCGAAGGCCGGCGTCCCCCACGGCACGCCGCGGGTCTGCACCCGCTGCTGCTCGTAGACGTGCAGGACCTCGTCGGCTGGCACGGGCGCCGACATCATCGGCACGCCCGGCACGAAGTAGGGCATGTTGCCGGGGTGGAACGGGTAGAGCCAGTAGGCCCGGCGCTTCTGGGTCGCGACGTCGATCTCGACGCCCTGCACGGTCAGCGCGCCTTCGGTCAGGATGCCGTTGCGAAAGGGGTCGAGGAAATCGGCCTCGAGCAGCTGCAGCTCGAGCGGCACGTCGCCCGGCCGACCGTTCTTCTTACGCAGCCGCTTGCGGACCAGCGCCTCGCCGCCCTCGATCATCTCGCGGCAGAGCAGGGTTTGGATGCCGTAGAAGTCGAGCTGGCCGGAATGGTCGCAGCGCGTCGACCAGCGCTGGAATGCATCCCAGATCTTGCGGTCGCGGGCCGGCGAGCCCGTCACGGGCCGCGGGACGATGCCCTCGCCCACGAGGTTGGAGGCCAGCGCCGCCACAGCCTTGGCCGCGAACACGTTGTTGCGCACCAGCCAGCGCGACTTGTCCCGCAGCGTGCGGGCTTCGTTGTAGATCTCCGAGTCGGCCGAGCGGATGGCCGACAGCCAGCTCCCGCCGTTGCGGCTGCCCTGCGCCGCCTCGTAGGATCGCTTGCGCGGCCGGGCCGCGGTGGCGGTGGCGGTGGCGGTGGCGGTCACATCGCCGCTCATCGACCCCAGGGCCCTCCGCCCCAGCGTCCGCGACGACGGTAGCCGCGATCGAAGTTGGCGAGCCCTACGGCCGCAACCGGCTGGCCGTTGGCGCGGGCCTGGGCGCGCTGCAGGTAGGCCACCGTCTTGGTCATCTCGTCGAACGAGCGGAACGTCGTCGACTTACCCTCGTAGCTGACCGAGGTCACGCCCGCCCCGATGGCGGCCTGGATGGCGGCGATCTGGCCCGACAAATCTACAGCCATGGCGAGCGCCTTCTCTTGGGCAGCCACTCCTGCACGCGTTTGGGCGCGGCGGGCTTGGGCTGGGTCACCTGCACCTGGGGCTGGTGGCGATGGGGTTGGGCGTCCGGCTTACCGGCGGCTTCGAGGATTTGAGCCAGTCGCACCGCCGCGGCCGCGGCCCCATCGCCGGGTTCCATTTCCATTGAGGGCGGCCCCGGTTCGTCTTTGACCTTGCCCAACGCGACGTAGCGGCTGCTGAGCGCCTGCAGGCCGCACACCGCCGCGTAGGCGTAGACGAGGCAGACCCATGCTTCGCGCGGCTTCGACGGCTTGTCCCATTCGGTGAAGCCACCCTTGCGGGTCACCAGGGTCTCGCGCGTCAGTTGCTCGAAGAACTCCTCGTCGACCGCGCGCGAGCCTTTGGCGGGCTGGTCCGTGAAGTGCACGAAGCGGGGGCCGGGCCTATCGGCCTGCAGGCTGCCATAGGCGAAATCGCGGGCCGCGTTGCCGCCGATCATGTACCACACGTTGCCCAGGGCCGAGGACGGCTTGCGCGGCCAAACCGGCGACCGCCGGCCGAGGCTTTCGGACCGCCCCTTGATGGCCCACACCCGACGCGCTCGCCGCTCGTTGCAGAACGCGTAGGTCTCGGCCGTGTAGTGACCGCCCGAGTCGATGGCGGCCGCCCGGACCTTCAGCGTTGTGCCGTCGGCCTTAGCGAACTCGCGCTTGAGCAGCAGGTCGAGGCTGGCCCACACCTCGCGCTCGGCCGGGTCACCCGGCAGCACGAAGTGGCCGATGAGCCAGCACTCCAGGCCGCGGCCCCAGCCGTAGACAGCCCCCTCAATGCGGGCGTCCTCGCCCGACTGCACGTCACCGCCCAGCGTCAAGTACTGCACGCCGTCGGGCACCTCGGCCCCGTACAGCTCAGCCCGTTCCAGGAAGCGGGACGCCTTGACCTCGCGCCCGAAGGACGCCCGGTAGGTCCGCCCCAGCCGCAGGTTGACGAAGGGCTGGACCTTGTTGACCGGGTCGGCCTGAGCGTCGAGCCATTCCTGGACGATGGCCGTCCATGACGCATTGAGGTCCAACGACATGCCGGTCCACAGGTGGAAGCCGGGATGGTCGCCGTCCGGGTTGGTGGGCCGCCACTCGCCGCGGGCGTCCATCCAGCCCTTGCGGTTCTCGTCGATGATGCAGCCGCAGATGCCGACGTACCAGACCTTGGTCGCCCGACCGTCGGCGTGCTCGAACTTGATGCCGTGCGGGGCGTCCTTGCCGCCCCAGTCGATAGCTTGCCAGCCGTCCGCTTCGCCCGCGGTCTCCGAGCACTGCGGGCACGGCACGAAGAAGCGCCGCTGGTCCGAACGCGCCCAGAGCTTGGCGATGCGGCTAGTCTCCTCCAGCAGCGGGGTCGAGCCTACCACCAGCTTGCGGTTCCAGAACTTCTCGCCGCGGGTCCAGAACAGGTCGAGCTTGTCGCCCTGGCTCTTGTAGTCCGGCGTCCAGCCGTCGCCGTCGATCTCGTCGGCCGCCATGAAGCGGGCCGAGTAGCGCCGGAAAGCGTCGTCGGCCGCGGCGCCGACCAGTCGGGCCGAGGCGCCGTTGGAGAGCTTGAAAAAGGTCGCCTTGTCCGGCTTCTCGCCGCGGCGCGCGGGGCGCATCAGCCGGCGCAGCACCGGGGTCTCGCGCAGCATGGGCGCGATCTCGGTCCCGCCGAAGTCCTCCGCGTCCTCCTTCACGGGCTGGGCGATGGCGCACAGCGTCGGGTCGTGGTGGAGGTGGTAGCCAACCGCCAGCGTGAAGCAGCGCGTGTAGCCCACGCGGGCGGCCTTCATGACCGTGACGCGCCGATGGCTCGGGTCGCACATGACGTCCAGCAGCTCGCGCTGGTAGCCGTAAAGCACCACGGGACCGCTGTCGGCGCCGGTGCTCTTGGGGATGCGCCCGTGCGTCTCGGCCCATTGCGAGCCGGTCATGCGGGGTGGCTTGACCAGCGCCGAGGCGAACAGGCCGCGCGCCGTCGTGCGGAGCTCCTGGCGCCCGCTCCGGTAGTCGCCGGGGCGGTGGGCCTCAATCCGGTCCGAGATCGTCGCCGTCATCGCCGCCGGTCCCGCCTGCCCACCGCTCGTCCAGGTCGCGTTCGGCGGCCACGAAGGAGCGGTTAATCTCCGCTTCGCACACGTCCCGGATCTCGTTCGGGTCGGTCAGCATCGTCGTGGACCCCGCGATCCGGGAGCCTGCATTGGACAGGCCCGACCGGAGCGCCTGGCAGAAGTCGGCCATGACGCTCTCGGCGTCGAAGCGGGACACCACGGCCTTCAGTGCGTTGTCAGCGTCGACCTCGGCCGTGATGGCGTTGGCCACCGCGCGGCGGCGGTCGGCCTCCTTCTGTGACACCTTGCCTTCGCCGTCCTGGATGCCGGAGACGGCGTCCTCGACCGCGGTCCGGACGCGCCAGTCGATCACGGCCGCGATGTCGATCCGGCACTCGCGCCCTTTACTTCCTCGCTCTACCGCGGGGCACCCCTGCCGGAGCCACGCGTCGACGGTGGGAAGCGAGACTTTACAAAGGTTTGCGAGCTGTGCGCGATTGACAATCCGACCGTTCTTTTCGGGGTCGGACATAAATATAAAATCCCGTTTGAAACTCTGCGAAACGGAGGCCAAGTGCGGTTGCGCGTACCCCCCATCCGACCATGGTCCGGGAAGGACCCTGATAGGGGTGGGGGTCTATCTCCGCCGCGTCGCCATCGCTCGCGCCATTGCGGTCGGGAACGCTCGGGACATCTCCCGCCGCATGATCCGGTCGAAGTCGCGGTGGAACGGGACGGTGCCCTTGATCTGCGCGCGGGGAGCCAGGACGTACATCAGCTTGCGGTGCGCGTGTTTCTTGCCAGGCGCGCGCTGGTAGATCGCGTCGCCCTGACGGAACGCGTTCGGCAGCGCGGCGGGGCGCAGGTTCTTCGGGACACCCTTACCGGTCCGCCGCGGTTGGACCGTCCTCGACGTCGGGATGGCGAGGTTTCGCCGGGCCGGCTTCACGCCGCCGGTCTCGTGCTTTGTCAGGCTCGCGCGCCCGAGCCGATCGTAGATCGCGACCCGCAGGCTGCGCTTGGTGGCGCGCGCGCCCTTGGTCGTTAGGGCGGCTTTCAGAAACGTGCGGTTCCGGACTTGGACACCCCGCGGCCACGTCTCGGAGATCAGCTCCTCGCGGGTCCTGTCGGCCGCTTCGTTCAAGGCCTTGGCGAGCGCGAACGGCACTTGGTCCAGAGCGCCGCCGATCTCCTTCGCTTTCCGCTCGAACGACGACAGGTCGAAGCGGAGTGAGATCACCGAACGTTACGCCGTCTTGCTGAACCCCGGTACGAAACCGGGCACGGCCGCCGGCGGGATCGCGGGAGCGGGCGCTGACGCGGCGGGGGTTGCCGGCTCGGGAGCGGGGGCCGGCTCGGGATCAGCAGCGGCCGGCGCTGGCGCGGGCTGCTCGACAGGAGCCTCGGGCACCGGTGCGGGGGGCTCCGCATCGGCAGGCTTGGCCTCGGTCTCGTCCTTCGCATCCACCGCCGGCGCCGGGTCGGCCTGCTTGATCACCACCTTCAGCACGGCCGCGACCGACCCGCTGATGACCTGGATGTTGGGCGTGCCCACGATGACGTTCGGGTCCTCGTCCTTGACCTTGAGCGCACGCATCGCGACGCCGCGCACCATGCCGGCGATCTCGGCCTCGTCGAGGGTGAAGGTGTGCTCGTCCTCGCGGACGGTCTGGACGTCGTGCTTCAGCATGGTGGGTCCTCAGTGGATGGCGTGGCGCTCGACGCGGGCGTCGGCGGCGTGGTCGCCCAGGCGGGCATTGATGAAGTCGAGAGCGGCTTCAGCGCTGTCGAACGAACGGGCCTCGATCCAGCTCGACGACCACGCCGTATCGCCGTCGTTTGTCGACGCCGATGAAGTGCTGGCGTCCGGTCGGGCGGCTCTTGCGGTGGATCACGAAGCGCGCGGACCGGTCGGGCATCACACGGGCTCCGGCCAAGCGACCAGCACGTATTCCTGGCCGAGCAGCATCGCGGCCGCGACGTCGTGCCGGCCGTCGATCACGGTGAAGCGCGACTGGCCAGCGACCCCGTCCCACTCGCCGCGCGGACACGGCCAGGGCTGATGGTCGCCGAGCTGCAGGCGGCGCTCGTACTTCTCCTTCACGTCGGCCAGCGCCATGCGGGCATGGCAGCCGAAGCGGACCTGGTCGATGTGCACGTAGCCGGTCACGACCTTGCGGCCGGGCGGGACCGCGAGCGAGCGGTCCTCGGCGTGCAGGATGGGGGTCACGCCCGCGCTGTGCCGTCGCTGTGGAGCGGCTTGCCCCAGGTGCTGTGCGCAGCAGTGGTCAACACGCGGCGGTCGGCGCGCAGCTCGCGCAAATCGGTCCGCTGTGCCGGGTCGAACGGGGTAACGACGCGGTTGCAGATGGCCGCGATGGAACGGTCAATGTCGACGATGGCGCGCGCCGTGCCGGGCAGGCGGTCGTATTGAAGGGCGGTCAGCATGGCGATCGTCGTTCCAAGTTCGGGCAAGTCTCGCGCGCGATCCTGCGGGTCGTCCAAGTCGAGGCGACGCTCATGCATGTCCACCACCACACCCAGGAACTCGCTGCCGTGCGCATCGCCGATCCGGTCGACCCGGTTTCGATCAGCGCGGCGCTACCTGGGTCGACAGTCCAGGTCGTAGGTGGGGCGGCCGAGGTCGGCACCGCGGCGGGTCGTTGCTTCGCCGGCCCTGGACAATGGGTGGTACTAGACCGGCGCACCGGTGCGGTGCGGGCGGTGAAGGCCGATGCCTACGCGGCGCTGCGCGACCTCGCCTGATCCGAGTCGAGCGCCGCGAGGAGCCCGCGCAGATCCTTGACCGAGGCGTCGCCGGTCCGGCCACGCATCAGAGCGGCGAGGTCGGGCGCACTCAGGCCGAGGATGGACGCGGCGCTGGCGATGGAGAGGTCTCGGTCGGCGATGA
>CAXTFJ010000054.1:20038-29849 GCA_964243405.1 uncultured Lichenihabitans sp. | reverse complement strand
GCCGCGCGAACCGGCGGGCGTTGCGGTTAGGGGGTATCTCGTCCGCGGGGCGGGGCCCCGTCGCGGTCACGCGCTCCACCGCGACAGCGCGGCCGCGCCGATCCTCGGTCGCGGTGCGGGCGACCTTGCGGCGCGGCCCGAAGGCCGCCTCAGCATCCGCCCCCGCGCGCAGGCTGGACACGTGCCGCCGCGGCGTCTTGAGACTGTGCTCGGGCTTGGCGGCGGGGGCGGTGTCGCGGGCCTGGCGCTCGCGCCGCTCCCCCGCCTTGGCGGCCTGGACCTCGCGGGTCACCACGGCGGCCGTGACCGGGCCCTCGAAGTCGACTCCCGCCTCGCTCGCCAACGCCGCGCCCAACTGGTCGCGCAGCACCCGCGTCTTGATCTCCTCGACGGCGCCGTCCGCGAGGTCGCCCAGCTGGAACGGCCCGAAGGACACGCGGATCAGCCGGTTCACCGACAGCCCGAGGTGCTCCAGCACCCGCTTGATCTCGCGGTTCTTGCCTTCGCGCAGGCCCATGGTGAGCCACACGTTGGCGCCCTGGTTGCGGTCCAGGGTGGCCTCGATCCCCGCGTAGTCGACACCGTCGATGGTGACGCCCCCCGACAGGGCGTCGAGTTGCGCCTGGTCGATCTCTCCGTTCGCCCGCACGCGGTAGCGGCGCAGCCAGCCCGTGGCGGGCAGCTCCAGCATCCGCGCGAGCCCCCCGTCGTTGGTGAGCAGCATCAGGCCTTCGGTGTTGATGTCGAGCCGTCCCACGGTGACCACGCGCGGCAGGTCGGGCGGCAGCACGTCGAACACCGTCTGCCGCCCTTCGGGGTCCTTGGCGGTGGTGACGAGGCCGCGCGGCTTGTGGAACAGGAACAGCCGGGTGCGCTCGGCCCGGCCGACCGGGGCGCCGTCCACCGTCACCACGTCGTCCGCGCCGACGTTGACGGCGGGAGAGTCGAGGATGGTGCCGTTGATCGCGACCCGCCCCGCCTTGATCCACGCCTCCGCGTCGCGCCGCGAGCAGAGCCCAGCGCGCGCCATCACCTTGGCGACGCGCCGGTCCCGCTCGGCCGGCTCGCCCTCGTCCGGTTCGGGCGGGGGGGCACGGCGCACCGGTGGTTTGAGGGCGGAGAAGCGCCGCCCCGCGGGGCGGGCGGGCGTTTTGTCGCGACGGTCGGTCATGCGTCGTGATAGCAGAGGCGCGGGGGTTTGGGGAAATGGCTGAGGCGAGCGATCCCTTGTCCCGCGCCTTCGCGCAGGCGCGGGCCGCGGCCGGGCGCGGCGAGGTGCCGGTGGGGGCCGTCGTGGTGCGGGACGGCACCGTGCTGGCGGCCGCGAGCAACCGCACGGTCGAGCTCCACGATCCCACCGCCCACGCCGAGGTGCTCGCGATCCGCGAGGCCTGCGCGGCGCTGGGGTCGCAGCGGCTCACAGGCTGCGACCTCTACGTGACGCTGGAACCCTGCGCGATGTGCGCGGCCGCGATCTCCTTCGCGCGCATCCGCCGCCTGTATTTCGCGGCCGCGGACCCGAAGGGCGGCGCCGTGGAGCACGGCCCACGGCTGTTCGGCCAGCCGACCTGCCACCACGCGCCGGAGGTTTACGGCGGGTTTCGGGCGGACGAGGCCGCCGACCTGCTGCGCGCCTTCTTCGCCGCGCGACGGTCCGGACCGGGTTGACCGGCATCCCGTCAGGCGATCGTCCTTCGCCTGACGAGACGGCGGCCGAGCAGCCAGAGCCAGAGCCCCAGGCTCACCAGCATGCCCGGCCAGGTCACGAACATGAGCCATCCCAGGACGCCCGCCGTGTAGAGGAAGTCACCCAGGTCGACGCCGGCCACGAGGCAGGGATGCGGGGAGCCCTCGTCCAGCTGGCACCCCGCCCAATCCGCCAGCGATCCCGCGGCCAGGAGGCCGACCACCGGTGCGAAGCTGACCACGGTCAGCACGGCGAGCAGGACGAGACCGAGCGTCCTCACGACAGCTTCTGCGGTCGCCGAACTGCGGTCACGCTCCGCCGCAGGAGTGCTGCGTGACCGGCAGCGACCAGGTCGCGTGCGTGCGTAGGTTGGTGGTCGTGTACATGCGGCCGCGGTCGTCGCCCGGCGGGCAGTGTTTTGGGATCGCGGTCAGGCACATCAGCACGCGGTCGCCCGGATGGGATTGGATGATGGCCGGGACCTTGTCGTAGGACACCTGCGTGCCCTCGTTGGCGAACGCGACCGACGTGCCGCTCTCGAAGGTGGTGTCGCCCTCCAATCGTCCCGCGAACGATTCGATGCGGGTCGCGACGCACTGCCCTTCCCGTATCGGCAGGGCCTTGCTCTCGCCCGGCACCGCCGCGACCATGTCGAGCGCGCTGACCGTCGCCGGAACCTCGACGTCGGAGCCGTACCCGGCGAAGTCCTCGAGCACGCCGACGTAGGCCGACGTCAGGCAGGCCGCATCCGAACCGCAGCCGTGCCGCTGGGACAGGAAGGCGTGCGCGTCCGACAGCACCTTCCCCCGATCGCCTGGGTCCGCCTTCGCCCGGGCGGCGGTGTAGGCCCGGCCCATCAAGCCGTCGAGATCGGACAGTTTGGCGTTGGCGCACACCGCTTTTTCGTCGGGCGTCGCGGCCTTCGCGCAGTCGAAGCTCGCCGCCCACGAGGGAGCGGAGATCAGGGCCGATCCGAGCGCGACGGCTCGCAGCAGCCCCGCGCCCCGCAGCAGGGATCGACGTCGCACCATCTCAAGGCCCTCCGCGCAACCTGAGCCCCGATCAGTCACGGGACCGCCTTGAAGGGCAGCGTCAGTTCGGCGGTCTTGGCGCTGTTGGCGTCGTGCAGCGTGTAGCGGATCTGGTAGTCGCCGGGCGGCAGCCCATTGACGTTCAGGTCCATGGTCATGAAGAGCGACGTGGCCTTGCCGTGCGTTCTGAAGGATTTCGACGCAAAACCCTTCTGGTCGGCCAGGACGGCCCCATCCTTGTCCGACAGCAGCATGTCCATGGTCAGGTCGATGGCCTGCAGATCGCCGTCGAGAGGCTTCCAAACGTAGCCCTCGGGCTCGGTGTAGCTGACGAGGGTCTCGCCGGCCTTGAACGTGCTGTCCGGCCGCTTGACGTAGCCGCCGTATTCCTGCGGCTTCTCGGCCACGAACATCCCGTGCCTGATCGTCAGCGGGCTCTTCTCCCAGGCGGCGTCGAACTCGGCCTTCGCCTCGTCCAGCGTCTTATCCGATGTCCTGGGCGGGTTGTTCTGCGCGGTTGGCGTCGCCCAGTGGTCGTCGTTCCAGAGCGGCTCGCCCTCGTCCTGCGCGCTCACGAGCGCGTCGATGGTGCGGCGGAGCATCTGCTTGTTGACCGTGGCGGTGTCGAAATAGCCCTCGATGTCGAGCCGCTCCTTCCCGTCGTTGGTGACGATCGCGTAGGCGAAGGGCCCGGTCGAGTCGTTGGCCTTGAGCAGGTCGGACGCGGGCACGGCCGCCTTCTTGTCGTCGGCGATGTCCGTCAAGGGCGTGTAGATGTTCAGGACCGTCATGTCGTCGTTCAGCGCGAACTGGATGTCGCGCTTGAAGCGGCCCTGGTCGTCGAGCGAGATCCGGTTGTCGGCCTGGTCCGTCGGCTCATAGCCGAGGTCGGACAGGATGTCCTTGAGCTGCTTCAGGCTCAGCGCCTTGGCGGCGGCGACATCCGCCGTGCCCACCAGCATCACCACCGCCCCTACGAACGCCGCCACCGTGCGCCTGGTCATTCGTCGCCCCCGTCCGGGTCACCCCTGAGACCCGCTCTAGTTTTCGCCCAACTGCGGTCGGGGTGCCAAGGGCTTTTCTCCGTTAGGGTAAGTCTGGGCATCGTGGACGCCCCCTCGCCGGCCTTGCGGGCGGAGCCCCGCATGGTACCACTTGGGCGATGACCGGCTCCGAGCAGGACTACCTCGACCTCCTCCGCCACGTGCGGGACCGCGGCGACCCGCGGCTCGACCGCACCCGGGTCGGCACGCGCTCGGTGTTCGGCGCCCTGCTGCGCTTCGACGTGGCCGAGGCGGCGCCGATCCTCACCACCAAGCGGGTGTCCTGGAAGACCGCCATCAGGGAGATGCTCTGGTTCCTGACCGCTGACACCAACATCCGCCCGCTGCTGCAGCAGAACGTCCGCATCTGGACGGACTGGCCGCTCGACCGCTTCCGGCGCGAGACCGGGGAGGCGATCGGCCAGGAAGCGTTCGAGGCGCGCATCCTCGCCGACGAGGGTTTCGCGGCGCGCTGGGGCGACCTCGGCCCGGTGTACGGCAAGCAGTGGCGGCGCTGGTTCGGCCCGGACGGACGCGAGCACGACCAGGTCGCGACCCTGATCCACACGCTGAAGACGGACCCGGCGAGCCGGCGCATGCTGTTCCACGGCTGGAACGTGGGCGAGCTCGCGCAGATGGCCCTGCCGCCCTGCCACCTGCTCTACCAGTTCCACGTGACGGGCAACCGCCTGTCGCTGATGCTGACCCAGCGCAGCGTCGACCTGCTGCTCGGCTGCCCCTTCAATTGGGTGGGCGCGGTGGCGCTGCAGGCCATGATCGCCCAGCAGTGCGGGCTGGAGCGCGGCGACTTCGTCTGGGTGGGAGGTGACGTGCACGTCTACGACAATCACGCGGACGCGGTGCGGACGCAGCTCGCGCGCGAGCCGCGACCCTGGCCGCGATTGAGGCTGACGCGCAAGCCCGACTCGATCGACGGCTACCGCATCGAGGATTTCTCGGTGGAGGGCTACGACCCGCATCCCGCCATACAGGCCGAGGTGGCGGTATGAGCGCCATCCCGGCGATCCGGCCCGCCGCGGCGGGCGACGCCCCCCTGATCTTCGCGCTGGTGTCGGAGCTCGCCGCGTTCGAAAAACTGTCGCACGAGGTCCGCTCCACGCCCGAGGGGCTGGCGGCCGCGCTGTTCGCCGAGGTGCCGCGCGTGTTCTGCGAGATCGCCGAGTGCGGCGACGAGCCCGCCGGCTTCGCGCTGTACTTCTACGACTTCTCCACCTTCGAGGGGGGGCACGGGCTCTACCTCGAAGACCTTTACGTGCGCCCGGCCTTCCGCGGCCAGGGGGTCGGCCGCGCCCTGCTGCGCCACCTCGCGGTGCGCTGCCAGGCCGAGGGGCTCGCGCGGCTGAGCTGGTCGGTGCTCGACTGGAACGCGGGGGCGATCGACTTCTACCGCCGGCACGGCGCCGAAATGATGGACGGCTGGACCACCTGCCGGGTGACCGGCGACGCGCTGACGCGGCTGGCGATCCCCGTCTCGTGAGCGGCGTCCCGCTCGCGCTGGTGGCGGCGGTCGCGCGCAACCGCGTGATCGGGGCCGGCAACGCCCTGCCCTGGCGCTTGGCGAGCGACATGAGGCATTTCCGGGCCGTCACGATGGGCAAGCCGGTCCTGATGGGCCGCCGCACCTGGGACTCGATCGGCCGCCCGCTGCCCGGGCGTCCCGTGGTCGTGCTGTCGCGCGATCCCGGCTTCCGGGCCGAGGGCGCCGTCACGGCCGCGACCCTCGCCGACGCGCTCGACCGGGCCGCCGCCCTCGCCCGCGAGGCCGGCGCGCCCGAGATCGCCGTGGCGGGCGGCGGCACGCTCTACGCGGCGCTGATCGATCGGGCCGAGACGCTCCATCTCACGGAGGTCGACCTCGCGCCCGAGGGCGACACCCTGTTCCCGCCCGTCGATTCCGCCCTCTGGGCCGAGACGGACCGCGCGCCCCAGCCCCGGGGCGAGCGCGACGACGCGGCGTTCGCGTTCGTGACCTACGCGCGCCGCTGATCGCGGGCCCATCGCCGCAACGCGTTGCGGTTTGCCCGGCCGGAGGCCAGTTGCTACACACGCGGGCCGCGCCGGCCCCGGCGCCACCCCTATCGGCGGCTCAGGTTCGTTTCCATGGTGAAGAGTGTGTCGATAGCCTGGTCCAACAACGGCGGCGGCTGGAAGCCAGGCAATCCGGGACCCTGGGGCCAGGGACCGCGGTCGGGCCCGTCCTCGCCCGACCTGGAGGAGTTCCTCCGCCGCAGCCAGGAGCGGATGCGCCGCTTCATGCCGGGCGGCACAGGTCCCGGCCTGCTCGGCATCGCGGCCGTGGTGCTGCTGATCGCCGTGGTGTGGCTCGCGAGCGGCTTCTACGAGATCGCCCCCAACGAGGTCGGCATCAACCGCGTGTTCGGCGCCTACACGGGCAAGACCGCGCCGGGGCTGAACTACAACTGGCCCTACCCGATCGGCCGCGTCGTGAAACTCCCCGTCACCGACCGCAACTCCATCGACATCGGGTCGAGCGCGCGCGACGACCTGCGGCGCTCGGGTTTCCAGCCGCCGGTCGACCCGGCCGAGGACAGCCTGATGCTGACGGGCGACCAGGACATCGCGGACGTGAAGTTCCGCATCATCTGGCAGATCGACCCCGCCCACCCGGAGAACTTCGCCTTCAACCTGCAGAACCCGGAGGACACGATCCGCGCGGTGGCCGAGAGCGCCATGCGCGAGATCGTGGGCCGCTACAACCTCCAGGGCATCCTCACCTCCGACCGCAGCAAGATCGAGCAGGACACGGAGGAGCTCATCCAGGGGACGCTCAAGAACTACAACGCCGGCGTGCTGGTCCTCGCCACGCAGCTCCTGTCCGTGGGCCCGCCCGGGCCCGTGGTCGGCGCCTACCGCGACGTGACCGCGGCCCAGCAGGACCAGCAGCGGCAGGTCAACGAGGCCGAGGCCTACCAGAACCGCGTGGTGCCCGAGGCGCGCGGCGCGGCGGCCGCCATCGAGCAGGACGCGAACGCCTACCGCGAGCAGACCGTGCAGGAGGCCAAGGGGCAGGCCTACCGCTTCGACCAGGTCTACGAACAGTACCGGAAGGCCCCGGAGGTGACCCGGCAGCGCCTCTACATCGAAACCATGGAGAACATCCTGAGCGGCACGAACAAGACCATCCTCGACACCAAGGGAGGGGTGGTGCCCTACCTGCCGCTGGGCGGCCTGCCGCAAGCGCCCGCGGCAGCGCAGGGGACGGGCCAGTGAGGGCCGGCATCGTCGCGGCCCTGGTCGCGCTCGTCCTCGTCCTGTTCGTGGCCGCCAACGCGCTCTACACCGTGGACCAGACGCGCCAGGCGCTGGTGCTGCGCTTCGGCCAGGCCGAGGCGGTGGTCACCGAGCCGGGCCTGCACGTCAAGGAGCCTTTCGTCGAGACGGTGGTGCGGCTCGACAACCGCATCCTCGACCTCGAATCACCCCCCGAGGAGATCCTGGCCTCCGACAGCCAGCGGCTGATCGTGGACGCCTTCGTGCGCTACCACATCGCCGACCCGCTCAAATTCTACCAGGCGGTGGGCACGGTGGACCGCGCCGACAACCAACTCGCCTCCGTGCTGAACTCGGCGGTGCGGCGCGTGCTGGGCGACGCGACCTACGCGGGGATCATCAAGGACAAACGCGCCGAGCTGATGGTGGAGATCAAGGGCCAAGTGGACCAGGAGGCCGCCAAGCTCGGCACGGCCATCAACGACGTCCGCATCCGGCGCGTCGACCTGCCCCGCGAGATCAGCGAGCAGGTGTTCAACCGCATGAAGTCCGAACGGGGCCGCGAGGCGGCCGACTTCCGCGCCAAGGGCTCCGAACAGGCGCAGACCATCAAGGCGGAAGCCGACCGCGACGTGGTGGTGACCAAGGCCGACGCCCAGCTCAAAGCCGACCAGGCGCGCGGTGACGGCGACTCGCAGCGCAACCAGATCTTCGCCGAAACCTACGGCAAGGACCCGGATTTCTTCGCCTTCTACCGTTCGATGCAGGCCTACGTAACGGGCCTGAAATCGGACAACACGCGGCTGGTGCTGGCACCCGACTCGACCTTCTTCCGCTTCCTCAACGATCCCGGGACCGGCAAGCCGCCCGCGCCACCGCCGATCGCCTCCGCGAGCCCGCCGCCCGCGCAGCCGTAGGGCGGGATCGCTCCACTCCGTCGTCCCGACCTTCGAGCCGGGACCTATCTTTCCGCGCGCGGGTGGGTCCCGGGTTTCCGCTTTCGCCCGTAAGATTCACACATCTTCACGGCTGGGCTGTTCTGTCCTTCGCCCCTCCGGGGAGAGGTGCCCGACAGGGCGGATGAGGGGGCTGTCGCGCGTGGCCCCACCCTCATCCGTCCTTCGGACACCTTCTCCCGCCCCGGCGGGAGAAGGGCGAAATCTGCAGGTGCCGAGACGTGTGAATGGCATAGCCGCTACCGCTCCGCCCGGGACGACACGGGGTTGTCGGACGCAACCGCCAGCCATGCGGCTTCACCCATCCGGGTCGGGCAGCCTCACGCCCGCGCCTGCAGGAAGCGCCGCTCCGCGCCGTCCAGCACCAGGGCGGTCAGGGTGCCGCTCGCGAACGCCTTTGTATCGACATCGATGCCGTTGACCCTTACTTCGGGCTCCGGCACGGGCGTGTGGCCGTGCACGATCACCTGTCCGAAATCGTGGTCGGAGCGGAGGAAATCTTCCCTGATCCACAGCAGGTCCTCCTCGTCCTGCCTGTCCAGCGGCACGCCCGGCCGGGCGCCCGCGTGGCAGAAGAAATAGCCGCCGAGCGAGACGCTCGTCCGCAGCCCGTCGAGGAAGGACAGGTGGGCGTCGGGCATCGCGGCCATCACCTGCCGGGCGGCGGCGCGCGACGGCCCGCGCCCCAGCGCCCACGGGTCGAGCCCGTAGGATTGCAGGGTCGCGTCGCCGCCGTTGCGGAAGAAGTGCGGCAGGCTCAACTCGCCCCCGAGAAACTGCCGGAACAGCTCCTCGTGGTTGCCCTTCAGCGACACGAGCGGGGTCGGGACATCCCCGCGCGCGAGGCGGTCGATGACTTGCGCCGAGCCCGGGCCGCGGTCGATGTAATCGCCCAGGGTGACCGTCAGCGCGTCGCGGCAGGGCCGCTCGCGGCAATCCCGGGCGATCAGGTCCGCCATGCGGGCGAGCAGGTCGGCCCGCCCGTGGATGTCGCCGATGGCGTAGACCCGCGACCCGTCGGGGACGGCCGCGTCCGCCCGCGCCAGGATGCCCGCGGGCGCGAGGCTCATCTGCTGCATCGCGCCGTGGTCCTTCGCCGGTCGGGGCGGAGCCCTCGCCCTGACGTCGGACAATGCCACGGGGAGTCGGATGGTTGCCCGCTTCACTCCGCCGAGGGCGGGGACAGCAGGCCGCCCGCCTCGGCGAGCGCGTTCGGCCCGGCGGGCAGGTTCAGCGTCGAGCCCTCGCCGACGTGGCGGCGCAGCAGGCTCGCGTAGGAGCCGGTGGCGGCGAGCACCACCTTCTGCCAGCCGGGCGCGAGCCCGAGCGCCGCGGCATCGAGCGGCAGGCTGTCGAGACCGCCCGCCGTCCAGTCGGCCTCCGGGCGGTCGGCTGCTTCCAGGGTCGCGACCGTCCAGCCGACCGCGGCCGCCCATTGGGCGTCGGCCGTGCCCGTCGCGGCGAAGATCGGTGTCACGGCCAGCGGCTCGGCGAGGAGGCGCGCGCCGCGGCGGGTGGGGCCGCCGTCCCGCCGGATGTCGGCCAGCGTCGTGGCCGCGCCCGCCGCGGCCTTGCACTGCCCGGCGTCGAAGGCGTCGTCCATCTCGATCGGCTCCTGGTAGCCCATCCGCACGAACGGCAGGTGCCGGGCCGCCAGCACGGCCTCGAGGTGGTGGTGGGCCGGCTCGCCCTGCATGAAGCAGATGGGCAGGCCCGCGAGGTCGGCCAGCGTGCGGGTGGGCGCGCCGCCCGGCACCATGACGGCCGACGTCTCGTAGAACACCGGCGGGCCGGGCAGGACCGCGCCCCCGAGCCTGCCCTCGACGACTTCGGCGCCGGTGA
>CAXTFJ010000054.1:0-20028 GCA_964243405.1 uncultured Lichenihabitans sp. | reverse complement strand
GCCGTGGCGGACGGCGTCGTAGGTGTCGTCGGCATCGTAGACGTGGGCCGCGACGGTCACGCCCGACCCCGCGGCCGCCACGCCCGCGGCGCGGCACAGGTCGATCAGCAGGCCGCTGACGGCGCCGTCCTCGGCCTGCTCGAACAGGCCGGGCCGCTCGGAGGCGCCGCAACGGACGGTGCGGGTCGCGCGGACGCGGTCGAGCACCGGGCCCGCGTGGGCCGCGGGCGCGGCGGCAAGCACGACGGCGAGCAGGGGCAGGGTCGCGCGGGCGGCGGGCATCTCAGTTGAACTGCGGCAGGGTCGAGGGCAGCGAATTGAAATGCGCGGGCGGCGGGGCCGCGATGCCCTGGCGCTGATCCTCCGGCACGACGCCGATCGTCTTGCAGCCCTGGCCGCCGTAGTGCGGCAGGCTGTAGAGCGCCTCCGCGGGCGTTGTCGCGTAGTCGGCGGGGAGCGGGTCGGCCTCGCCGCGCAGCCGCCGCGGGCTGAAGCCCGAGAGCAGGCTGTCGGTGATCGGCGAATTGGTGTCGCGCGGGCCGAGGTGGGTCTGGTGGAAGCCCTCCGGCCCGAAAGCGTTGAAGGCGGGCGAGTCGCCGGCTTTCAGCGCCTCCGCCTCATCCGGCAGCGAGGACAGGGGCGGCAGGTCGAAGATGGCGTTGATGGTCTCGATCACCGCGTTGTGGTCGCCCTCGGCGTGCGACACCGCGTGGGCGCGGGCGTAGGGCGAGATCAGGATCAGCGGCACCCGGATGCCGCGCGCCAGCGGCAGGTGGTCGGGCCCCCAGGACAGGATCTGCGGGGGCACGTGGTCGTAGAACCCGTCCGACTCGTCGTAGGTGAGCACGATGGCGCTCTGGCTCCACAGCACGGGGTCGGCCGCGACCGCGTTGACGACCTCCGCCGCCATGGCCTCGCTGATCTGGCGGTCCGAGTAGCCGGGGTGGTCGTCGTCGCCGAACTTGGTGGTGGCGATCGTCTTGACCTCGTCGGGCGTGAGCCCGTTCGGGTCGGGGTAGGATCGGTTCTGGATGGGCGGCGTCGCGCCGCGGATGTTGCCGAACCCACCGCGGATGTAGAACACGCCGCCCGCCTTCGGCAGCGCGTGGTGGGCCACGTCGGCGTAGAAGTCGCCGAGCCCGTGCATTTTCTTGCGCTCCTCGGGGTTGTTGGCGAGGTAGCCGAAATATTGCGGGCCCTGGTGGTGCGCCACGTAGGTGGTGTGGCTCGCGACGCCGTTCGCGTCGCTCGGCTCCAGGTCGTAGCCGTTCTGGTACCAGCCCCAGGTGACGGGCAGGCGGTCGAGCCCCTGGATGAATGGGATGTCCTTCTGGATATCCGGCAGGTCGAGGGCGGGATTGGGGTCCTGCTTCGTGCGGGCCGCCACCGCGTTGCCCATGGCGGTGAGCGGCACGGTCGCGAAGGTGAGGTTCTGTGCGACGTTGCCCGGCGCGTAGTTTTCCTGCGGCGAGGTCGGCTGGCGGTCGCCCGCCGTGGCATCGTACTGCGAGCCGTAGAACGGGTTGGGGTCGTTGACGATCGGGGCCACCTGCGGGGTGCCGTTCCCCGCGTAGGTCTTGCCGTTGATCGTGCCCGACATCGGCAGCGAGGAGGCCGCGTCGGCCGCGTGCTTGACCCACTGCGTTTCGCCCGCCTGGCCCGCGATCATCGCGATGGCGTTGGGGGTGGAGGGCGTGTCCTCGGTGGCGAAGATGCGGTCGAAGATCGTGAAGCGGCTGGCGAAGTTCCAGAAGAACGGCGTGGTGTCGCAATCGGTGTGGGCCATCACGAGGCGGGCGAACTGGGTGCCCTGCGCCTGGGCCATGTTGTTGCCGGGCTTGGCGTATTTGGCGTATTCGTCGGCCGCGAACTGGTCCATCCGCGCATCGTTGCCCACCACGTCGAGCTTCCTGGCGAGGCCCTTGTGGCTGTGGTCCACGCTGTCGAGCACGGTGGCGTTCTGCTCCGGCCCGAGGCGGAACGGCTGCACGGCCACGGAGGCCCCGTTCACGTCCGTGTAGGTCTGGGTGAAGCCGGGCGTGTCGGCCGCGGCGCGCGGGCGCTGCCCGTCCGAATAGAGCCCGTCGACGCCCGGGAAGGTGCCGTACTCGTTGTCGAACGAGTGGTTCTCGTTGAAGATCACGAAGACGTATTTGACCTTGTTGCGGATCAGCGCCGCCATCTGGTCGTTGGTGAGCACCGGATCGGCGGCAAGACCCGCGACGTAGGGCGCGACCGCGGGCGTTGGATCGGGCTGGGCGGTGACCTTGGGGCGCGCGGGCGCATCCTGGGCCAGCACGGGCTGGTTCACGAGGGCCAGGAGGGCCACGGCGGCGGTGGCGGTTCGGGCTCGTCGCTTGGTCATCATCACCCCTGATCGGTTCGCGCGCTCCCCGATGTCGCCCGACCGTGTGACATTATGACGAAAGCGGTGCTCCTGCCACGGTGAGGGTTCAGCCGAGTATCAGACCCGTTGAGTTGAACCAGATGATGGTCTAATTTCATCGCATGAACATCCCCATCTCCGAAGCCAAAGCGCAATTGACCGAGCTGGTGCGGCGCGCCGAGGCGGGTGACGACATTGTCCTGACACGCCACGGTCACTTAGCCGTTCGCCTCGTGCCGGTCAGGCCGACACCGAACGGTGCCGCTCGACGCGCCTTGCTCGATGCGGTTCGAGCCTCCGGCTCCGCCAAAGCGGGTGCGAGCGCGGCGCGAAGCCAGGACGACCTTTACGGCGCGGACGGCCTTCCGGAATGATCGCGGTCGACACCTCCGCGCTGATGGCCGTCATTCTGGGCGAGCCGGAGGCGGAAGGCTGCATCGCAGCCCTCACCGGGAGCGAAGACCTCGTGATTTCCGCAGGAACGGTCGCCGAAGCCAGGATCGTCGCGGGGAGGCGCGGCGTGGGCGACGAGATGGACCGCCTTGTGGAAGGCTTGGGCTTCGAGGTCGCTCCCGTGACGCAGGCGACCGCGCGGCGCATCGCCCGGGCCTACGCGCTCTGGGGCAAGGGCATCCACCCGGCCGGCCTCAACTTCGGGGATTGTTTCGCCTACGCGGTGGCGAAGGAACGGGAGTGCCGCCTGCTCTACGTGGGTGAGGATTTCAATCGGACGGACGTGGGCCGGGTGCTGTGACGGACGGCCTTGCGGAGCCGAGACGCGGCCAACGGACATCGCCTTCGTGGCCGACCGTCCCTCGCTATCGCGCTTTCCGTTCGGATATCGCGACGGCCGCGCGTTTCTTCCCGGTCGGGGCCGGCAGTTCCGCCGCCGACACGCGCGCGAGCTGGGCCAGCCAGTCGCCGTCCTCCCAGCGTTCGCCGGGGATCAGCAGGCAGGGCTTGGCGCCGGGATAGGGCGGCGCCTCCTCGACCGGGCCCGCGTGGGCGCGGCCGCCCGGGGTCGGCTTCATGTAGAGCCGGTCGTCGCAGACCAGGGCCACCATCCGGCCGTCGCGGTAAAGGCCGTAGTCGCCGAACATCTTGCGCGCCGTGACGTCGGGCGGTCCGCCCATCTGCTCGATGAGATAGTCCACGGTCTCCCGCCGCGAAGCCAAGGACGCCTCAGCCGCCCATCGGCGCGCAGAGCTCCACCAGGAACCCGTTGTTGTCGCGCACGTAGCCGACCACCTGCCCCCAGGGTTTTCGGGCCGGCGCCTTCACGGGCACGGCGCCCGCCGCCACGGCGCGCTCGAAAGCCGCCTCCACCGCCTCCGTCACCAGGCCGAGCTCGACGGGCGGCGCGGGCTTGCCGGGAGCGGCCGGCTCGAATGGCACGCCCGTGAGCGGGCCCGCGAAGCTGTTGGCCGCGAACGCCAGTTTGGTGGCTCCCGTTTCCATCTCGCCGTACTCGTTCGCTTCCGTGACCATTCCCCGCTCCAGCCCGAAGGCCCGCTCGTAGAAGGCGACGGTGTCGGCCACCGAGTCGACGTAGAAAATCGTGTATCCGAGCTTCATGGCGGATGGTCCGGGCGAGACGGTGAAACCTCGTAAGCCACGCGAGCCCCCTCCGTCCAGAAGCTCGCGGCGCGCTTCAGCCCGGCACGATGCCGAGGCTGGCGGTCGCAAGTGCCCCGTTGACGTCAGCGGAACGATCAGGCCAACAGAGGCTCCCGCAGACGCCAGAGCCGGAGCGTGACGGCGCCCTGCAGGACCAGCAGCGCGCCGATGTAGCCCGCCACGCCGGGCCAGCCGCCCGCCTGCCAGACCGTTCCGCCAACCGACCCGAGCAGGCTGGACCCCAGGTAGTAGGACAGCAGGTAGAGCGAGGCGGCCTGCCCTTTCGCGGCGCCCGCGAGGCGTCCCACCCAGCCGCTCGCGACCGCGTGGCCGCCGAAGAAGCCCAGCGTGAACAGCGCGATGCCACCGATCACCGCGGCGAGCGGGCGGAGCAGCGTCACCAGGATGCCGAGGGCCAGCAGCGCGACCGCGCCGGCCAGCACGGGGGCCCGGCCCACCCGGTCCACCGCGGCCCCCGCCGTGGCCGAGGCCAGCGTGCCCATGGCGTAGAGCGTGAACACCGCGCCCAGTTCGGCCTGGTCGAGGTCGTAGGGCGGCGCCTGCAGCCGGAAGCCCGCGTAATTGTAGAGCGTCACGAACGCCCCCATCAGCAGCGCCCCCGAGGCGAACAGCCAGGGTAGGCCCGGGTGGGCGAAATGGCGGAGCAGCGCCGCGCCGTGCGCTCCGAGGCCCAGTCGCGGCCCGGGCGCGAAATTGCGGGACGGGGGGAGCAGGGCCGCGAAGCCCAGCGCCGCCGCCACCCCCAGAAGCCCGATGGCGCCCACCGCGGCGCGCCAGCCGAAGGGTTCGGCCACCAGCCCGGTCACGATCCGCCCCGCCATGCCGCCGATGGCGGTGCCACCCACGTAGAGCCCCATCGCGAAGCCAAGGCCGCCGGGATGGATCTCCTCGGCCAGGTAGGCCATGGCGACCGCGGGCGCGCCGCCCAGCGCCACGCCCTCCAGGGCGCGGGCGAGCAGCAGCAGGGGCCAGTCCGGTGCGACCGCGACCAGGAGGTTCAGGAGCGCGGCCGACAGCAGCGAGGCGGTCATCACCCTCTTGCGGCCGAGCCGGTCCGATAGGCCGCCCGCCACCAAGATCGACACGGCGAGGAAGCCGGTGGTGAGCGACACGGCGAGCGAACTCTGCGCCGCCCCCACGCGGAACGCCGCCGAGAGGACCGGCAGCAGCGGTTGCACGCAGTAGAGCAGCGAGAAGGTCGCGAGACCGGCCAGGAACAGCGCGGCGTTGATCCGGCGGTAGGGCGGCGTGCCGCGCCGGGTCCAGACCGGCTCGCGAAGGATCGGTGTCGTGTCGGGCATCGAAACGACCGCTGACACAGGCGGCCGCGAGATGCCAGACTTTAGCGCTCCGCCGTCTCGATCGCGGTCCGCTGTTCGAGCCCGGCCCGCACGCTGGTCTCGTGGTTGACCGCGGCCAGGCCGAGGACGACGATGGTCAGGACCGCGCCGAGGGTCAGGATGGCCACGACGTCGAAAGGGGCGCGCCGGCGCGGCGCGCGGGTGAGATCGGTCGGCATGAACGGGCTCGTGACTGAAAAAGATGCGTCGATAATGCGGCGAGCATGGCATGCTGCGGGCCGGACGTCGAGACCGCCTCCGCCGGCCGGTTTTACCCTCCGGCTGCGCCGAACCGCGGCACCGTGGCACCGTGGCAGGGATGCGGACCGGGCCCGGGCGCGATAGCATCCGACCGGAGGTGGCCATGCTCTGTTTCCTTCCCCCAATTCCCGCGGGTCCGGACAACAATCCCGCGCCCGTCCCAGCCCCGCGCCTGTCGGGAACCGCCGCGGCGGTCCTCGTGGTCCTCATCGCGCTGTGCGCCATGCTGATGCCCGTGGCGTGGCCGCGGCATTCGCCGGCTCCCCCGTCCAGCCTGTCGGTCAGGTCCGAGCTGACGGCCTGCGCGCCCGGCTCACGCTGTTGATCGGGTCGAAGACGGCCGGAACCGCAAACGCCCTCGCGGCCGAGGCCTCGGGTTACGCCGCCGGAGCCTGGCGTCCGGGAACCCGCTCGACCTCGTAGCGCTTGCCCTGGGCGGTCAGCCGCTCCCGCACCACGAACCCGTCCTCGGACGACATCGTGCCGATCGGCACGGCCTCGCTCGGCATGATCAGCGTCGCCTGGTTGCGGACGAAGACGATCAGGTGCAGCCGCCGGGCCAGCAGCTTCTCGGACCACCTAGTCAGGCCGGTGAAATAGGGCTCGCGGCGCCACGCCTGCGGAAAGCCGGGGTCCACCTGGACGCAGGTATAGCCCGTGGACGGTGCCAGGGTGATCACGAACTTGCACCGTTCCGGTTTCCAGGCCTCGGGAAGCGTCGGATCGGACCGCCACAGGCAGTAGAAGTCCCGGCAGTCCGTGGGCCGTTCAGCGTAGATCTTGCAGGATTGCCCGACGATGCAATGCTGGCACCAGATCCCCTCCTGCTTCGGGACGGCCGCCACCGTGTAGACCTTGCAGCAAAGCGCGCACGTGCCGCAATCGCGCTGGGGGACAAGGTCGGCCGTATGCGCCGAATTCCGGAAATCCATGGGGGCGCTCGTCTCGGAAATGTAGAACCGTGATCGAAATCGGGCTCGCGCGAGGTATTTCGTCCTGAGTCACCGTCGCACGTCAAGCGAGGTATCGGCTCCACGCGTCGACCGAGGCTGACGGACGCCCGGCCTACCGGCCGGCGCGACCCGCCGCCGACCGGAGCTCCAGATAGGTCCGCACCGGCCCGAGTTCCGTCGGCACGCGCACGTCGGCCGAGACGGTCCCGACCGTGCGCAGGCCCGCCGTCGTGCCGCGACCGCGGGTCAGGGTCGATCGGAAGGCGCTGCCGCTCGACACCGTGGTTTCCGCCCGCACCCGTCCGCCCAGGCGAAGACAGGCGTCGCTTCCCGCGAGCCTGATCCCGCCATTCGGGCAAACGTCCAGCGCGGGCATCGAGGCCGCGTCGACCCTCTTCAGGTCGGCCGCCTGCGCCCCGGCCAAGGCGGCGATGAGGGCGACCGCGCCCAGGATGCGAAGCCGTCTCACCCTTCCGTCCTACGGTGTTCCATCCGATCCCCCTTCGCCCACCAGGCCGAGTCCGTCCTCGCCCAGGCGCTGCAGGATGCGGTCGCAGGCCGCGTCCCTGTCCTGCTCCGTCGACTGCTTCAGGGCGCTCACCATGGCGATGGCCGTGCTCCGGTAGCGGGTCGAAAGGTCGCGCTGGCTGATCTGCGCGCGGGCCATGAAGGCCGTCACGGCCGCGTCGTCGGCCTTGATGTCCGGGCAGGCGAGGGGGGCCAGCTCGGCCAGAACCGCGATCTGCGCCGCCTCCGCCCTGGCCGCGTCCCCCTCGGCCGCGAGGGCGAAGACAGGTAGGGCGAGCAGGACACCCGCGGCGGAGGCGGCGAGGCGCCGGACCGGCGTCACGGGAGCCGCCCGCGGCCCTTCAGCAGCCCGGCGCGGCCGACGCGCGGCATCGCGGCGCGAACAAGGTTGAGGCCGAAATGCGCGCCCGTCGCGGTCAGCGTCACGGCGGCCAACGACGTCACGGCGAGCAACGCGCCGGCCGCCACCATCGCGCCCCCGGCCGCCTTGGCCGGAAGATCCGCGAAATTGGGGTCCCGATCGTCCAGTTTCGGCTCGGACACGACCTGCTCCCTCATGACATCCGGTTCGCCGCGCCGCCCGCGACTCAGGGCCTCGCATCCGTTCTACTCCGAAGCGTCCACCAGCGTCATGCACGGGGCGCTGACCCGCGGCCGGTTCACCAGCAGGCAGGCCTTCAGGTCGTCGGAACCGGCCGCCTTGTCGGGACAAAGTCTTCGGACGTCGTCGGCGCAGGCCGTCTGCAAGCGCTCCTGCAGCGTCCGTGCCTGGCCCGCGCCGGAGGCGAGGAGGATGGCCATCGCGACCGTGGCGCACACCTTCCGACCTCCCTTGATGCTCCGCCGCGACAACCGCGGCCGCAGCACGCCGGTGGGCGGGTGCGATCGTCCGTGGGGCCGGTCGGGGCCGGTCGCGGCCAGGGTCATGATCCCAAATCCTTCCGCTCTCAGATCGAGAGAACGGCGGAGTTTAGCCCCTCGCCTCGCCAGGGGAAGGGGTCCCGTCCCCGCTCCGGACCGGCTCCCGCGCGCGCTTCTGGTCATCGACCCGGTCGCGGATGCCCCGGCTCGCCATGAGCATCTCGACCAGGAAGGCCGTGAGGGACGCCACCGTGCACAGGAGCGCGAAGCCGAAGGCGGTGAACAGCAGGCTCTCGACGGTGCTGTCGCGCAAGGTGCCGACGAACAGCAGGAAGGCGGCGAGGCAGGTCGCGCCGCCCGCGACGGCGCCGAGCAGCACCGCCGCGTCGAGGGCGTGCGACCGGCGACGCAGGTAGGCCAGACGCCGCTGCAGCTTCGCGAGTTCCACGCCCTCGGCGATGTCCAGCTTCTGCGACAGCAAATCGACCCGATCGGCCACGCGCGCCAGGCGCGTCGAGAAGACGCCCAGCAGCGACGCGATGCCCGAGAGAAGGAACACCGGCGTCAGCGCGACCTGGATGACGTGGGCGACGCCCTCGATCGTACCCGTGGAGCCGAGCATGCGCGTTCCGTTCCTGGGGCTCACCCCTGCCCCGCCGCCTGTCGAGACGGCCACGCGGTGTCGCGGTCCATCTTGCGCCGGATGCGACGCTTCTTACAAAGGAAACCGCCGAGGCGGGAATGGCCGCGAAGCGATCCCATGCTCGCATCGCCCGTTTAAGCGAGCGGAGCGGCTGCGGACCCGCCCGGCCAGGCGGGCCTACGGTTCGATCCGAACCCCTTTTCGAATTCGCGAGCAAGGGACGGAGTGCGGGTCCGGGCCGCGACGGCCAGGGTTCCGGTCACGCCATCCAAGGAGCCGATCCATGACACAAGTCCTCGCAGCAGGGGCTTTCACGAGGCCGACCGTCGAAACCGATCCGCGCTGGGCGCGGGTGCTGGCGCGGGACCGGGAGGCCGACGGGGTTTTCTGGTACTCGGTGGCCACCACGGGCGTTTACTGCCGTCCGTCCTGCGCGTCGCGGACCGCGCGGCCCGCGAACGTCGCGCTGCACGCGAGCCTCGCGGAAGCCCGCGCGACGGGGTTCCGCCCGTGCAAGCGCTGCAACCCCGAGGGACCGTCGCGCCCCGAGCACCTCGCGGGCGTGGTGGCCGCGGCGTGCCGGCGCATCGCGGCCTCCGAGACCGCGCCGACGCTGACCGACCTGGCCGCGGCGGCGGGACTGAGCCCAGGCTTCTTCCACCGCCAGTTCAAGGCCGCGACGGGCGTTACGCCCAAAGCCTACGCGGCGGAACGCCGCGCGGGCCGCGTCCGGGCGGAGCTCGCCGGGGCCGGCACGGTGACGGACGCGATCTACGGGGCGGGTTTCGGCTCCAGCGGGCGTTTCTACGCGGCGTCGGCGGGCCTGCTGGGCATGACGCCGACCCGGGTGCGCGCGGGCGGCGCGGCGGAAATCCTCCGCTTCGCGGTCGGCCAGTGCTCGCTCGGCGCCATCCTGGTCGCTTGCAGCGAGAGGGGCGTGGCCGCCATCACCCTGGGCGACGATCCCGATGCCCTCGCGCGCGACCTGCAGGACCGGTTCCCCAAGGCGACGCTCGTGGGTGGCGACGTGGGGTTCGAGGCGGTGGTGGCGCAGGTCGTGGGCCTCGCGGACGCGCCGGGCACAGCCCTGAGCCTGCCGCTCGACGTGCGCGGAACGGCGTTCCAGCGCAGGGTTTGGGAGGCGCTGCGCGCGATCCCCCTCGGGCGGACAGCGACCTATGCCGACATCGCCCGCGCGATCGGCTCACCCCAATCGGTGCGCGCGGTCGCGGGCGCCTGCGCCGCCAACCCGCTCGCGCTGGCGGTCCCCTGCCACAGGGTGATCCGCCTGGACGGCTCGCTGTCGGGCTACCGCTGGGGCGTCGAGCGCAAGCGCGTGCTGCTCGACCGCGAGGCGGGGAGGACGGGAGCCTGAGCGGGTTTGTGTGCGGCCTGATTGCGCGTCAGGGTTCGAGCAGCGTCGGGTTATTCCGACTGCCCGCGCCGAGCTAGGCCCTGCGCGCGAATCTGCGTGAGCGTCAGGCCCGGGGTGATGGCGTCGGGATCGATCTTGAGGTGGACGATGGCGGGCAGGCCGGAGGCGCGGGCCGCCGCGAAGGCCGCGGGAAACTCGTCCGTGCGCTCGACCGTCGCCCCGAAACCGCCGAACGCGCGGGCGTAGAGCGCGAAATCCGGGTTGCGCAGGTCGGTGGCCACCACCCGGCCGGGGTATTCGCGCTCCTGGTGCATGCGAATCGTGCCGTAGCTGCCGTTGTCGGCCACGATCGCGACGATGGGCAGATCGTACTGCACCGCGGTCGCGAACTCCTGCCCGTTCATCAGGAAGTCGCCGTCGCCGTTAAGCGACACCACGGTCCGGCCGGGGTGCAACCGCGCCATCGCAACCGCCGCCGGGATGCCGTAGCCCATGGAGGCGGAGGTCGGCGCGACGTGGGTCGCGAACTGGCGGAAGCGGTAGAAGCGGTGGATCCAGGCCGCGTAATTGCCCGCGCCGTTGCACAGGATGGCGTCGGGGTTGAGGTTGTCGCGCAGCCAGGCCACCACCGTACCGAGGTTGACGCCGCCCGGCTGCGGGGTGGGTGTGTCCGACCAGGCGGTGTAGTCGGCGTGGGCCTCGTGGGTGGTCCCGGCCCAGCCAGGCGCGGTCCGCGGGCGGAGCCGGTCGAGCGCGGCCGCGAAGCGGACGGGCGTCGCGTGGATCGCGAGGTCGGGCTGGAACACCCGGCCGAACTCGGATGCTTCGGGGTAGACGTGCACCAGCGTGCGGCCCGGCGCGGGGGGACCGGGCAGCGCGTAGCCCTGGCTGGGGATCTCGCCGAACCGGCCGCCGCACAGCACGAGCAGGTCGGCGTCCCGCACGCGGGCGACGAGCTTCGGGTTCGGGGCCAGGCCCACGTCGCCCGCGTAGCCGGGGTGCAGCGCGTCGAACAGGGGCGCGCGGCGGTAGCTGGTGGCGACCGGCACCTGAAAACGCTCGGCGAAGCGGGTCACGGCCGCGCAGGCCTCGGGCGTCCAGCGCGTGCCGCCCAGGATCACCAGCGGACGCTCGGCCGCGGCGAGCAGGTTTTCGAGCCGCTCCAGCTCGTCGGCGCCCGGTTCCGTCTCGACCGCGCGGGCGGGGCGGGCATCGGCCACCGCGACGCGCTCGTTCAGCATGTCCTTGGGCAGGCTCACCACCACGGGGCCGGGCCGCCCGCTGAGCGCGGTCGCGAAGGCGCGGCCGACGATCTCGGGCACGCGGGCGGCGTCGTCGATCTCCACCGCGAGCTTGGTCATGGTGCCGAACACCGCCCGGTAGTCCATCTCCTGGAAGGCTTCGCGGCCCCGCACCGACCGCTCCACCTGGCCCACGAACAAGATCATGGGCGTGGAATCGTGGTGGGCCACATGGACCCCGGCCGACGCATTGGTGGCGCCGGGCCCCCGCGTCACGAAGCACACGCCCGGCCGCCCCGTGGCCTTGCCAACCGCCTCGGCCATCATGGCGGCCCCGCCTTCCTGGCGGCACACGGTGACGGTGACGTCGCGGTCATGGAAGGCGTCGAGCACGCCCAGGAAGCTCTCGCCCGGCACGCAGAAGACGTGGCGCACCCCGTTGGCGACGAGCTGGTCCACCAGCACTTCGGCGGCGGTGCGGGTGGCGAGGGGCTCGTGCATGACGGGCGGGGTCCGGGCTTTGGATTCGCGGCCGACTGGACGACGCAAACCGTGAAGACTTCGTCGACCGGGGCTTGACCTGTCGCTGTTAACGCTAAAAGTCTGTTCGAGACTAATGGATGGGTGATGCGTCGGACGAGCAAGCCGGCCATCGCGGTGCAATTGAGGGGGAAGGCCTGGCCTATTTGGGCGACGTCCTTCTCGGCCAGCAGAGCGACCGTTCGCCGGCTGTACTCACCTCGGAAGGATCGCACCGAATCTGGCAGCCAAACGGATTTTCCTTTGCTCCCGAATGAACGGCACCGTACCGATGTTCAGCTCAGGAATGGTTCGTGGTTTTCGTCGGGAACGTCACGGCGATCCCAATCGAACCCCGGATAAGTGAAGGCGTTCCGGATCGTCTTGCAGTCGCTCTCTTTCACGCCCGACTGCCGGCACAGGGGATACCAGCGTTCGCTGATGAGGTCGTACAACTCGTCCACGATGTCCGCCGCCTCCGCCATCCTCAGGCCGAAGCGGCCACATTCGCTCAGGATGTTGACCTTGGTGGGTGACCGTCCGTGCGCGCCTACCTGCATCGCCAAGCTTCTGCCGTCCAAGGCTACGAGCGGAGTCGGCACCACGTCGTAGGTGGGCGATAGACGCCAGCCGCGCTCGTCGGCAATCAGGGCGTGGTTGCGGGGATGGTCGTCGACGTTCGAGATGAGGGCGTTGAACGTCATGCGCCGCAACAGCGAGCGTCTGGAGTTGGCCTGGTCGATGTCGAGGCGGCGGAGTTCGTCGGCAAGGAGCGGATAGGACCACCGGGCGCGATCCGTCGAAGAGTCGCTCGCGTCCAGAACGGTGACGGCGCTGATCATCCGATGGCGAAGGTATCCGTTTTCGACCTTCTCGCGGTCGAAGCGCTTGACAAGGAGCGCAGGGCGGTCGCCGACCGTGACCACCTTGGATTGCGCGGGCGACAGGCCGCACTCGCCGGCGAGGAGCAGCATGGCGTGCTCCACGCGGGGATTGTCAAAGGCATCGTCCGGGCGGCTGAATTTCGCGAGCCACAGGACGCCGTCGTCGTCTTCGACCACTGTTTTCGGCCGGGCCCCGCCCATGGACGTCCCGACGAGCTGGAGGCGTTGGATCTGCCGGACCTCGGGCGTGTCCTTCAGCGGCTCGCCCTTCAGGATTTCATCGGAGATGTCCATCAGCGCCTTGAGCTGCAGGGTCTTGTTGAACTCCCGCTTGGGTGCCGGGGGGATCGGGGCGTTTCCGAATCCCAGCGCCCCGGCGCGGTCGTCGGGGGAATGCAGGAGGTATTCGATCTCGTCCGGTTGGCCGCCCATCTCGCGGTCGATCAGCAGGCGCCCCCACGCATCAGGCGACGCGTCGCGGAGCGCCGGGAAGACCGGTGACGTGCCCGCGTAGTCCACGGCTTGGCCCACGAGGCGGTTGAGGCGGATCGGGTCGATCTCGACCCGGTCGGCGCGGTCAAGGTAGCTCTTTCCGTAGATGAACCGCCCGACCTGGCTTCCATCGCGGCCGTCTCGTATTTCGAAGTAGCCGCAGACCACGGCCTCTATTTGACCGGGGAGCGTCATGTAGACGTAGCAGCCCTTAGAAGGCATTGCTCATCCCTCCCGTTCCGGGATACGCCCGTTTGCGAGCGTCGGCCTCCTCCAGGGCGAGCCCTTCCAGGTCCTGTTCCGGGGAGCACAGCTCCTTGGCTTGCTTGGCGAGGCCATAGACCCACATGGCCGTGACGTAGGTGCCGATGGACACGCTTGGGCTGCCCTTTTCGGCCATCGACAGTGTTTCGCGGTGAACGCCGATCCGCTGCGCGACCTCCTCGATCGTGAGGTTTCGACGAAGCCGTGCTTTGCGGAGATTCGACCCCATCGTGCGAAGGGCGTCCGCGACTTCGTAGGGAACCGTGACGGTGTTGCGCATCTCCAACCTCCTTGGGAGGCAGTGTCGATTTGGACCGACATTGTCAATCGATATGTCGGTTCAATTCGACAGTGTGAGCCGCACCGTACCGCTCACGGCAAAGTTCTCAACCAGCCTCTGAAGAACCCTGCCCGGCCTCACGGCCCGAAGATGGTGAACTCGGTGTAGGCGAGGTCGCCCAGGCGGGGGGTGTTTGGGCCCTTCACGTATTTGCGCGCCCGGTCGCGCCAGAGCCAGCCTGGCAGGCCGGGCACGGGTCCATCGGCGTCCGCGAGCAGCAGCGGCGTGCCGCGACGCAGCAGGGCGCGGCCGAGCGGGGCCGCGAAGCGGGCCACGGACGCGAGCGAGCGGCAGTGGACCAGCTGGACGCCGGGCAGCGGCAGGCGGCCCTGCCGGGCGCGGGCGGGCAGGAACACGAACGGGTGCAGGCCGTCGGGGGCGTGGCCCACCAGGGTGAGGCAGCCCCAGGCCGCGTGGTCGGCCAGCAGGTCCGCCTCGGGCAGCGCCAGGCCGGGACGGTAGGGCTCCACCGACAGACCCCGCTCGCCGCCCCGCGCCAGCGCCGGACAGGCCACGACCTGCCCGGCCGTGAAGCGCCGGAACCCCTGCGCCTCGATCGTGGCCCAGGTGTTGGGCGCGGCCGACACGTTGAGGAAGGTGGCCTCACGGTGCCGCAGCGGCACCAGGCTCAGCATGGCGGCGTGCGAGCGGAAGGCGGGCTCGACGTACCAGCTCGACAGGTTGCAGCGCAGCCCGCCGCGATCCGACCGGGAAAAGATCAGGAGCAGCACGCCCACGATCCTCCCGCCCGCGTCCAGCAGGTAGCCGAAGCGCGGAACGCGAGGGGACGGGTCCCGCCGCGCGAGCCGGTCGAGCCCGCGCGTCCACCAGGCGAGGGACCGTGCCGGAAAGCCGCGCGTGAGCAGGCTCGCCACCGCCGAAAGGTCGGCCTCGGCGATGGGGCGGCAGCGCACGCGGTCGGTGGAAGACATGGTTCACCACGGGAGGTGGCTGCGCTTGTTAACCAGCCGACGCTAGTCTAGCCCTCGTCAAGGAAAGATGAGGGACGCCGATCCGATGACGATACGGTTAACGATACTTGAACAACTCAAGACCGTCGCGGCCGAACACGGCAAAATGCTTGCTCCGTTGAGCGACGACCTGCCGCTGCTCGACTCCGGCCTCGATTCGCTGTGTTTCGCGATCCTGGTGGCGCGGCTCGAGGACGCGGTCGGGTTCGATCCCTTCACGGCGTCGGACGACATCTACTTCCCCGTAACGCTCGGCGACCTGATCGGCTTCTACGAGGCCGCGGCGCCAAAGGCCGTGGCCGCCTGAGATGACAACCACCGCGACCCTGCGCGAGGCGCTGCGCGCCGCGGCGCCGCGTGGGGACGCGGCCATCCTGGCCAGGACGGCGGTGCCGCTCGCCGCCCTCGCCCGCGGTACGGTGCTGGGGCCGGCGCGCGCGGAGCTGGCGGGCCGCTCCGTGCTGCTCGCCACGGGCGGCCAGCTGGCGGCCGCGACCGCGCTCGTCGACCTCGACGGGCTCGCGGGCCGCATCGTCCTGTGCCCGCCCGACCTTCCGCCCGACCTCCGCGCCGCGCTGGTGGCCGACGCGGGAGCGGAGCGGGTCGTCACCGACCTCGATCCCGCGGGTTTCGAGGAGCTGCGTCTCCCCGTCGTACCCTGCGGCCTCCCGCTGCGGCCCCTCGACGGCGCCGCGGCACCCGCTTGTGGAACGGAGTGGGTGATGGCGACCTCCGGCACCTCCGGGCGGCCCAAGCTCGTGGCCCACACCCTGGCGGCACTCACGGGCGCGATCCGGCCCGCCGCGACCCCGTCCGGACGGCCCATCGCCTGGGCCACGTTCTACGACATCCGCCGCTACGGCGGCCTGCAGATTTTCCTCCGCGCGATGCTGGGCGGCACCGCGCTGGTGCTGTCGGATCCGGACGAACCGCTCGTCGCCCACCTGCACCGCCTGCGCGACGCGGGCGTCACCCACCTGACCGGCACGCCCTCGCACTGGCGGCGGGTGCTCATGTCGGCCGAAGCGGGCGCGGTGTCGCCCGATTATATTCGCCTGTCGGGCGAGATCGCCGACCAGGCGGTGCTCGACAGCCTGCGCGAGGCCTACCCCACGGCCCGGGTCGGCCACGCCTACGCGTCCACGGAGGCGGGTGTGGGGTTTGAGGTCACGGACGGGCTGGAAGGTTTTCCGGCCGCCCTGCTCGACCGGGCGGGCGACCTCGTCCTCGCGGTCGAGGACGGCACGCTGCGCATCCGCTCGCCCCGCGCCGCCAGCCGTTACCTCGGCCAGGGCGCCGAACCCCTGCGCGACGCGCGCGGCTTCGTGGACACGGGCGACCTCGTGGAGCGGCGCGGCGACCGGTTCCACTTCGTAGGGCGGCGCAGCGGGGTCATCAACGTGGGCGGCCTGAAAGTCCATCCCGAGGAGGTCGAGGCGGTGATCAACCGTGACGCCCGCGTGCGGATGTCGCTCGTCAAGGCCCGCCGCAGCCCCATCACGGGCGCGATCGTGGTGGCCGAGGTGGTGCTGACGGGGGCCGCCGGGGCGGAGCCGGAGGAGGGCTTACGCGCCGACCTGCTGCGGCGCTGCCGCGATCACCTGCCCACCCACAAGGTGCCCGCGACCCTGCGCTTCGTGCCGCACCTCGCCGTCACCGCGGCCGGAAAGCTCGCCCGCCATGCGTAACGTGCTCGTCACCGGCGGAAGCCGCGGCCTGGGCCTCGGGCTGGTGCGGCACCTCGCGGCCGAGGGCTACCGGGCGGTGGCGGTGGCGCGCACGTCGACGGACGCGCTCGCGGCCGCGCAGGCCGAGGCGGCCGGCGGCGCGGTCGCGTTCGTGCCCTGCGACCTCGCCGCCATCGAGTCCCTGTCGGGGCTGGTGGCCGCGGTGCGCCGCGACTTCGGGCCGATCTACGGGCTCGTCAACAACGCGGCGCTGGGCACCCAGGGACTGCTCGGCACCATGCACACGGCGCAGATCGAGGCGCTGGTGCGGCTCAACACCCTGTCGCCGCTGGTGCTGACGAAATACGTGGTGCGGCAGATGATGGCCGTGGGCGAAGGGCGGATCGTCAACGTGTCGTCGATCATCGCGCAGACGGGCTACAGCGGCCTGTCGGCCTACGGCGCGACCAAGGCCTCGATGCTGGGCTTCACGCGCTCGCTGGCGCGCGAGGTGGGGCGGCTCGGCATCACCGTCAACGCGGTGGCGCCCGGCTTCATGGACACCGAGATGACGGCGGGCATGGACGCCGACGCCCGCGCGCAGGTGGCCCGCCGCAGCGCGCTCCGCCGCCTGCCGGAGTTGGAGGACGTGGCCCGCACGGTGGCGTTCCTGCTGGGCGACGGCGGCCGCAACATCACGGGGACGGTGATGACGGTGGACGCGGGCAACACGGCCTGACGCGGGGGGTCAAGCCGGCGGCGCGAACGGGAACTCGCCCGCGGCCTCCCACGGCCCCCCGCGGTAATGCCAGAGGCGCAGACCCACCACGTGGCCCGTGACGGGCGGCAGCTCCGCCGCGAGCCTGGCCTGCAGGGCGCGGGCCTCGGCGGGCGCGACCTTGTTCTGCACGGTGACGTGCGGGCGAAAACCCTGCCGGTCCTGCGCCGTGAGACGGCGGTCCCAGTCCTTCGCGATCCGTCCCCGGAGCCGGACCAGCGCCTCGGCTCGAACCGCGATCGCCACGCCCCGGCCGATGAAGCGAACCTCGCCCGAGGCGAACGGGATGGCGGCCTCGGCGCCGCACAGCCCGCGCAGGCTCGCGACCAGCGCGGGGTAGCCATCGCCCGGCAGGTGGTGGAACAGGGTCAGGTGCGCGGGCACGATGTTGAGGCCGGGCGGGAAATGCCGCTCCCGCAGTTCCTGGAACAGTGCCGCCGCGCGGGGATCGAACGCGGCGGTGAGGATCAGGGGATCGGGGTCCCGCACCGGAGGGGGCGAGCCGGCGGTGGTCACGCGCGGTAGTGCGCGTCGTCCACGTGCTCCATCCAGTCCACCGCCTTGCCGTCAAGCTTCTCTTGGATGGCGATGTGGCTCACCGCCGCCGTGGCCGTGGCGCCGTGCCAGTGCTTCTCGCCCGGCGCGAACCAGACCACGTCGCCCGGACGGATGGTTTCGACCGCGCCGCCCTCGCGCTGGGCCCAGCCGCAACCGGCGGTGACGACTAGGGTCTGGCCGAGCGGGTGGGTGTGCCAAGCCGTGCGCGCGCCGGGCTCGAAGGTGACGAGCGCGCCCGCGACGCGGGCCGGGTCGGGCGGGCTGAACAGCGGGTCGATCCGCACCGTCCCGGTGAACCAGTCCGCGGGCCCCTTGCCGGACGGCTGCGCGCCGCTTCGGGTGATGTCCACTTGGATTTCTCCATCCATCGCTGCGGTCGGGGCGGCCACGTGGGGAACACCGTTGCCCGCCTCCCCTCTCCGATGTGGGGCAGAGCCGCGTGAAGGCGAGTGTCACAGTCTTGGATGGCCGTGTATCGCGAAGCAGGCGCGAAGGGCACTCCGCCCCAGGAGGACTCGTTTGACACCCACGACCCCGCTTGGGATAACGTCATTCATCAGACCTTTTCCCCCGCGACCGGCTCCTCGGGGCCACGCGCGTCCGACGGTGCCGCGCCCCTCGCTGATGACCGATCCGCTCGATTCCGCCCGCCTCACCGTCGCGCACGACGGGCCCCACGCCTTCGAGGCCGTGGTGCCGCCGATCGTGCAGACCTCGCTCTTCACCTTCGGGAGCGTGGCCGAGATGCTCGACACCTACGCGGGGAAGAAGAGCCGCAACGTCTATTCCCGCGTCACCAACCCGACCGTCACCCTGTTCGAGGAGAAGATGGCGGCGCTGGAGGGCGTCGAGGCCGCGATCGGTTTCCCGAGCGGCATGGCGGCGATCTCGGGAGCGGTGCTGGCCTTCGTCAAACCCGGCGACCGGATCGTCTGCGTCCGCCACGTCTACCCCGACGCCTACCGCCTGTTCGAGACCCTGCTGAAAACCTGGGGCGTTTCGACCGCCTACGTGGACGGCGCCGACCTCGCGGCCGTCGACGCGGCCCTGCCCGGCGCCCGCCTGCTCTACCTCGAGAGCCCGACGAGCTGGACCATGCAGGCGCACGACGTGGGGGCGCTGGCCGCCCTGGCGCGCCGGCACGGGGCGCTAAGCTTCATCGACAATTCCTGGGCCACGCCGGTCTTCCAGCGGCCCGCGACCCTGGGCGTCGACCTCGTGCTGCACTCGGCCTCCAAATATATCGGCGGCCACAGCGACACGGTGGCGGGCGTCCTGGGGGCCCGCGCGGAGCTGGTGGACCACGTCCGGCGCACGATCTGCCCCTACATCGGCGCCAAGCTCGCCCCCTTCGAGGCGTGGCTGCTGCTGCGCGGCCTGCGCACCCTGCCCGCGCGGATGCAGGCCCACGAAGCCTCCGCGCTCACGCTCGCGCGGCGGCTGGCCGGGCATCCGGCGGTCACGTCCGTGCACCACCCTGCCCTGGCCGGATCCCTGCCGCCCGGCCTCACCGGCACCTCGGGCCTGTTCTCGCTGGAGCTGGACGAGACGGTCGACATCCCGGTTTTCTGCGACGCGCTGCGCCTGTTCAAGCTGGGGGTGAGCTGGGGCGGCCACGAAAGCCTGGTCGTGCCCGCGCTGGTGAGCCGCGCCCAGGCCGCGGGCCCCAATTCGGCGCTCGACTTCGACGTGCCCGCGCGCATGATCCGGCTGCATGCGGGCCTGGAAGGAACGGAAGCGCTATGGGCCGACCTCGGCCAGGCGTTCGAGGCCGCGCGCCGCTGACGAACCGCACGACGGAGGGACCCGATGCTCAAACGCCTGCTCTTGACCGCGACCGCCTGCCTGGCCCTGACGGCCGCGGCGCGCGCCGACACCACCCTCAAGCTGACGGAGGTGATCACCAGTCCCGAGCGGACGGAAACGCTGAAGGGCATCGTCGACACGTTCGAGAAGCAGAACCCGGGCGTTCACGTGGAGATCACGTCGCTCGCCTGGGGCTCGGCCTTCGAGAAGTTCGCCACCATGGTGTCGGCGGACGACGAGCCGGACGTGGTCGAGATGCCCGACCGCTGGCTGTCGCTCTACGCCAACAACGGCAAGCTCGAAAACCTCGAGCCCTACCTCGCCAAGTGGGGCGAGGCGGGCGACCTGAACGACCGCACGCTGGAGGTGGCGCGGGCCGTCAAGGACACGGCCTACATGCTGCCCTACGGCTTCTACCTGCGGGCCCTGTTCTACAACAAGGTGCTGTTCAAGCAGGCCGGCATCGACGCGCCGCCGGTCACGCTGGACGACTTCACCGCCGATGCCAAGAAGCTGTCGGCGC
>CAXTFJ010000053.1:26864-29894 GCA_964243405.1 uncultured Lichenihabitans sp. | reverse complement strand
GGCCCAGCGCCCCGCCCGCGAGGCCCAGGCCCAGCAGCATGCGGCGGCGATCCAGCGCGGGCGGCGCGTCGCCTGCGGCGGGCATGAAGGGGCAGGAGCGGCGGGGGCGGTCCGTCACGTCGAAGCTCCCTCGGGGCGGCCGAATAGCCGACAGGCTTCGTCATCGCGAGCACAGCGAGACGATCCAGCGGGGAGCCGCGACGACGGCTTGTCCCGCCTCTGCCGGCAGGATCGCTTCGTCGCCACGCTCCTCGCGATGACGGTCTCGGCCGCGTGCGTCATCATCAGTTGATGCCGAGCGTGCCGCGCAGGGACGAGAGGTCCTCGGCCAGCGTGGTCACGGGGCCCTTGAGGCCCGTGCGGTCCCCATCGGTCAGCTTTTCGTAGGACGCGAAGCCCTCGCCCGCCCTGTATTTGGCCAGGGTTGCGTCGACCTTGGCGAAGTTCTCCCGCACGCGGGCGTCGAGCGGGGCGTCGCGCTTGTCGACCAGCGGCCGCAGCAGGTCGACGATCTTTTGCGCGCCGTCGATGTTGGCCTGGAAGTCCCACAGGTCGGTGCGGGAATAGCGGTCCTCCTCGCCCGTGATCTTCTTGGACGCGACCTCCTCGATCAGGTCGGCGGCGCCGCCCACCATGGCCTTGGGCGTGATGACGAGGTCGCCCAACCGGTGCTGCAGGTCGAGCACGTCGGCCATCAGCTTGTCGGCGACCGGGCCCATGTCCTTGAGGTCGTGATCGGCGTAGAGCGCTTTCTCGATGCGGTGGAAGCCGAGGAAGTTGGGGTCCTGCGCCTTCTTCTCGAAATCGTCCTCGCGGCTGTCCATGGAGCCGTCGAGGTCGTTGAACAGCTCCGCGATCGGCTCGATGCGCTCGTAGCGCTCATGCGCGGGGGCGTAGGCGGCGCGCGCCTCGTCCAGCTTGTCCGCCTTCACGGCCTCGACCAATCCCTTCGTAAGCTGGACGAGCGCGTCCACCTCGCCCGTGACGTAGCCCTTGTAGGCCGCGATGGGAGCGGCGAGGTCGGCGGCGGTCGCGGGCCCCGCGGGAGCCGCGGCGTCGGCCACCTTCAAAACGCCCTTCGGGTTGGACAGCAGCCCGCAGGTCATCAGGTAGTCGCCGGCGTCGAGCGTGGTGGTGAGCGTCTGGGTGAGGCCGGGCACGATGTTCTCGCGCTCGTCCACCACCATGACGCCCTTGAGGATCTCCCATTCGAGCGCGCGGGCGCTCTCGTTCTTGATCCGGAACGTGGTCTTGCCCGGCTGCACCGTCACGCTCGCGGGCTCGCAGCCCGTCCTGGTCACGGTGACGGTGACCGGCTCGGCCGCGAGGGCCGGCAGGGCGGCCGAGCCGAGAAGGGTCGCGAGGATCAGAACCGGACGGCGGGCGGACATGGGGACGGTTTCCCTGGGGCTTCAGGCGTGGCGGGGCGTGGGAGGAACGGCGCGCGCGGGGGCGAAGAACAGCGCGAGGGCGGGCAGCAGGAAGACGAGGTAGATGACCACGGCGCCGACCGTGGGCGTTTCCTGGTAGCCCAGGAAGGCGCTGAGCAGCGTGCCCGTCACGGAATCGCCGGGCAGCACGCCGCTCAGGTCGAAGGCCTGGGCCTGCAGCCCGTTCCATACGCCCGCCTCGTGCAGGGATTGCAGCGCGTTGGCGGCCAAGCCCGCGGCCACGAAGATGATGAGCACGCCCGTCCAGCGGAAGAAGCGCCGCAGGTCGAGTTTCACGCCGCCCACGTAGATGGCCCAGCCGACCGCCACCGCGCCCAGCAGGCCCAGCACGGCCCCGAGCGAGACCGCCCAGCCCGTGCCCCCCTGGAACACGGCCAGCAGGAAGAACACGGATTCGAGCCCCTCGCGGCCCACCGCGAAGAAGGCCATGCCCACCAGCGCGAGCCCCTGGCGGTCGCCGGGCTGCAACGCCGCGTCGATCTCGTCGTGGAGCTGCGCCTTGATGGAGCGCGCGGCCTTTTTCATCCAGAACACCATGGAGGTGAGGATGCCGACCGCCAGGAAGCCCACCAGGGACTCGAACAGCTCCTGCTGCTTCTGCGGGAACTCGGCGCCGACCGCGTTCAGCACCAGGCCGAGCGCGAGGCAGAGAGCGGCCGCCAGGACAACCCCGGTCCAGACCGCGGGCATGAAGCGGCCGCGACCCGTTTGCCGCAGGTAGCTGCCCACGATGCCCACGATGAGCGCCGCCTCGACGCCCTCGCGCAGCATGATCAGAAAGGCGACGAGCAAGGGCTGGTCCTCAACCGACTGGCGTGCGAGGCCTCGATCTAGGCCAACCGACCAGACGAGACAACCTGTTGCTGCCGTTGCGGGGCAACATTGGAATGGTTTCAAACTATACAGGCCGCTAGATCGGAACTGTTCTTAACTACAGTTTATAATCGTTCTCAAAAGGTGGCCGCCGGGCCGCGGGGCGCGCGCTTGCGTCCCTCTCGCCAAACGCCGCCCGCGACCCATCATGCTCTCTTGCAACAGTCTGCCAGGGAGAAGCGTCATGGTGTCGGGATTGAGCGACAAGGGTCTCGCGGTGTTCGCCTTCGCGGCCTACCACCAGTTCACCTCGGGCGAGAAGGTGACGGACGTGGTGCTGCACGACGGGGCGGGCCACGCGGCCGACCCGCAGGCGATCGAGGAGATCCAGACGGCGGGGCTCGCCACCGTGAAGAACGACCGCGCGGAGTTCACGGCCGAGGGGCAGAGCCTGTTCGGCCGGGTGCTGGAGGCGATCCGCGCCGCCTGAGGCCCGGATGACAGCGGCGGCGCGGCGTGGTTGAACCGGGCGCCGTCCCCCGCGCCCCACGAGCCGTTCCATGCCCCTGCTGTCGCGTCCCATCAAAGCCGGCGACCACGTGTTCCTGGTGGACGGCTCGTCCTTCGTGTTCCGGGCCTATTTCCAGTCGATCCGCCAGGACGCCAAGTACAATTACCGGTCCGACAAACTGCCCACCGGCGCGGTGCGGCTGTTCTGCACGAAACTGTTCCAGTTCGTGCAGGAGGGGGCCGCGGGCATCTCCCC
>CAXTFJ010000053.1:0-26854 GCA_964243405.1 uncultured Lichenihabitans sp. | reverse complement strand
CCCCCACCCACCTCGCCATCATCTTCGATAAAAGCGAGAACTCGTTCCGCAAGGACCTCTACCAACCCTACAAGAGCCATCGGTCCGAGCCGCCCGAGGACCTCGTGCCGCAGTTCCCGCTCATGCGCTCGGCGGTGCGCGCCTTCGGGCTGGAGCCGATCGAGCAGGACACGTTCGAGGCCGACGACCTGATCGCCACCTACGCGGTCCAGGCGCGGGCCGCGGGCGCGGACGTGCTGATCGTGTCGGCCGACAAGGACCTGATGCAGCTCATCGGGCCGGGCGTGTCCATGTACGACCCGGCCTCCGGCGACCCGTCGCGGGCGGGGTCGCGGGCCGAGCGGATGATCGGCGTGCCGGAGGTCGTCGACTATTTCGGCGTCCCGCCCGAAAAGGTCGTGGACGTGCAGGCGCTCGCGGGCGATTCCACCGACAACGTGCCGGGCGCGCCCGGCATCGGGCTCAAGACCGCGGCCCAGCTCATCACCGACTACGGCGACCTCGACACGCTGCTCGCC
This sequence comes from uncultured Lichenihabitans sp., assembly GCA_964243405.1. Taxonomy (GTDB): domain Bacteria; phylum Pseudomonadota; class Alphaproteobacteria; order Rhizobiales; family Beijerinckiaceae; genus Lichenihabitans. Next base: position 26,336 of record CAXTFJ010000053.1, on the reverse strand, counting down.
CGCGCGGGCGAGATCAAGCAGCCCAAGCGCCGCGAGGTGCTGACCGACCCCGAGCGCGTGGCCCTCATCCGCACCTCCAAGACGCTGGTAACGCTGGTGCGCGACGTGCCCCTGACCGTCCCGCTCGAGGGCTTGGGCACCCACGCGCCCGATGCCGAACGGCTCGTGGCCTTCCTGAAGGCCCTCGAGTTCACGACGCTGAGCCGCCGGGCGGGCGAGGTCTACGGGCTCGACCCGCACGCGGTCGACCCCGACCCCAACTTCCTGGGCAGCCTGGCCTGGCGCAAGCGCAACGGCGATCACCAGGAGGGCGACTTCCCCGTGGTCACGGCCCCCAAGGCGGACGCTCCCGCCGCGGCCGGGACCCCGGCGGCCGAGGGAGCGGCGCCGACCGGCCCCGCGGCGCTGGCGGCCACGCGGATCGCCGAAGGGCTCGCGACCGTCATCGACCACAAGCGCTACGAGACGATCACCACGCTCGACGCGCTCGACCGGGTGGTCGCCGCGGCGCGCGAGGGCGGCCTGCTCGCGGTCGACACGGAAGCCACCTCGCTCGACCCGCGGCAGGCGGAGATCGTGGGCATCTCGCTCGCCACCGCGCCGGGAGTGGCGTGCTACGTGCCCGTGGGCCACCGGGAGGCGAGCGACGGCGGGCTGTTCGGCGGCGGCGACCTGCTGGAAGGTCAGCTCGCCCTGGATGCCGTGCTGGAACGGCTGAAGCCGGTGCTGGAGGCGCAGGGCGTGCTCAAGATCGCCCACAACATGAAGTACGACTGGGCGGTCTTCTCCTGCGCGGGCATCGAGGTGTCGCCCTTCGACGACACGATGCTGCTCTCCTACGCGCTCGACTCGGGCGTCAATTCACTGGAAGGGCACGGGCTCGACGCGCTGTCCAAGCGGCACCTCGGCCACCAACCCATCGCGTTCAAGGAAGTGGCGGGCTCGGGCAAGAGTTTCGTGGGCTTCGCGCGGGTGGCGATCGACAAGGCCACCGACTACGCGGCCGAGGACGCCGACGTGGCGCTGCGGCTGTGGCGGGTGCTGAAACCCCGGCTCCCGGCCACCCGCGTGACCACGATCTACGAGACGCTGGAGCGCCCGCTCGTGGTGCCGCTGGCCCGCATGGAGCTGCGCGGCATCCGCATCGACAAGGGGATCCTGTCGCGGTTGTCGGGCGAGTTCTCGCAGAGCATGGCGCGGCTGGAGGCCGAGATCTACGAGCAGGCGGGCCAGACCTTCAACCTGGGGTCCCCCAAGCAGGTGGGCGACATCCTGTTCGGCAAGATGGGTCTGCCGGGCGCCCGCAAGACCGCGACGGGTGCGTGGTCGACCTCCGCCCAGGTGCTCGACGACCTGGCCGACCAGGGCAACCCCTTTGCCAGGCTGATCCTGGACTGGCGCCAGGTTTCCAAGCTCAAGCAGACCTACACCGATGCCCTGCCCACCTACGCCGATCCCGGCACCGACCGGGTCCACACCTCGTTCCAGCTCGCAGCCACGACGACCGGCCGCCTGTCCTCGTCGGAACCCAATTTGCAGAACATCCCCGTGCGCAACGAGACGGGGCGCAAGATCCGCACGGCCTTCATCGCGGCGCCGGGCTGCAAGCTCGTTTCCGCCGACTACAGCCAGATCGAGCTGCGGCTGCTCGCCCACGTGGCCGACCTGCCGCAGCTCAAGCAGGCCTTCGCGGACGGGCTCGACATCCACGCCATGACGGCCTCGGAGATGTTCGGCGTGCCGGTCGAGGGCATGCCGGGCGAGGTGCGGCGGCGCGCCAAGGCGATCAACTTCGGCATCATCTACGGCATCTCGGCCTTCGGGCTCGCCAACCAGCTCAGCATCCCGCGCGAGGAGGCGGGCGCCTACATTCGCACCTATTTCGAGCGCTTCCCCGGCATCCGCACCTACATCGAAGACACGAAGGCCACCGCGCGGCGCCAGGGCTACGTCACCACCATCTTCGGGCGCCGCTGCCACTACCCGCGCATCACGGCCTCCAACCCCTCCGAGCGGGCCTTCAACGAGCGGGCGGCCATCAACGCGCCCATCCAAGGGTCGGCGGCCGACATCATCCGCCGCGCGATGATCCGCATGGACGGGGCGCTGCAGGCCGAGAAGCTCACCGCGCGCATGCTGCTCCAGGTACACGACGAACTGGTGTTCGAGGTGGCGGACGAGGAAGTGGCGGCCGCGATCCCCGTGATCAGCCGCGTGATGGTGGAGGCGCCCCACCCCGCGCTCACCCTGTCGGTGCCGCTCGCTGTGGACGCGCGGGCGGCGGGGAACTGGGACGAGGCGCATTGAAGTTGCGAAAACTGCGAGCGATCTATGATGGATTTAGGATTGCAAGAACTTGTTGATAAGTTATTAGATAATATTCTTAGGACCTTTCTTCAAAAGGTAGTATCTGGAAAACTGGAAGAGGAAGGCCTCACGCCAAGTAAGAAAGATGTCGAAGACATTACATCAGCTTTAATGTCCGGTCATCACGCGGAACCTGACCCTGAAAGATCTGGGGTCATAATACATTTTGATGAAAAAGATATTAAAGAGTGTGAATCTAAGGTTGAATATTTTTTTGAAAATCAGATGGATAATGTCATCGACAGATTTATTTATAGCGCCTCAGATGTTTTGCTGAAGTCAATGAAGAAAGGCTGGAAAAGACAAGCCGAGCTTGAAATAAAGAATTTTACAGAATTTCAGCTTTCTTTGCAAAGATGGAAGGTACCTATTAATTTACTGAAAATGCTACTTACATTGTCACGAGAAGTATGCCTGAATGATTACGCCATAAACGCTAAAAATGCGAGAGCTGATAGGTGTCATTTAGATAACGCTATCCAAAGACTTCATGCAAGAGCTTGCCAGATTACTTCAGAGATAATTTTGTTACTTGAAACCGGTTATGATGACGGGGCAATGGCAAGATGGCGAACGCTTCACGAGATCTCTGTTATAGTTATTTTGCTTGGCACTTACGGTAATGAATTAGCAGAACGCTATCTTGCACATGAAATTGTCGAGTCAAAAAAATCTCTTGATATTTATGAGAAAAATTTTCAGGAGCTTGGTTTTAAAGCAGTCTCAAAACGAGATTATAAAAGTATAAACTCCCTTTATAATAAGGCCATAAAAAAATATGGCAAGAGCTTCGAAAGAGATTATGGATGGGCAGCCAAGCACATATCACCATCTAACAGCTTTTCCGATTTAGCCGCTGCTGCAAATAAATCAAATATGAAGTCTTATTACAGAATGGCAAGTCAGAATATACATGCAGGGGTAAAAGGAATAACTCACCGATTAGGAAATCTACATCCATCGAGCTTTACGCCAGTAGGAGCCAGCAATGCTGGCCTTGAAGAACCTGGTCAAAACGTGTCTTTGACTTTTGCAGTTATAACATCAGTGGCACTTCAAATAAAGATGGGAAGTGAGGATTCTATCGACAGATTAGTCATTATGAAAACAGTTTCGCAACTGCAGAAGGAGTTAGTTGAGAGCTTTATAAATGCCTGGAAAAAATTGAATCGAGACTATCGAAGAAACGTTCGCTCTGGCGTATAAATTTACCAGAGCGAATGTATATTTTGGAACGCGGGTAAATATTAACCCGCTACGCACAAGAAAGATATATTTAGAATCAAGCCGTCTCGTAGCCGAGGATGCCCTTGATTTCCAAGAAATCCTCCAACCCGTATTCGGCATATTCCCGCCCGTTGCCGGACTGCTTGTAGCCGCCGAACGGCATGCCGGCGTCCCAGGCGGGGTAGTTTATGTGCACGTTGCCGGTGCGCATCTGGCTCGCGACCTCGCGGGCCTTCTTGAGGTCCTTGCTCTGGATGTAGGACGCGAGGCCGTAGACCGTGTTGTTGGCCTCCTCCACGACTTCGTCCACGCTGTCGTAGGGCATGATGGAGAGCACGGGCCCAAAGATCTCCTCGCGGGCGATCCGCATGTCGGGCGTCACGTTGGCGAAGACGGTCGGGCGGATGTAGTAGCCGCGGTTGAGGTCGGCGGGGCGGCCGGGACCGCCCGTCACCAGGGTCGCGCCCTCGGCGACGCCGCTCCCGATCAGGTCCTGGATCTTGTCGAACTGCACCCGGCTCACGACGGGCCCGAGGTCGACGCCCTCGCGGTCGGCGGGGCCCACGACGTAGCCTTCCGCGGCGGCCTTGGCGTGCGCCACCACCTCGGCCTGCCGCTCGCGGGGCACGAACATCAGCGTGGGGGCGTCGCAGGACTGGCCCGAATTGTCGAAGCAGCCCGCGATCCCCTTGGGGACGGCTTCGGCGAAATCCACGTCGGGCATGAGGATGTTGGCCGACTTGCCGCCCAGTTCCTGGTGCACGCGCTTGACCGTGTCGGCCGCAGCCTTGGCGACCAGGATGCCGGCCCGCGTCGAGCCCGTGAACGACATCATGTCGACGTCCGGGTGGGTGGCCAACGCCTGGCCCACCGTCGGCCCGTCGCCGTTGACCAGGTTGAACACGCCCTTGGGCACGCCCGCCTCATCGAGGATCTCGGCGAAGATGATCGCGTCGAGCGGCGCGATCTCGGAGGGCTTGAGGATCATGGTGCAGCCCGCCGCGAGCGCGGGAGCGACCTTGCAGGTGATCTGGTTCAGCGGCCAGTTCCACGGCGTGATGAGCCCCACCACGCCGATCGCCTCCTTGACGACCAGCGAGGTGCCCTTGCGCTCCTCGAAGGCGAACTCGCCCAGCACGTCGGCCATCTTCTGCAGGTGCGAAAGGCCGATGCCGACCTGGCTGTCGCGCGCGAAGGGGCGCGGAGCCCCCATCTCGCGGGACACCGCCACGGCGAGGTCGTCGACGCGGGTCTTGTAGACCTCGACGATGCGCAGGAGCAGCGCGCGCCGCTCGGCGGGAGTGGTGCGCGAAAAACTCTCGAACGCGCGCTTGGCGGCCGCCACCGCTTTGTCGACGTCGGCCTTCGAGCCGAGCGAGATCTGCGCGAACGAGTCCTCGTTGGACGGATCGATCACGTCGAAAGGTTTGGGCGTCACGGGATCGACCCATGCGCCGTCGATGTAGAACTGGAGATCGTGAGACATCGGCCACCTGGATGAAAGGGTGGGCGCCGGCCCGCTACGCCGTGCGCCGCGGCGGGTAGTGATAGGACGTTGACGGCAACTTGGCTACGGCGCAGTCTCGCCTGAATCGGGGGCGATGCTCCCGACACGGCATCGGCTCACGTTCGATGCAGGCCGGACAACCGTGAAGCACGGGCCGGAACAACAAGAACGCCCGAAGGGCGCACCATCCCCGAGGAGGAAACCATGTACCAGCAGGCGCTCGAGAAAGTCTCCAGCCAGGTCCTGATCCGCGACCGCTACGACAATTTCATCGGCGGCAAGTGGGTCGCGCCAACCGACGGCCGCTACTTCGACAACCCGAGCCCGGTGACGGGCAAGACGCTGTGCCAGGTGCCCCGCTCGTCGGCGGCCGACATCGAGCTCGCGCTCGACGCCGCCCACAAGGCCAAGGATGGATGGGGTCGCACCTCGGTCGCCGAGCGCGCCCGGCTGCTCAACAAGGTCGCCGACAAGCTCGAGGCCAACCTCGACCTGCTCGCCCTTGTCGAGACGCTCGACAACGGCAAGCCCATCCGCGAAACCACCCACGCCGACATGCCGCTGGTGATCGACCACTGGCGCTACTTCGCGGGCGCGATCCGGGCGCAGGAGGGCGGCATCTCCGAGATCGACCACGACACGGTGGCCTACCACTTCCACGAGCCGCTCGGCGTGGTGGGACAGATCATCCCGTGGAACTTCCCCATCCTGATGGCCACCTGGAAGCTCGCCCCGGCGCTGGCCGCGGGCAATTGCGTGGTGCTGAAGCCGGCCGAGCAGACCCCGCTCGGCATCCTGGTCGTGGCGGAGCTGATCGCCGACATCCTGCCCGCCGGCGTGCTCAACATCGTCAACGGCTTCGGGATCGAGACCGGCAAACCGCTGGCGCAGAGCAAGCGCATCGCCAAGATCGCCTTCACGGGCGAGACCACCACGGGGCGGCTGATCATGCAGTACGCCTCCGACAACATCATCCCCGTGACGCTGGAGCTGGGGGGCAAGTCGCCCAACATCTTCTTCGCGGACGTGATGGAGGCCGACGACGACTATTTCGACAAGGCGCTCGAAGGTTTTGCGATGTTCGCGCTCAACCAGGGCGAGGTGTGCACCTGCCCGAGCCGCGCGTTGGTGCAGGAGTCGATCTACGACCGCTTCATGGAGCGGGCGGTGGCGCGGACCAAGAAGATCAAGCAGGGCCACCCGCTCGACGCCACGACGATGATCGGCGCCCAGGCCTCCAACGACCAGCTTGAGAAGATCCTTTCCTACTTCGACATCGGCCGGCAGGAGGGCGCCAAGGTGCTCACCGGCGGCAAGCGGGCCGACCTCGGCGGCGAGCTCAGCGAGGGCTATTACGTCGAGCCCACCATCTTTGAGGGGCACAACCGCATGCGGGTGTTCCAGGAGGAGATTTTTGGGCCCGTCGTCTCGGTGACCAAGTTCAAGGACGAGGACGACGCGATGGCGCTCGCCAACGACACGCTCTACGGCCTGGGCGCGGGCGTGTGGACCCGCAACGGCAACCGCGCCTACCGCTTCGGCCGCGGCATCCAGGCGGGGCGGGTGTGGACGAACTGCTACCACGCCTACCCGGCCCACGCAGCGTTCGGGGGCTACAAGCAGTCCGGCATCGGCCGCGAGAACCACCGCATGATGCTCGACCACTACCAGCAGACCAAGAACATGCTGGTCAGCTACTCTCCCAAGGCGCTCGGCTTCTTCTGAGTCGGTTCTGCCCTTCTCCCGCGCAACGGGAGAAGGTGCCCGACAAGGCGTATGAGGGGAAGCACAGGCCTGAGTGTCCCCTCATCCGTCGCGGCTTCGCCACGCCACCTTCTCCCGCACGGCGGGAGAAGGGTTGAAAAGGAGGCGCCCATGGTGGCCAGGGTCGAGATCACCGAAAAGGCCGCGGCCCTCGTGGAGCGGCTGAAACCCATCCACGGCGGCCTGATGTTCCACCAGTCGGGCGGCTGCTGCGACGGCTCCGCGCCCATGTGCTACCCGGCCGGCGACTTCCGCGTCGGGCCGCAGGACGTGTACCTGGGCGACGTCGCGGGCTGCCCGTTCTACATCGGGGCCGCGCAGTTCGAGTACTGGCGGCACACCCAGCTCATCATCGACGTGGTGCCGGGTCGCGGCTCGGGCTTCTCGGTTGAGGCCCCGGAGGGCCTGCGCTTCCTGACGCGCAGCCGGGTGTTCACGGACGCGGAGGCGGCCGAGTTGGATGCCGCGGGCGAGCCCGCGCGGGCGGCCTGAAGCACGCCGGTGCGGACCGCAAGTGATGGGGATTGATGAACGAAGCCGTTGGACCCGCGTCACGACGGGTTCAGGAGGAGCAGGCTAGCGTTCAGCCGTGCCTGCCGCTGGGGTGGGCGCCGTCGCACAAGGAAGGACGCTCATGAAGTTCATCACGACAACCGCGCTCGGTCTCGGGCTGGCCCTCGGCTTCGCGGCCCAGGCTCAGGCCGCCTTCACCTTGCAGCCGCTCGACGCGACCGCGTCCCCCATCATCAAGACCTTCGGAGGCTGCGGTCCGTTCGGGCATCGCGGCCCGTACGGCGGATGTCGCACGGGCGGCCAGTTGGGCGGCTACGTCCGGGGCCGCTCCTGCCCGCCCGGCTTCCACATCGGCTTCTACGGGCGCCGGTGCCGGCCCAATTACTACTGAGCTTACGGGCGCCTTCGCACCCGGAGCATTTTTAGGACAGACCGTCCTCGCGGCCCGCGAGCGCCACGCTCTTCACCTGCGCGTGGGCCAGATCCCCCTCGCGCAGGCCCAGACGCTCCCACGAGAGCCGCGTGACGCGCGCGAGCAGGCGCGGGCCGTCCGGCGCGAGCGCCAGCACGGCGAGCACCTCGTGCACGCCCGCGGGGGTCGCCGAGAGCACGCGCACCGGCACGACGTTGAGGATGGTGCTCGCCCCCGGCGGCTCGCGCGCGAGGCTGACGTCGCCCGCCGCGACCCGCAGGCGCCGGGGCGTACCGGGCGGCGCGGGCGATCCCGGCACCGCGAAGCGGACGTCGCCAACCCGCAGCGTCACCAGCCCGTAGTCCGGGTCGGCGCCTTCCACCACGGCATCCAGGCTCACGGCGGCGTCGCGCATGAGCGCGAGGGGCAGCGACGGATCGCCCTGCAACGCGCCCAGGGGACCGGAGGCCAGCACGCGGCCCTCCCGCATCAGCACGAGGTGGCTCGCCAGCCGCTCCACCTCGCCGATCTCGTGGGTGACGTAGAGGATCGGCAGGCTCAGGGTCGCGACCAGCTTCTGCAGGAACGGCAGGATGTCGTCCCGGGCCCCCCGGTCGAGCGCCGACAGGGGCTCGTCCATCAGCAGCAGCGCCGGACGCGACAGCAGCGCGCGGCCGATCGCGACGCGCTGGCGCTCGCCGCCAGACAGCGTGCGCGGCGATCGGTCGAGCAGGCCGCCGAGCCCCAGCAGGTCGACGGCCTCGTCGAAGCCGACCGGCCCCGCGCGCGCGGCGCGCGCGCCGAACAGGAGGTTGCCACGGACGTCGAGGTGCGTGAACAGGCTCGCGTCCTGGAACACGTAGCCGACCGGGCGGCGGTGCGGCGGCCGGAACCACGACCCGTCCTGCCACACGTCGGATCCCAGCGCGCAGTGGCCGTCGGTCACGCGCTGCAGGCCGGCCACGCAGCGCAGGACCGTGGTCTTGCCGCAGCCGGAGGGGCCGAACAGCGCCGTGACGCCGGAGGGCGGCGCCTCGAAGGCGGCGTCCAGCGCGAAGCGGCCCAGCGTGCCCCGGAACGCGACGCGCAGGGGCGCTGGCGTCTCGCTCACGAACCGGCCCGCGCGGCGGCGCGGCGGCCGAGCAGCGCGACGGCCAGGATCACCGCGAAGGCGAAGCCCGCCATGCCGCCCGCCAGCACGCTCGCCTCGCGCCACTGCGCGTTCTCGACATCGTCGAAGATCGCGGTGGACAGGACCTTGGTGCGGCCGGGGATGTTGCCGCCGATCATCAGCACCACGCCGAACTCGCCGACCGTGTGGGCGAAGCCCAGCACCGCGCCGGTCAGCATCCCCGGCCGGGCGAGCGGCAGCGCCACACTCCAGAAGGCGCGCGCGGGCGAGGTCCTGAGCGTCGCGGCCACTTCGAGCGGCCGGTCGCCCATCGCCTCGAAACTCTGGCGGATCGGCTGCACCACGAAGGGCATGGAATAGAGCACCGAGCCGATCACCAGCCCGGGGAAGGTGAAGGCCAGCGTGCGGCCGCCCCAGGCTCGCGCGACCCACCCGCCCGGCCCCTCGGGCCCCAGCGCCACGAGGAGGTAGAAGCCGAGCACGGTGGGGGGCAGCACCAGCGGCAGCGCCACGAGCGACGCCACGGCCTCCTTCCACCAGGCCGTCGACCGCGCCAGCCACCAGGCGACCGGCGTGCCGATCGCGAGCAGGACCAGCGTGGTTAGCGTCGCGAGCGCCAGGGTGAGGCCGACCGGCTGCCAGATGTCGGGCGACAGGCCCTCCACGCGGGGCCCGGCTCAGGACCCGGTCGCGTAGCCGTATTTCTTGACGATGGCCTGGCCTTCCGGACCCTTCAGGAAAGCCAGGAAGGCGGTGGCGGCCTCGTTGGTCGCGCCCTTCTTGAGCAGCACGGCGTCCTGCTTGATGGGGGTGTAGAGCGCCTGCGGCACGATCCAGCGCGAGCCGGGCACGTCGGAGGCCAGCTGCGCCAGCGCCACGAAGCCGAGTTCGGCATTGCCGCTGTCGATGAACTGGAAGGCCTGGCCGATGCTGTTGCCCTGCACGATCTTGGGCTGCAGCGTGTCGTAGAGATGCAAGGCCTTCAGGGTCTCGACCGCGGCCGCGCCGTAGGGGGCGGCGGTCGGATTGGCGATCGAGAGCTTGGCGAAGTCGCCGGCCTTGAGCGTGTCCTCGCCCTTCACCAGGCCGGGCGTCTTGCTCCACAGCACCAGGGTGCCGATCGCGTAGGTGAAGCGGCTGTCGGCAACGCCCAGGCCGTCGGCGACCGCCTTGTTGGGGCGGTCCTCGTCGGCGGACAGCAGGATCTGGAACGGCGCGTCCTGGGTGATCTGCGTGTAGAGCTGCCCCGAGGAGCCGAAGCTCAACACGGCCTCGTGGCCGGTCTTGGCCTTGAAAGCGGCCGCGACCTCTTTGGCGGCGGCGGTGAAGTTGGCCGCCACCGCGACGTTGGTCTGCGCCGCGCGGGCCGGCGCGGTCGCGAGCAGGGCGGCCAGCAGCCCGAGGACCGTCGCGGCGCGGTGGACGAAATTCATGGCGGGCTCCGGCGGCGGATCGAGCGTTATAGTCGCGGCCATATAGCGGTGGGTCGCGGCGGGACGGAAGCGTAAAGTTGGACGCGCGGGACGCGAGATCGCAGCTCGGGGGCTGTGTGGGGAAACGGACCGCCCCCGCGCGCGTTTCCAAGCCCAAGACCATCCATCAGGACCATCACCTCCATGGGCAAGCTCGACGGCAGAACCGCGATCGTGACGGGGTCGGATTCCGGGATCGGCCAGGCCACGGCCGAGGAATTCGCCCACGAGGGCGCAAACGTCGCCATCACCTATCATTCGGACGAGGCGGGCGCGGACGAGACGCGCCGACGGGTGGAGGCGATCGGCCGCCGGGCGCTGGTCCGGCAGGTGGACGTGACCGATGAGGGGAGCGTCCACGCCCTGTTCGACGCCGTGGTGGCCGAACTCGGCGTGCCCGACATCCTGGTCAACAATTCGGGGACAGGCGGCAAGCAGGCGGGCGTCCGGGACACGGACGCGGCCTACTTCGACCTCGTGATCCGCACCAACCTCTACGGCCCTTTCTTCTGCTGCCGCGAGTTCCTGCGGCGGCGCGGCGAGCGGGAGGGCGGCAAGATCATCAACGTCACCTCCGTGCACGAGGCCATCCCGAGCCCGGGGGACGCGGCCTACGGAGCTTCCAAGGGCGGACTCCTGACCTTCACGCGCTCGCTGTCGCTGGAGGTGGCGCCGCTCAAAATGAACGTGAACGCCATCGCTCCCGGCCAGATCCACACCCCCATGACGGCCCGCACCGACGACCCCGCCGTGCACGAACGGGAAATGAAGCGCATCCCCTTCGCGCGGCCCGGCGAGCCGTGGGAGGTGGCCAAGCTCGCGCTCTACCTCGCCTCGGGCGACGCCGACTACGTGACGGGGCAGAGCTTCACCATCGACGGCGGGCTGGAAATGAACTGGGGCCAGGGGGCGTAGGAAAGGGCGGGCGGCTCCGACCCGTCACATCAGTTCGCAAACCGAGCTTATCACAGAGTTTTCACATATTCCGCCACGATAAAGCAGAGATCGAAGAAATTGGCTTCGCTGCTTCGCAAGCGCCTGCGGCGAAGAATGCCGGGAAGTGCTTTCTTGAACCTGGCATACTCGGCCGCAATCGCTTGCCCGCCGGGAACGAAAACATCTTGCGACTGCTGCCGCAACCAGGAAGCCAGCTCTCTGATGAGGATCTCGACATCTCCGCCGTGCGCGTGAATATCTTGACCCGCGATGTCGGAGATGAATTTCTGATACCTGTAGGGCTCGCGGTCAAAGATAATGGCGACCTTCTGAGCGTCGCCACCCTGCCCGAACCTGCGCGCGCCGAGGAAAAGTCCGAGTTCCAGGGGCATGTTGAAGCGCGGAACAGGTGGTCTACCGCTCGTTTCCGTCCTAGAGATGTCGTGAACGCCGAAACGGCACTGACCTATGATCGAACAGATCTTGTCGAACCTGTTCTGGCTCGCATCATCCGTTTCAAGAGCGCAACGCGCACGAAATCCCGACCGGAAGATCGTGAACACGATGGCATCGAACAGGTCCTTGTAGCCGCCGTCGAAGGGACAGTTGATGAAGACGTTCCGGTTCGCCTCAACCGGCTTCCGTTTCGCGCGCGCCCGCGGCCTTTGTACCATGGCGCGGGCTCTTCCTGCGCTTCTGCTGCCGAGCGATGGCAAGTCGGATCTGCCCCACGGTGAAGTGACTCGGTTTACCTACCGGTGCCAGGACGGAAACGCCGTCGGACGTTTGCCCCAGCACTTTGTAAGGGCTTCGGAACCGTCGAGTTTTGTCGTGCTGATCCATTGCACCATCCTGCACGCGGCTGCCACCTGCGGCAAGCGCCATCGCGACGGTCCGGCCGAGCTTGAGGGATGCGGGTACACTGTCGCGTGGCGCCCCGTTCCGGCTCCGCCAGGCTGAATGGATCATTCTGACTCGTCTCAGGCAAACCCCGCAGCGGCCCCGGTTGATAGGCGAACGGAACGTGCGTCCGGCGTCGACCAGCGCTTCACAGTCGAGATGGGATAGAAAGGGACCAGGACGCTACCGCCAGGCGGTCATCAGCACTCCGCCCGCCACGATCAGCGTCCCCCCGACCAGCACGGGAAGACCGGGCTGGACGTGGAAGACGAGCAGGTTGATGACCTGCGCCGCGACGAAGAACAGCGTCACGTAGACCCCGAGCAGCCGCCCGAAGTCCCAGGCCGGGGTGTTGACGACGATGCCGTAGGCGGTCAGCACCAGGCCGCCCAGGACGACCAGCAGCACGCGGGCGAGGGCCGCGCGATGCAGGCCCGTCCGCACGACGGCGTCCCCGCCCGCTTCCAGGGCGGCGGCGAGCGCCAGGATCAGCAAAGCGCCGAGGGTCGGCACCGTGCGACGCGACCCTTATTCCGGGTTCTCCAGGCTGAACGATTGCCCCGACTCGTCGTAGGCGAACAATTCGCCGTAGCGGCCCCAGTTGATGGCGGTGCGCAGCGTGCGGTCCGCGTAGACCTCGGACATGTAGTCCTCCAGCTCCTCGCGGAAGCGGGACGACGGCGCGATATGCGACGGGCGCTCGTCCAGCACGCGCTTGACGCGGGCCGCCAGCGGCACGAAGGCCAGAAGGTGGTCGCCGAACAGTTTTTTGCGCACGTCGACCTCAGCGTCGGCGAAGCGGCGGCCCGCGGGCGCCAAGCGGATGTCGCCCTCCTCGATCTCGGCGAAGCGCATGAGCTGCAGCGTTTCGGCGATGGGGAACAGGTCGTCGATCTCCATCTGCAGCGAGTCGGCCAGGTGCGGCAGGTCGGCCCGGCCGTTGTAGGGCGGGGCCGCGACCTCCTCGATGAGGCCCGCGATGGAGTTCGTCGACACGTCCGGCAGCACCATGCCGATGCCGGTGCCGGGGAACAGGCCCTCGCGGCTCTGCTTGGGCGTCGAGCGGCGCGTCATCAGCGCGTAGATGTTGTCCACGAGCTGCCGGAACTCGGGGTCGAGCCGGTTGCGCGGGTGGGGCAGCGTCACCCGGATCTCGGACGCGATGCGGCCGGGGTGGGAGGACAGCACCAGGATGCGGTCGCACATCAGCACCGCCTCCTCGATGTTGTGGGTGACCATGAGGATGGTCTTGATGGGCATGCGCCCTTCCGTCCACAGGTCGATGAGGTCGCTTCGCAGCGTCTCGGCCGTCAGCACGTCGAGCGCCGAGAAGGGCTCGTCCATGAGCAGCAGGTTGGGGTGGGTCACCACCGCGCGCGCGAAGCCGACGCGCTGGCGCATGCCGCCCGACAGCTCCTTCGGGTAGGCGGACTCGAACCCGTCGAGCCCGATCAGGTCGATGGCGGCGAGCGCCCGGCGGCGCGCCTCGTCGGCGGGCACTTTGAGCGCCTTGAGGCCGAGTTCCACGTTGGCCAGCACCGACAGCCAGGGGAACAGCGCGAAGCTCTGGAACACCATCGCGACGCCGTCGGCGGGCCCGTGCAGGGGCTTGCCCTGGTAGACCACCTCGCCCGACGACGGCGCGATCAGCCCCGACACGATGCGCAGCAGCGTGGACTTGCCGCAGCCGGAGCGGCCCAACAGTCCCACGATCTCACCCTCGTGCAGCGTGGTCGACACGTCCTGCAGCACGGGCGGCCCGTCGTCGTCGGGGCTCGACCCCTTGTAGCGCTGCGTGACGTTGCGGACGTCGAGCAGGGTGGCGGTCGCGGCCTTGTCCAGCACGGGCGTTCCCTTCAGTTCAGGCGCAGCCGCCGCTCGGCGAAGCCGAACAGCGGGCGCCACAGCAGGCGGTTGAACAGGATGACGAAGACGCTCATCACGGCGACGCCGAGCACGATCCGGGGGAAGTCGCCGGCCTCCGTGGCCCGCGCGATGTAGGCCCCGATGCCGTGCGCCGCCACCTTGTCGTCGCCCCACTTCACGTATTCCGCGACGATCGCGGCGTTCCAGGAACCGCCCGAGGCGGTGAGCGCCCCGGTGACGTAGTAGGGAAAGATGCCGGGCAGCATCACGCTGCGCCACCAGGTCCAGCCGGTGATGCGGAAGTTGCGCGCGGCTTCCCGTAGGTCGTTGGGATAGGCCATGGCGCCCGCGATCACGTTAAAGGCGATGTACCATTGCGTGCCGAAGATGATGAGCACGCTCAGCCAGATGTCCGGGTTGAGGTGGAACGCCAGCACGGCCACGACCGCGATGGGGAACACGACGTTGGCCGGGAAGGCGGCCAGGAACTGCGCCAGCGGCTGCACGCGCTCGGCCACCCTGGGCCGCAGGCCGACCCAGACGCCCACCGGCACCCAGACCAGGGTCGCGAGCGCGAGCAGCACGACCACGCGCAGCATGGTGATGAGCGTCAGCACCACGCTCTCGCCCACGTCCCGCAGGTCGAGCGCGGCGCCCACGAAGCGGATCGCCTGCACGGCCGCGTAGAATGCCAGCAGCGCCAGCGCGGCGTAGAACACGGCGTCGACCGCGCGCGTCGCGACCCGGCTGTCGGCCCGGATGAAGTCGAGCCGCGGCAGGTCGATGCGCAGGCTCGTGAACCACTCGAACGCGCGCTCGAAGGGGCTGCTCGCGGCCTGCACCCAGGAGGTCCGCCGCAGCAGGGTCAGCACCCAGGAGGACGACACCTCCTGCGAGGCCGACAGCTCCACCCGGAACTTGCCCGCCCAGGTCACGATGGGGCGGAAGATGAGCTGGTCGTAGAGCAGGATCACCACCAGCACGGCCACCACCGCGGCCCCCACGGCGTCGACCCGCTTCTGCTCGATCGCCACCGCGAGGTAGGAGCCGATCCCCGGCAGCTTGATGGTGGTGTCGCCCACCGTGATGGCCTCCGCCGCCACCACGAAGAACCAGCCGCCCGACATGGACATCATCATGTTCCAGATGAGGCCCGGCACCGCGAACGGCGTTTCCAGCTGCCAGAACCGCTGCCAGCCGGACAGGCGGTAGCCCAACGCCACCTCGGTCAAGTCGGCCGGCACGGTGCGCAGCGACTGGTAGAACGAGAAGGCCATGTTCCAGGCCTGGCTCGTGAAGATCGCGAACACGGCCGCGCATTCCGGGCCGAGCGTCGAGCCGGGGAACAGGTTGAGGAAGAAGGTGACGGTGAAGGACAGGAAGCCCAGGATCGGCACGGACTGCAGCACGTCGAGCAGCGGCACCAGCACGGTCTCGGCGCGCCGGCTCTTGGCGGCCAGCGTCGCGTAGCAGATCGTGAACAGCAGCGAGCAGGCGAGCGCCACGAACATGCGCAGCGTCGTGCGCAGCGCGTAGTAGGGCAGGTAAAGGTAGTCGAGCGTGATCGTGGCGCTGTCGGAGGCGGGCAGCGGCATGACGATGCCGCGCCCCGCGTGGATCACCAGCAGGAAGGCCCCGAAGATCAGCGACAGTGCGATCACGTCCCACTGGTTGGGCAGCGCGCGGCGGCCCAGCGACGTGAAGGTCACGAATTTCGAGGCCATGAAGACCGTTGCGAGGTGCGAGGGCGGGCGGGGTCGGCGGCAAGCCATCCGACACGCGGACGACAGGTCCATGACGGTCATCGGGCGGGCGTCGTCAAGCCGATCCTGATGTCCGGCGGTGGAAGGCGCCCCGCGCGCGACCCGAGCAGGCTCAGGAAGCCTGTCTGGACCCGCAAGCTCAGCAGCGAGGCTGCCGAAAAGCGCTCCTTCCCCTCAGAGCCGCTTGAGGGTCAGCACGCGGCCGCCCGCGGGCGCGTTGGCCCAGGTGCCGTCGTCCTGCGGCATGAGTTCGGTGGTGTGGCCCTTCCTGGCCATCAGCACGAGCTCGCCGTGGGCGAGGAGCCAGCCCACGGGGTCGAACACCACGATGCCCTGGTCGCCGCAGGCGGGCGCGAGATGGGCCTTGAGGCTCCCTTTGGGTCCCTTGGCGTCGTCGTCGAGCGTCACCATGCAGCCCGTGTCCTTGCGCAGGCGGACCACGGCGTAGTGGCCCGCGACCTGGCCCACCGTCATCGGGCGGGGCGGGGCGGCGGGCTTAGCCGCGGCGGCGGCTGGGGAGACGGCGGCGGCGAGGGGTGGGGCCGCGGCGGCCTGCGCCGCGGTGATCGCCGCCAACCGGGCCGCGTCGGTCGGCGTCAGGGTGTAAAGATCGCCCTCGCCCGCCACCGCCTGGAGGAAAGGACTGCCCGAGGCCGGGCCGAAATCGAGCGCCGCCTGGCCGGCCTCGGTCCGGAACAGCACGTGCCCGCCCTCGCCGGGGCTCCAGGACGCCACGCCCGACAGCAGCGGGAAGGCGCGGCGGCAGCCCGCCGGCATGGCGATCGAATAACCGTCGCCGGCGGAATCGCGGGTGAGGTTGAGGCGGCAGCGGCGGTTGGCCTGCTCGAACGCGATGTCCCAGGTGCCCGCCTCGGCGGTCGCGACGGGATCGGCGGCGGCCGCGCGGGCGGCGGCGGGCGGGAGTGCCAGCAGCCCGGCCAGGAGCAGGGCCGCGGCCGGACGGCGCGAACGCGGGACAGGATGGCGCATGGCAGGTCGTCCGTTTCAGGGCATGGCGTCTCCCTTACGACGGGGCGGCGGCCTCCGCCACCGCGGACGGCGCGGGCCAGGGCGTTTCCGGCACGGGGGTGAGCGGCCCTTCCCCGGCCGCCCAGGACAGGAGGTTGTCGACCACCAGCTGTCCCATGGCGCGGCGGGTGTGGTGGGAGGCCGATCCCACGTGGGGCAGCAGCACCACGTGCTCCATGTCGAGGAGCGCCTGGGGCACGCGCGGCTCGTCGCGGAATACGTCGAGGCCCGCGCCGGCAATCTTCCCGGACCGCAGCGCCTCGATCAGGGCGTCCTCGTCCACCACGGAACCGCGCGCCACGTTGACGAAGATCCCCTCGGGTCCGAGCGCGTCGAGCACGGCGGCGTCGACGGCGTGGCGGGTCGCCTCCCCGCCCGGCGCGATGGCGACCAGCACGTCGCAGGCTGCGGCCATGCCGGCCAGCGTCGGATAGTAGAGGTAGGGCACGCCCGGCTGCGGCGAGCGGCCGTGGTAGACGACCGCGAGACCGAAGGCCTCGCAGCGCCGGGCGATGGCCTTGCCGATGCGGCCGAGCCCAAAAATGCCGACCGTGCGGCCGCGCAGGCTCCTCGACAGCGGAAAGGCGCCCCCTTCCCAGCGGCCGGCGCGCAGGTGGCGCTCGGCGGCGGGCAGCTGCCGCACGGCGTTGAGCATCAGCGCCAGGGCGGTGTCGGCCACCTCCTCGTTGAGGACGTCCGGCGTGTGGGTCACGACGATGCCGTGACGTCCGGCCCAGGCGGCATCCACGTGGTCGTAGCCCACCCCGAAGCTCGCCACGATCTCCAGCGCGGGCAGGCGGCTCATGAAGGTTTCGTCCACGGCGCCGTGGCTCACCGCGACCCCGCGGATGCCGGGGGCCGCTTCCGCCATCGCCCGCTCGGGGTCCGGGGCCTCCCACAGCTTGACGAGGTCGACGCGGCCTTCGAGCGCCTCCGTCACCGAGGGCAGCATGGGCCTGGGCATCAGCACGGGCATTCTTGGCATGAAGGGTCCCCTCGGGGGTTCGAAGGATCAGTCCGGGCCGGCGGACACCCGGGTCACGTGGCCCATCTTGCGGCCATTCCGCGTCTCGGCCTTGCCGTAGAGATGCAGGCACGCGCCCTCCTCGGCCAGGATGTCGCGCCAGCCGTCGGCCTCGGCGCCGATCAGGTTGCGCATGCGGATGCGGCCGAGCCGCCGGGTGGAGCCGAGCGGCCAGCCGCACACGGCCCTGATATGCTGCTCGAATTGCGAGGTGACGGCGCCGCCCAGCGTCCAGTGCCCGGAATTGTGGACGCGCGGCGCGAGCTCGTTGACGACGAGCCGCTCGCCCGCCGGGTGGTCGGGGTCCGGCACCACGAAGAGTTCGACGGCCAGAACGCCCACGTAGCCGAGCGCTTCGGCGAGGCGGCCGGCAAGCGCCAGTGCCGCGGCCTGCGTTTCGGGCCGCACGGCGGCGGGCAGCACGGTGGTGGCGAGGATGCCGTGCTCGTGCGTGTTCTCGCACAGGTCGTAGGCGCGGAATGCGCCGTCGAGCCCGCGCGCGCCGATCACCGACACCTCGCGGCTGAACGGCACCACGGCCTCCAGGATGGCGGGCTGGCCGAGGCTGCGGAACACGGCGCCGAGGTCGGAGCCCTCGCGCACGATGGCCTGCCCCTTGCCGTCGTAGCCGAAGCGGCGCGTCTTGAGGATGGAGGGGCGCCCGAGCTGCGCCACCGCCCGCGCGAAGCCGCCCGCGTCGTCCACGGCCGCGAAGGGCGCCGTCGCGAGGCCGAGGCTTCGCGCGAAGGTCTTCTCCTCCAGCCGGTCCTGGGTGATGGCGAGGGCCCGACCGTTGGGCCGCACGGGGACGAGGGGGTCCAGCACCGCCACGGTCCGGGCGGGCACGTTCTCGAACTCGTAGGTGGCCACGTCGACGGCCCGCGCGAAGGCGTCGAGCGCCGCCTCGTCGTCGTAGCGCGCGACCGTCCGGGCACCCGCGACTTCGAAGGCAGGACTGTCCTCGTCGGGGGCGTAGACGTGGGTCCTGAGACCGAGCCCGGCCGCTGCCATGGCAAGCATGCGGGCAAGCTGCCCGCCACCCAGGATACCGACGGTGTGCCCGGGGGAGAGCACCGTCACCGCGTCAGGCATCCTGCGGCACGAGGGCCACGGCGGCGGTCTGCGCCGCGCGCCAGGCATCGAGGCGGTCCGCCAGCGCGGGATCGTTGAGGGCCAGAACGGAAGCCGCGAGCACGGCCGCGTTCACGGCGCCCGGGCGGCCGATGGCGAGCGTGCCGACCGGCACGCCCGCGGGCATCTGCACGATGGACAGCAGGCTGTCCTGCCCCGACAAAGCCTTCGACTCGACCGGCACGCCGAGCACCGGCAGCGCGGTCCAGGCGGCAGTCATGCCGGGCAGGTGGGCGGCGCCGCCGGCCCCGGCGATTATGATCTTGAAACCCTCATCGCGCGCGCCCTTGGCGAAGGCCGCGAGACGGTCGGGCGTGCGATGCGCAGAGATGATGCGCGCGTCGTAGCCGATGCCGAGCGCATCCAGGGTCGCGGCAGTGTCGCGCAGGGTCGCCCAGTCGGACTGGCTCCCCATGATCAGCGCGACGGGCGTCCGCGTGTCCAAGATCGCCTCCGCTCAGCCCCGGCAAGGATCCGGCTTAACGGATGCGGGGGGGCGGTGCAAGGCGGCGGCGGAAGCCGCTCAGGCGTGCGAGCGGCCGTAGATCTCGTTCCAGGCGTGGAAGCGCATCTCGTCCCGGTCGGCGCGGAGGTCGACGAGGTCGCGGGTTGACAGCGCGTCGATCTCGGCGAGGGCTACGCGGTAGCGGCGGCGGTCGGCGATTTGCTTTTGGACGGTGGCGAGCAGGGTCTTGATCATGAGTTGGGTTTCCTTTGTTGTCCGGCGGTTCTCACCGGCTTGAGCAAAGGATGGCCCTCATCATTGTGCAGCGCAATATAGATTGCTGCATCGCAGCCGAGCGCCGGTCGCATGACGCCGTCAACGGCCCGTTAACCTTTCTCCGGGCCGCTCAGCCGCCGACGATCACCGTCGTGCCGGGCGATACACGGCTGTAAAGGTGGATGATGTCCTGGTTGACCATGCGGACGCAGCCGGACGAGACGTCGGTGCCGATCGTTTCCGGCTCGGTGGTGCCGTGCAGGCGGTAGCCCAGGTCGCCGCTGACGCCGTCGGCCTTCGTGCCGTACAGGTACATGGCGCGGGCGCCCAGGGGAGAGCGCGTGCCGCCCGGCACGCCTTCGCCGCGCGAGGTGTGTTCGAGCTGGTCGCGGATTTCGGGCATGCGCTCCACCATCTCGTGCGGCGGGATCCAGTCGGGCCAGGCCCGCTTCATGTTGATCCGGGCGGTGCCGCTCCAGGCGAAGCCCTCGCGGCCGACGCCAACGCCGTAGCGCGTCGCCCGGTGGCCCGGCTCGACGAAGTAGAGCATCCGCTGCGACGGACGGACCACGATGGTGCCCACGGGTTCGCTGCCCTTGTAGCGCACCGTCTGGCGCAGGAACATCGGGTCGACGCGGCTGTAGTCGAAGGCCTCGACCGGGAAGTCCTCGCCCGAGAACGAGCCGTACACGGCCCGGTAGTCGGGGCGGCTGATTGTTTCGGGCGAGTCGTCGCCGAACGCGCCGTCGAATCCGAACCCGCGCGAGCCGCTCGCGCAGCCCGCGAGGCCGGAGGCCGCGGCACTGATGCCCGCGAGACAGAAGGAACGGCGGCCGAGCATGGGGGTGCCTGTGCGAATGTGAACGTTCCTCATCCTGTTGCCGGAATGCTTAATTTCGGGTGATTGCGGCCGAATTTGATTTCGCCCGCCCGCGCCGCCATATCTCGTGCTGCCGCTCCGGCATCACCTGATGGCCGGCCTTGACCCGGCCGGAGGACACCCATGTTCATCGAAACCGAAGCCACGCCGAATCCCGCGACCCTGAAATTCCTGCCCGGCCGCACCGTGATGCCCGAGGGAACGCTGGACATCCGCGACGCCGGGGCCGCGACGCAGTCCGGCCTCGCCCGCGCGCTGTTCTCCATCGACGGGGTGTCGGGCGTGTTCTTCGGCTCCGACTTCGTGTCGGTCACCAAGGCCGATGGCGAGTGGCCCCACCTCAAGCCCGCGATCCTGGGCGCCATCATGGAGCATTTCACCTCCGGGGCGCCGCTGCTCGAGGCAGGCACGCTGTCGGCCCAGACGGCCAGCGACGAGGGCGAGGAGTTCTTCGACGCGGACGATGCCGACACGGTCGACACCATCAAGGACCTGATCGAGACGCGCGTGCGACCCGCGGTGGCGGGCGACGGCGGCGACATCACCTTCAAGGGTTTTCGCGAGGGGATCGTCTACCTGTCGATGCGCGGCGCCTGCGCGGGCTGCCCGTCGTCGACCGCGACGCTGAAGAGCGGCATCCAGAACCTGCTCCGCCACTTCGTCCCCGCCGTGCAGGCCGTCGAGCAGGTGTAGGGTAGGGCTAACTCCTTCTCCCGCGACGCGGGAGAAGGGCATCTCCCTGGAAGAGTCCATGACGCGCCCGGCCTTCATCCTCGCCATCGACACCTCGCTCGGCGCCTGTTCGGCCTGCTGCCTCGCGCCCGGCGAGACCGAGCCCGCGTCCCGCGAGCAAATCGCCATGGAGCGGGGCCACGCCGAGGTCCTGGTGCCGCTGCTCGACCGGGTGGTGTCGCGCCTGGCCGACGGCTTCGCGGCGCTGGGGCGCATCGCCGTCACCGTGGGGCCGGGGTCGTTCACGGGCATCAGGGTGGGGGTGTCGGCGGCCCGCGCCGCGGGGCTCGCGTGCAAGGTGCCGGTGGTGGGCGTCTCCACCCTGTCGGCGCTGGCGGCGCCCGCCGTGGCGCGCGGCCTTCCTTCCACCGTGGTGGCCGCGGTCGACGCCCGCCACGGTCAGGTCTACCTGCAGAGTTTCGGGTCCGACGGCGGCACGCAGCTCGGCCCGGCCGTGTTGCCGCTGGGCGAGGCCGTGGCTGCGCTGGGCCGCGGGCCCTTCCGCATGGTGGGCTCCGGGGCGCCCCTGCTCGCGGCCGAGGCCCGCGCGCGCGGGCTCGACGCGGAAACGGATGCGGCGGCGCTCGTGCCCGACATCGTCTTCGTGGCGCGGCTCGGTCTGCTGGCGGACCCGCAGCGCGCCCTGCCCCGCCCCTTCTACCTCAAGGCTCCCGACGCCAAGCCGTCCGTGGGCGGCCTCGCGCTCCCCGTCGCCTAGACTTGTCCTGGTTCGGCCGCGCCGCCGCGCCTCCCGACCTGGGCCGCCTCGTCCCAGCCCAGGCGGAGGCCTGCGAACGGCTGCACGCGGCCTGCTTCCCGCGCGGGTGGTCGGCGCTCGAATTCGAGAGCCTGATCGCCGCCCCGACGTCCTTCGGCGAGGCCGCGGTCGACCGGCGGACCGCCGCGCTCGCGGGGTTCGTGCTGTCGCGGGGCGCCGCGGGCGAGGCCGAGGTGCTGACGATCGCGGTCGACCCCGGCCAGCGCCGTCGCGGCATCGGCCGCCACCTGCTCGACCGCCACCTGCGGACGCTCGCGGAAGCTCGGGTCGGCACGCTGTTCCTCGAGGTCGAGGAGGCCAACGCGGCGGCGCGCGCGCTCTACGTCGCGGCGGGCTTCACGGAGGTGGGGCGGCGCGAGGCCTACTACAGGGCGCCCGACGGCAGCCGGGCCGCGGCCCTGATCCTGCGCCGCACTCTCGGCTGAGGCATCGCGGACGTCTGCGGCGAGGGTCGCGCGGCGCTGATGGGCGGTTCTCATCGTCGCGGAAAGGTCGTAAGCTTTGGTTTAAGTAGGCGTGCGGCGCGGCGCCCCGCTGGATTTCCCGCGCCACCGAGGCCACGTCGGAGTGATGACGGTTCAGATGTTCGACAGCCGCGAGCCGTCCGGCCGGGCTGCGCCGCGTGCGACCCGCAAGGTCTTCATCAAGAGCTTCGGCTGCCAGATGAACGCCTACGACGCGGCCCGCATGGCCGACGTGCTCGCGCCCGAAGGGTTCGAGGAGACGGCGATCATCGAGCAGGCCGACCTCGTGATCCTGAACACCTGCCACATCCGCGAGCGCGCGGCCGAGAAGGTGTTCTCGGAACTGGGCAAGATCCGCGTCCTCAAGGCCGCGCGGGCCGAGGCGGGCCGGAGCACCACGCTCGCGGTCGCGGGCTGCGTGGCCCAGGCCGAGGGTGCCGAGATCCTGCGCCGCCAACCCGCCGTGGACCTCGTGGTGGGACCGCAGAACTACCACCGGCTGCCCGGCCTGCTGGCCCGCGCGGAGGCCGGGCCGGTGGTCGACACCGACTTCCCCGTCGAGGACAAGTTCGACCACCTCGCGGCCCCGAAGCCGGAGGTCACCCGCTCGCGGGGGGTCAGCGCCTTCGTGACCGTCCAGGAGGGCTGCGACAAGTTCTGCACCTTCTGCGTGGTGCCCTACACGCGCGGCGCGGAATACTCCCGCGCCCCCGAGCGGGTGCTGGCCGACGTCGCGGCCCTGGCGGAGGCCGGGGTGCGCGAGGTCAGCCTGCTCGGCCAGAACGTCAACGCCTACCACGGCGTGGACGCGAGCGGAGAGCCCTGGAGCCTCGCGCGCCTGATCCGCGCGGTGGCGGACGTGCCGGGCGTGGCCCGCGTCCGCTACACCACCAGCCACCCCAACGACATGACCGCCGAGCTCGCCCGCGCGCACCGCGAGGTGCCGGCGCTGATGCCGTTCCTCCACCTGCCCGTGCAGTCGGGCTCGGACCGCGTGCTCGCGGCCATGAACCGCCGGCACACGGCGGCGGACTACCGGACGGCGGTGGCGCAGGTGCGCGCCGCGCGGGCCGACGTGGCGCTGTCGTCGGACTTCATCGTGGGCTTCCCCGGCGAAACGGAGGCGGACTTCCAGGCGACGCTGGACCTGGTGGAGGAGATCGGCTTCGCCTCGACCTTCACCTTCAAATACTCGTCGCGCCCCGGGACGCCCGGCGCGAACCTCGACGGGCAGGTCGACGAGGACGTGAAGCGAGACCGGCTCGCGCGCCTGCAAGTCCTGGTGGAAGCGCAGCGGCACGTCTTCAACGCGAGCTTCGTGGGCCGCACGGTCCCGGTGCTGTTCGAGCGGCGCGGCCGCCACCCGGGCCAGGTCGCGGGCAAGGCGCCCACCCTCCAACCCGTGCAGGTGGACGCAGGACCCGAGGTGATCGGCAGCGTGCGACACGTCCTCGTCACGGGGGTCAGCACCAATTCGCTGTTCGGCCGACTCGCCGACGGCGCCGCCTGAGGAGACCGGATGAGAGCGCCCGAGCGACCGATGTCCCCCGCCCGCCGCCAGGTGCGCGACGGCGCGCCCGGCGTGCCGGACCCGGTCGCGCCCGAGGAGGTGGCGATCACCTTCGAGGACAACCGGCTCACCTCCGTGGTGTTCGGCCAGTACGACCAGAACATCGCCAAGCTGGAGCGGCGCTTGGGCGTGGTGACCACTGCCAACGGCAACCACGTCGTCATCAAGGGACCGCCGGAGGCTTGCGACCACGCCCGCCGGGTATTGGAAACGCTCTACGCCCGCGTCAAGCAGGGCCGCAAGCTCGGCCTGGGCGACGTGGATGGCGCCATCGAGGAGACCGTCTACCAGGGCATGCTGTTCCCCAAGGAGGCCGACACCGACCGGCCGGCGTTCGACGAGGTGAGGACGCGCAAGCGCGGCCCCGTCAAGGCCCGCACGGCCGCGCAGGACGGCTACCTGCGGGCGCTGAAGACCCACGAACTGGTGTTCGCCGAAGGCCCCGCGGGCACGGGCAAGACCTGGCTCGCGGTGGGCCACGCGGTGGCGCTGCTGGAACGCGGCGTGGTCGAGCGGCTGGTGCTGTCGCGCCCCGCCGTGGAAGCCGGCGAGCGGTTGGGCTTCCTGCCCGGCGACATGAAGGACAAGGTCGACCCCTACCTGCGCCCGATCTACGACGCCCTGCACGACTTCATGGACCCGCGCATGGTCGAGCGCGGCATGCTGACCGGAATGATCGAGGTGGCGCCGCTCGCCTTCATGCGCGGCCGGACGCTGTCCAACGCGGTGGTGCTGCTGGACGAGGCGCAGAACACCACCAGCATGCAGATGAAAATGTTCCTGACGCGGCTCGGCGAGGGCTCGCGCATGATCGTCAACGGCGACCCCTCGCAGATCGACCTGCCGCCCGGCCAGCGCTCGGGCCTGAGCGAGGCCGTCAACCTGCTCTCGGGCGTGGAAGGCATCGCCCACGTGGTGTTCCGCGACGTCGACGTCGTGCGCCACGATCTCGTGCGCCGCATCGTGTCGGCCTACGAGAACCGCGTGCAGCCGGCGTCCCCCGCGCCCAGGACGCGCGAGTGATGGGGCTGTCGATCGACATCGCGGTGGAGGAGGAAGCCTGGTCGGAGGCCGTGGCCGACCTCGACGGCCTCGTGCACCGGACCCTTGACGCCGCCGCGGCGGGCGCCGCGGACGGGTGCGCCGACGCGGAAGTGTCGGTCCTGTTCTGCGGCGACGCGGCGATCCGCACTCTCAACCGCGACTGGCGCGGCGTCGACAAGCCCACCAACGTCCTGTCATTCCCGGCGGGAGCGGCGGCCGGCCCCGGCCCCGCGCTGCTCGGCGACATCGCGATAGCCTACGAAACCGTGCGGCGCGAAGCGGACGACGAGGGCAAGACGCTGGACGCGCACCTCGCCCACCTGCTCGTGCACGGCTTCCTGCACCTGCTCCACCACGACCACGACACGGACGAGACGGCCGGCGCCATGGAGGCGCTGGAAGTGCGCGTGCTGGAAAGCCTCGGCCTGCCCGACCCCTACTCGGGTTCCGAGCCCGTCGCGAAGGCGGCCGGTCCGTGAGCGACCGGGACAGCCCTGAGCGGGCACAGCCCAGCGAGCGGCGATCGAGCCTGTTCGAGCGGATGCGCGCGATGTTCGGCCTCGGCGCCGCCTCCGTGCGCGAGGACATCGAGGACGCGCTGGACGAAACCGACGCGGGCGGCGAGTTCACCGTGCAGGAGCGCTCCATGCTCCGCAACGTGCTGGGGCTGCACGACCTGCGGGTGGCCGACGTCATGGTGCCGCGCGCCGACATCATCGCGGTCAACATCGCCATGTCCCTGGGCGAGGTGCTGACCGTGTTCCGCACCGCCGGCCATTCGCGCCTGCCGGTGCACGGCGACACGCTCGACGACGCCCGCGGCATGGTCCACATCCGCGACTTCGTGGCCCACGTGACGACGCCCGCGGCCGACGAGGGCCCGAGCGTCATGAACGTGAGCCCGCTCACCATGGCGCGCACGCTGCAGGAGACCGACATCCTGCGTCCCGTCTTGTTCGTGCCCCCCTCGATGCAATTGCTCGACCTGCTGGTGCGCATGCAGGCCTTCCGCACCCACATGGCGCTGGTGATCGACGAATACGGCGGCACCGACGGACTGGTGTCCATCGGGGACATCGTCGAGGTGATCGTGGGCGACGTCGA
>CAXTFJ010000052.1:0-30002 GCA_964243405.1 uncultured Lichenihabitans sp. | reverse complement strand
GATCATGCACACGCCGGGCCTGCGCCTCGCCATGCCGGCGACCGTCGCCGACGCCTACCACCTGCTGCGCCACAGCCTGACGCTGCCCGACCCCGTCGTGTTCATCGAGCACAAGGCGCTCTACACGTTCAAGGAGCAGGCCGACCTCGACCGACCCGCCGCGCCCTGGGGCAAGGCCCTCGTGCGCCGCCCCGGCCGCGATCTTACGATCGTGACCTATTCCCGCATGGTCCACCTGGCGCTGAAGGCCGCCGAGGCTCTCGCGGCCGAGGGAATCGAGGCGGAGGTCGTCGACCTGCGCACCCTGAACCCGCTCGACATGGAAACGGTGGCGGCCTCCGTGACCCGCACCGGGCGCGCGGTAGCGCTGAGCGAAGGCCCGCTGACCGCGGGCGTCGCGGCCGAACTCGCGGCCCGCATTTCGGAAGAGTGCTTCGACTACCTGGAAGACCCCGTGCTGCGGATCGCCGGGGAGGACATCCCCATCCCCGTGTCGCCCGGCCTGGAAGCGGGCAGCATCCCGTCGCCCGAACTGGTGGTCGACTGCGTGCGCCGGATGGTGCGGCCGTGAGCGGGCTCATCACCATGCCCCGCATGGGCGAGACCATGGAGGCCGGCCGCGTCGGCACCTGGCTCAAGAAGCCCGGCGACACCTTCCAACGCGGCGAAACGCTGCTCGAGATCGAAACCGACAAGGTCACGGTGGACATGCCGGCGCTGGACGCGGGGCGGTTGACCGAGATTCTCGCCCCCGAGGGGACCGAGGTCGCGGTGGGGGCACCGCTTGGCCGCTACGCCGCGGCGGGGTCGGCGGGGTCAGAGACCGCGACGCCCGCCGCACCCGAGGCCGCCGCCCCACCCGCCGCTTCGCGCGGCGACCTCGCCGACGTGCTGCTGCCGCGCATGGGCGAGACCATGGAGGAGGGCCGCCTCGCGGTCTGGCTCAAGAAGCCCGGCGAGCCTTTCAAGCGCGGCGAGGCGCTGGCCGAGATCGAAACCGACAAGGTCACGGTGGAGATGCCGGCGCTCGCCGACGGCGCGCTAGTCGAGATCCTGGCCGAGCCGGGGGCCAGTGTCGCGGTCGGCATGCCGATCGCCCGCTACCGGCCCGCCGGGGCGGTTCCGGTCGCCAGGGAGTCTACCGCCAAGGATGACGCCACCGCGCCCCCTCCGGTCTCGCCCGCGGCGCAACCCGCTCCGACCGCCCCACCATCCGTTCCCGCTCGCGCGGCTCCGGGGGCTTCGACCCGGGCGGTTTCGGCGTCCGCCGCCGCCCGCCCGCGCGCGACGCCGCTCGCGCGGCGGCTCGCCCGCGACGCGGGGCTCGACTTGGCCGCCCTGACGGGCACCGGTCGCCGCGGGCGGATCGAGAAACGCGACATCGAGGCGGCGGCGCCCACCGCCGGCCCCGCGGTCGCCGCGACACCGCCCTCGTCGCTCCCGGAACTCCGCTTCGCGACGCTGCCGCAGGGGCGGGTGGCCTACCGCGCGTGGGAGCCCTCGGGCGGGGCGGCCCGCCGGACGGTGCTGCTGCTGCACGGCTACAGCGCCGACAGCGCGACCTGGGCCGGTTCCGCGTCCGGTCTCGCGCGCGGCGGCACCCGCGTGGTCGCGCCCGACCTGCCCGGCCACGGCGCGACCGCGATCGAGGCGGAAAATTTCGAGACGGTGTGCGAGGCCGTGGCGGGTTTCACCGCGAGCCTCGACCTGACCCGCGCGGACGTGTTCGGCCATTCCATGGGTGGCGCGGTCGCGGCTCGCCTTGCAGCGTCCGGCCGCCTCGCTCCGGCGCGGCTGACCCTGGTGTCGCCCGCGGGCCTGGGGGGCGAGATCGACGCCGACTTCGTCCGCGGCATGGCGGCGGTGCGCACGGGCGGCGCGCTCGCCCACCTGCTGCGCCGCCTCGCCCGCAGGCCGCCCGCCCTGTCGCGTCCGCAGCTCGACGCCATGGCCCAGACGTTGGGCGCGGGTCGGCTTGCGAATCTCGCCGCCGCCCTGGTGCGGGACGGCCGACAGGCCATCGACGTCGTGCCCGACCTCGCCGCGCTGTCCTGTTCCGTGCGCCTGGTCTGGGGGCTCGACGACCGGATCATTCCCTGGACGCAGGTGGCCGCGGCCCCGAGCCGGGTCGCGGTCCACCTCATCGCCGACGCCGGGCACATGCCGCACTGGGACCGGCCGCAGGACTTGGCCGCCCTTCTCGCCTGAAGGGCGGCGCAAGCAAGAGACCCCGGCAAGGGGCGGAGACGACACGGGTGCAATCGCACGAACCAAGGAGGAACGAATGGCATCTCGAAACGACGATCCGGGCGGCCCGTCGCGCCGCAGCCTGCTGGGCGGGCTCGGCCTGACCGGCGCGGCCGGGCTGATGGGCTCCGGCGCGCAGCTCGCGCAATTCGCGCTCGGCAGCACGCCGGCCTACGCGCAGGCTGCTACCAAGCCGCTGTCGGTGGCGGTGGTGGCCCAGCAGATGGCCGCGCAATCCGACCAGCGCTCCTGGGACGGCTTTCAGCAATGGCTGAAGGCGACCGAGCTCGACAAGAGCTGGAAGATCACCCAGACCGACGCGAAGGGCGACCCCGGCCAGCTCGTCAGCCAGATCGAGGACGCGATCACCGCCAAGGCGGACGCGATCCTCGTCATGTACGGCACGCTCACCGCGGCCCACAGCGCGCTGGACGATCTTGCGCGCTCCAACATCCCCTTCTTCTCGCTCGACTCCGGCTGGCAGGCCCCGGCCATCGCGGACATCACCAGCAACAACTTCGTGATGGGGTCGCAGACCTCGCAGTACATGGTCGACAAGCTGCTCGGCCAGGGCAAGAGCAAGGCCAATATCTGCGCCGTCATCGCCAACTTCCACCACGGGACGCGCAAGCGCGGCAAGGTGATGAAGACCGTGCTGACCGAGAACGACTGGATCAGCCTGAAGAACGAGCGGGTGATCCAGTACAGCGGCTTCTACGAGACCACGCAGAACACCGTGAACGACTGGCTCACCACCTACGGCGAGGACCTCGACGCCATCTGGTGCCCGTGGGACGAACCCGCGATGGCCGCCGCCGAGGTGATCCAGTCGCGCGGCATGGCTGACAAGGTCTTCGTGGTGGGTCACGACGGCCACCCCACGGCGGTCGACCGCATGCGCAAGCCGGGCTACCCGGAGGTCGCGACCGTGGCCCAGGCCTTCGAGACCTGGGGTGCCTACACGGGCTGGCTCATCAACGAGATCGTCGGCAAGGGCCGCGACCGCAAGGAGGTGGTCCCCGTCCCGACGGTCGAGTTCCCCGCCCCGCTGCTGGTGCAGGGCGTCAACCTGCCCGACCCCGGCAAGCCCACCTGGGACGCGACCGACCTCTACTACATCTACCGCGACCGCGCCCTGCAGGGGATGAAGGCGTAGGGACGGCGAACATCCCTTCTTCCGTTCCACGGAAGAAGGGGACGCGGCGAAGCCGTGACGGATGAGGGAACCACGAGCCCGAGTGTCCCCTCATCCGCCCTGTCGGGCACCTTCTCCCGCGGGGCGGGAGAAGGGCACTCATCGATGTAAAGTGAGACACGATATGCAGTTGGGCACCGCCGCCCCGCCGCGCCTCGCGGTGCGCGGCATCGGCAAGGCTTTCGGCGGCACGGCCGCCCTGCGCGACGTCGACCTCGACGTGGCGGCGGGCGAGATGCTGGCGCTGGTGGGGGCCAACGGGGCCGGCAAGTCGACCCTGGTCAAGATCATCTGTGGCGCGCAGCGGGCCGACCGTGGCACGCTCGCGGTGGACGGCCAGCCCGTGAGCTTTGCGACCGTGGCCGACGCGCTGCGGGCGGGGATCGCGGTCGCCCACCAGCAGGTGGCCATCATCCCCACCCTGACGGCGGCCGAGAACATCATGCTGGGCCGCGAGCCGGTCAGGGGCGGGTTGATCCGCACCCGCACCCTCTACGCCGAGGCGGAAACCCTGGCGCGGCGGTTCGGCGTCGACGTACCGCTCGACCGCGAGTGCGGCGAACTGGGCCTGGGTGAAACCAAGATCCTGGACATCCTGAAGGCGCTCAAGAGCGATCCCGCGCTGCTGATCCTCGACGAGCCCACGGCCTCGCTGACCCTGAACGAGACTCGCAAGCTGTTCGGCTTCCTGGCCGACCTGAAAGCGCGCGGGCTCGCGATCCTGTTCATCTCGCACCACATCAACGCGGTGTTCGACCACTGCGACCGCGTGGTGGTGCTGAAGGATGGCGCCAAGGTCCACGACGGCGCGGTGGCGGACACCACGCCCGAGGCGGTGGTTCGCCTGATGGTCGGCCGCGCGATCGAGGACGCGGACTGGCACAGCCACGCGCGGGCCGGCGCCGTCGCGGTCGCGGTGAGTGACCTGCGGGTGGGGCCCCTGTCCGTGCCCTCGCTCACGGTGCACCGCGGCGAGGTGGTGGGTCTCGCGGGCGTGCTGGGCGCGGGGCAGACCGACCTCGTCGAATGCTTGGCGGGCGCCCGCACGCCGGAGGCCGTGGGCAGCGCCGGCGTCAACGGGCTCGGTCGCGTGCCGCGGGGCGTCGCGGAAGCCAACGCCCACGGCATCTACCTCATCGCCGACAACCGGGTCAGGAAGGCGCTGTTTCCCGGCCTCAGCGTGGAGGAGAACCTGATGACGGGCTCCCTCGCCGCGGTGAGCCGGCTCGGGTTCACCCGCGGCCGCGTCACCCTGGCGGCCGCCCGCGACGTCATCACGCGGCTCGCGGTCAAGTGCGCCGGTCCCGGCCAGGACGTGATGCAGCTGTCGGGCGGCAACCAGCAGAAGCTCGCCTTCGGGCGCTGGCTCGTGCGCATGGACCGCGGCGGCGCGGACGGGCCGCCGCTGCTGCTGCTCGACAACCCCACGGAGGGCGTCGACGTGGGCTCCAAGGCGGAGCTCTACGGCCTCGTGCGCGGCTTCGCCGAGCGGGGCGCCGCGGTGCTGATCGCCAGCGCCGAGTTCGGCGAGCTCACCAAGCTCTGCGACCGCATCTACTGCATCGCCCACGGGTCCCTCGGCACCTGCCTGGGCCGCGAGGATTTCTCCGAGGAACGCCTGCTGCTGGAGGTGAACTGACCATGAGCTCGAACCCGCAGGTCGCCGCCGCGGCCCCGCCCGCCACCGCGTCCCAGCCCGCCGCGCTCGCGCCCCGTCGCGGCCGCGACTGGACCGGGCTCGCGACCCGCTACGGCACGGTCGCGGCCGCGCTCGTCATCTTCGCGGCCTTCGCGCTCGCGTCCGACCGCTTCCTGACCGTCAACAATATCTCCAACGTGCTGATCCAGGTGTCGGTGCTGATGGTCGTGTCCTCGGGCCTGACCTTCGCGGTGGCGAGCGGCGAGTTCGACCTGTCGGTGGGGCAGGTCGCGAGCCTGTCGGGCGTGCTGGTCGCAGGGCTGATGATCTGGGCGGGCCTGCCGGTGGCCGTCGCCATCCTGCTCTCGGTCGGGGCGGGCGCCCTTATCGGCGTCGTCAACGGGCTGCTCGTCACCCGCCTGCGCATCCCCTCGCTGATCGCCACGCTCGCGATGGGGCCGATCGCGCTCGGCCTCAACTACGCCTACACGGGCGGCGACTCGATCTACGCCAGCATGCCGCGCTCCTTCTACTACATCGCGACCGGCAAGCTCGGCCCCGTGCCCGTGCCGGTGGTGATCGCGCTGGTGATCGTCGGCATCTTCTACGTCCTGCTCAACCGCACGCGGCTCGGCCGCGGCGTGGTGGCCACCGGCGCGAACATCCAGGCCGCGCGCCTGTCGGGCATCGCGGTCAACCGCTGCCGGCTCATCGCGCTCGCGCTCTCCGGCCTGGGTTCCGCCATGGGCGGGGTGATGCTGACGGCGCGGCTCGGCACCGGCCAGTCGGGCGCGGGCGACGCCTACCTGCTCGACAGCCTGACGGCGGTGTTCCTGGGCATGACGACCTTCAAGCCGGGGCGAGCCACCGTGCAGGGCACGCTGGTGGGCGTCGTCATCATCGGCATGTTGGACAACGGCTTGAACCTGCTCGG
Organism: uncultured Lichenihabitans sp.; assembly: GCA_964243405.1. GTDB lineage: Bacteria > Pseudomonadota > Alphaproteobacteria > Rhizobiales > Beijerinckiaceae > Lichenihabitans. The sequence goes on along the minus strand of CAXTFJ010000052.1, from coordinate 23,987 downwards.
TGCGCCCTTCTACCTGCAGAACGAGGTGCGCGGCCTCGTGATGATCGCGGCCGTGAGCCTCGCGGTGCTGCGCAGCGAGATCCGGTTCTTCTGATGGGCGACACCCTCTCCATTCTCGATCGGTTCAGGCTCGACGGCCGCCGGGCGGTGGTCACGGGCGCCGCCCGCGGCATCGGGCGCGCCATCGCCTTCGCGCTCGCCGGCGCGGGGGCCGCGGTGACGATCGCCGACCGCGACCGTGACGCCGCGGAGGCCACGGCCGAAGCCTTGCGCGGCGCGGGCGGCTCGGCCGCGGCCTACGCGCTCGACGTGACCCGCCCCGACGACGTGACCGCGGCCGCGAGCCTGCTCGGGGACACCGACATCCTGGTCAACAACGCGGGGCTCGTCACCAACGCGCCCGCGCTGGACACCACGGACGCGGACTGGCGCCGCGTGCTCGACGTGGACCTCGACGGGGTGTTCTGGTGCTCGCGCGCCTTCGGGCGCGGCATGGTGGACCGGGGCCGCGGCGCGATCGTCAACATCGGCTCCATGTCGGGGCAGATCGTGGTCCACCCGCAGGGCCAGCCCGCCTACAATGCCGCCAAGGGCGCGGTCACCATGCTGACCAAGTCGCTCGCGGCCGAATGGGCCAGGTCCGGCGTGCGCGTCAACGCGGTGGCGCCCGGCTACACCGCCACGGAGCTGACGCTGCTCGGCCGCAGCAAGCCGGACTGGTTTGAGACCTGGCTCGACCGCACCCCCATGGGCCGGCTCGGCGAGCCTGACGAGATCGCGGCCGTGGGCCTGTTCCTGTCCTCCGACGCCGCGAGCTTCGTGACGGGCGCGGTGGTGACGGCGGATGGCGGCTATACCTGCTGGTGAGGCGGACGAGGGAGGACACCGTGGTGACGGAAGCGAACGGGCGCGTGGCGCTGGTGACGGGCGCGAGCCGCGGCATCGGCCGGGCGATCGCGCTGGGGCTCGCGGAGGCCGGCTTCGATCTCGTGCTGAACGACATCGAGCGGCAGGCGCGCGACCTCGACGACGTGAAGGGCGAGGTCGAGGCGCACGGGCGGCGGGCCACGGTCGCGCTCGCCGACGTGAGCCGCAAGGATCAGGTGCGGGCCATGGTGGACGTCGCGATCGCGGCCGGGGGCCGGGTCGACGCCCTGGTCAACAACGCCGGCATCCTGATCGCCGCCTCGGTCGAGGACCTCGGCGAGGAGCAGTGGGACGCCGTCCTCGACGTCAACGCCAAAGGCACGTTCCTGGTCACGCAGGCGTTGCTGCCGCACATGCGCGCGCGCCGCTACGGCCGCATCGTCAACATCGCATCGATCGGCGGCAAGCACGGCGCGCCGCTGCAGGCGCACTATTCCGCCTCGAAGGCCGCGGTGATGGGCTTCACCCGCGTGCTGGCCCAGGAGGTCGGCGGCGACGGCATCACGGCCAACTGCCTGTGCCCCGGCATCATCGTCACCGAGATGGGCCGCACCAACCTCGAGGACCAGGCCAACGTCGACAAGTGGGTGGGCGTCACGGCGCTGCGGCGGCTCGGCCGGCCCGAGGACGTGGCCGGCCCCGCGGTGTTCCTGGCCTCCGACGCCTCGGCCTTCATCACCGGGCAGAGCCTGAATGTCTGCGGCGGCATCGTGCTGAGCTGAAGCGGGGCGCGACGACCTGGACGGAGGGGGCTCACGTGACCTGCGCGACCTCCCGAAGGACGGCAGCCTCGACCTCACCGCGTACCCCGCCCACGGGCCGCAGAACAAACCAGCTGCGATCCGCTTTCGAGATGAAGCGTTCTGCCCGTCACCGCGGGTCGCGCACCAGGCGCTCGAGGCCGACCGCGTGCCCGTCGAGGCGCCGGTTCGCCTCGAGCAGGTAGGGAATCGCGGGACGGGCCGCGGCTTGCACGGCCGCGAAGCGGTTGCGGAAGGCCGGCATCAGGTCGTCGAGTTCCGCCCGCAGCGCCTCTTCGTCGACGGTCAGCATGCGGCCGTCGCGCATGACGATCCGGCCGTCGACGATCGTGGTGCGGACGCCGCGCCCGCCCTCGCTGTAGACGATCTGCCGCGCCGCGCTGTTGAAGGGCACGTAGGCGGGATCGGCGAGGTCGAGGATCGCCAGGTCGGCCCGCAGGCCGGGCGCGATCGCCCCGATCTCGCTTTCGAGCCCGGCCGCGTAGGCGCCGCCCAGGGTCGCGGCCCGGACCGCGTGGACGGCGTGGACGCCGGTCGGGTTGGGGTCGGTCACCCCCGCCAGCAGGCACAGCATCTTCATGGCCTGGAACATGTTCTGGCAATCGCCGCAGGAGCAGTTGTCGCAGCCGAGCGCCACGTTGACACCCGCGTCGAGCACCCGCCGCATCGGCGCGATGCCGCTTTTCAGCTTCAGATTGCTGATCGGGTTGTGGGCCACGCCCGCGCCGTGGGCCGCCAGGATGTCGACCTCCTCGGGTTTCAGCCAGACGCCGTGCGCGATCGTGGTGCGATGCTTGAACAACCCCGCCCGCTCCATGAACCGGATCATCGAGCCGCCGTCCTCGCCATAAATTTCTCGCGCCTTGGCGGTTTGCGCCTTGGTTTCGTAAACGTGTGTGAAGATCGGCAGATTGTGCCGCCCCGCGAGGTCGCAGACGCCTTCCAGCAGCCGCGGCGACGAGCGCTGCGGCCCCGAAGGGCTGACCGCCCAGGTGAAGCGCGGCCCCGCCGGACGCCGGGCGATCTGCCGGTCGACGAAGCCGATCTCGTCCTCGGGGTCGGCGGCCTTCCCGGTGATCAGCGCCAGGACGTCGGGCGGGACGCCCGCGGGCAGGAAGGGCGCGATGTCGAGCGCGGGCAGGTCGCGCATGGCGATCGAGAACACGACGCGGATGCCCACCTCCTCGTAGGCCGCGAGGGTCGCGTCCAGCGTGTCCTCGTCGCGCGGCACCAGCGTGTTCATGTCCTGCACGGTCGTGATGCCGTTGCGAAGCGCTTCGAGCGCGCCCACCAGGACGCGCGCCCGGATCTCTTCCTTGCTGCGCGGCCCGAAATAGGCGGGCTGGGAATGCAGCGCCCACACGTCGAACGGCATGTCCTCGAGCATGCCCTTCTGCAGCACGTCGTAGGAATGGTAGTGCGCGTTGACGAGCCCGGGGATCACCAGCCTGTCCCGCGCGTCGAGGAGGATGGGCGCATCCGGGCCGCCGCGTTCGGCCGCTTCCTCGATCGCAACCTTCGCCTCGCGGTCCTCATCGGGCGCCGTCACGGACGCGATGCGGGCGCCCTCGATCAGGATGTCGCGCACGGGTGGCTGGTGGACGTCGCCCGCGTGGTCGTAGACGCGGCCGCCGCGGATGAGGATGCGGGTCTCGGGTGTCGTCATGGGTTCGACCTTCAGGAGTTTGCGGCCACCGAGCCCGTCATCGCGCGGCCGATCGCGGCGCGCGACGCCGACGCGCGATCGACCGCGGTCACGATCCGGCCCTCGAAGATCACCGCGACCCTGTCGGCCAGTTCGAGCAGCTCGTCCAGGTCCTCGGTGACGAGCAGCACCGCGGCGCCCGCGTTGCGGGCTTCGAGGATGCGGTCGTGGATCTGCGCCACCGCGGCGAAGTCGAGTCCGAAGCAGGGATTGCTGGCGACCAGCAGCCCGACGTCGCGTTCGAGCTCGCGGGCGAGCACGAGGCGCTGCACGTTGCCGCCCGACAGCGTCGCGACCGGTGCCGCGAGGCCGCCGCTGCGGATGCCGTAGCGCCCGATCGCGGCCTCCGCGCCCCGTCGCAGGGCGGCGCGGTCGAGCCAGAACCGGCGCCGTCCCTGACCCCGCCGATCGTAGCCGCGCAACCCCAGATTTTCGACCACCGACATGGCGGCCACGCAGGCATTGTGCACGGGCTCGTCGGGCAGGCAGGCCACCCCGAGCCGGTCCAGCGCGTCGCGCGTGGGACGGAAGGGGGCGCCATGCACCCGGATCTCGCCCGCCTCGGCCTCGCGCTGACCCGCCAGCACCTCCACCAGCTCGCGCTGGCCGTTGCCCGACACGCCCGCGATGCCGAGGATCGTTCCGCCCGCCACGTCGAGGCTGAGGTCGCGCACAGCGGGTACGCCCGTGTCGCCCAGCACCGTCAGGCCGCTGATCGCGAGGCTCCGGCCCCGGTCGGTGGCCGTCGTGCGCGTCACGGGCGGGCGGGTGGCCTGCGCGCCGATCATCTGCTCGGCCAAGGTCGCGGCCGTCAGACCCGCCACCGCGCCGCTCGCCACCGTGCGGCCCTGCCGGAGCACCGTGACGGCGTCGGCGAACTGCATCACCTCGCGGAATTTGTGGGTGATCATGATCACGGTGACGCGGCCGTCGTGCGCCATCGCGCGCAGGCGGCCGAGCACCTCGTCGGCTTCCTGCGGCGTGAGCACGGAGGTGGGCTCGTCGAGCACCAGGAGGCTGTGGCCGAGCACGAGCTGCTTGAGGATCTCGACCTTCTGCTTCTCGCCCGCCGACAGGCCCGACACCACGGCATCCAGCGGCACGCGGAAGGGCATGCCGTCGAGCAGGGTCGCGAGCCTCGCCCGCTCGCGCCGCCAATCGATGCGGAAGGGCACGCGGGGGCCGGCGAGCAGCAGGTTCTCGGCGACCGTCAGGCTCGGCATCAGGGTGAAGTGCTGGTAGACCATGCCGATCCCGGCCGCCTGGGCGTCCCGCGGCGCGTGCGCGTCGTGCTCGCGGCCGCCCACGAGGAACTGACCGGCATCGGCCCGATAATAGCCCATCAGGCATTTCATCAGCGTCGACTTGCCGGCGCCGTTCTCGCCCAGCAGCGCGTGGACGGCGCCGGGCCGGACCGCGAGGGTCACGTCGTCGAGCGCCAGCACCGGCCCAAACCGCTTGCGGACCGCGATCGCCTCCAGGGCGGCGGGGGTGAAACTCACGCGATCTTCAGTTCCGCCGGAGCGCCGATCGCGCGGTGCCGGGTCGAGCAGGTCGCAGCCATGATGGCGAGCGTCAGCCCGTAGGGCGCGGCCCCCACGATGTAGGTGAGCTGCGACAGGCCGGCGGCCTGCAGCGCAGGCCCGAGCGCGCTCGCGCCACCGAACAGCAGCGACGCCCCGAGGCAACGGAGCGGGTCCCAGCGCGCGAAGATCACCAGCGCCACGGCCATCAGCCCCTGTCCGCTCGACAGGCTCTCGGTCCAGCTGCCGGGGTAGGAGAGCGACAGGAACGAGCCGCCGATGCCCGACAGCACGCCGCCCGCTCCCGTCGCGTAGAGGCGCACGCGGTCGACGCCGTAGCCCAGCGCGCGGGCCGCGTCCGCGCTGTCGCCCACGGTGCGCACCACCATGCCCCAGCGCGTGGCCTTGAACCCGTAGCGCATCAGCGCCGCGAGGCCGACGCCGATGAAGAACAGCGCGTTGACCCGCAGCGAGGCCTGCACCTGGGGCGCCGCGGACCACCAGCCGAGGTCGAGCGCGGGCAGCATGGGGGCCTGCGGCTGGATCAGCGGCTTGCCGAACAGGAACGCCAGCCCCGTGCCCACCATGATGAGCGCGATGCCGACCGCGATGTCGCTCACCCGGCGGAGCTGGCAGGCGAGCCCGTGGACGAGCCCCAGCAGGCCGCCCGCCATCCCGGCCACGAGGACGCCGGCCCACGGGTTGCCGCTCGCGTAGGAGCCCGCGTAGCCCACCATGGCGCCGAGCACCAGGATGCCCTCCTGCCCGAGGTTCACCCGCCCACTCTTCTCCGTGAGGCATTCGCCGAGGCTGACGAACAGGAAGGGCGTGCTCCCCCGGACGGCCCCGCCCAGGATGGCGACCGCGACGATGCCGATTCCGGATGCGCTCACGGGGCGGCTCGCTGCGGCGGTGCCGCGAGCGGGGCGGCTTCGGCGGCGGACGCCGTCCCCGGCGGTTCGGCGCGCGGCCGCAGGAGGGCGCCGACGCCGACGGGGATGCGGCCGCGCAGGGTTTCGCACACCAGCACGAAGAAGAAGATCGTGCCCTGGAGCACCAGGACGCTGGCGTCCGGCAGCCCGAGCCGGCGCTGGATCAGGCCGCCGCTGGCCGCGATGCCGCCGAGCAGGAGTGCGGCGGGGATGATGGCCAGCGGGTTGTGACGCGCGAGGAAGCTGATCAGGATGCCCGTGAACCCGTAGCCCGCGATCAGCGACCCATTGGCCTTGCCGTTGATGGCGGCGGTCTCGATCATGCCCGCGACCCCCGCGCAGGCGCCCCCCAGGAAGCACACGCCCACCATCATGCGCGCGACGGGCAGGCCCATCATGCGGGCCGTCCGGCCGTTGCCGCCCGCGACCCGGAGCGAGAAGCCCGGGACGGTGTAGGTGATGAGGATGAAGGCCAGAACGCAGGCCGCCAGGCCCACCGGCACCCCCCAGTGCACCTCGGTGCCCGGGATGGTGCCGATCGCGGCCGCGTCCGGCAGCGGAAAGGTCGATGGCTTGTTGAGGTCGCTCGGATCGCGCAGCGGCCCTTCCACGAGCTGGTTGAACACGGCGATGCACAGATAGGTGATGAGCAGGCTGCCGATCGTCTCGTTCACCCCCCGGTAGGCCCGCAGCGCCCCGGCGGCCGCCACCACGAGACCGCCGACGAGCCCCGACGCCAGCGCCATGGCGGCGAAAAGCAGCGGGGCCGGCAGGGCGGCGCAGAGCCGGCCGCTTTCGACCGCCGCCAGGCCGCCCAGCACCAGAGCGCCCTCGCCGCCGATCACCGCCAGTCCCATCTGCGCCGGCAAGGCGGCGCAGAGCGCGGTCAGCAGCAGCGGCGAAGCCCGAACCAGGGTGTTGTGCCAGGAAAAGGCCGACCCGAAGCCGCCCGTCCACATCAGGGCGTAGACGTCGAGCGGGTTGGCTCCCAGGCAGGCGATGATCGCGCCGAACACGACGGCCGCGGCCAGCAGCGCGCTCAGCGGGACCAGGACGGCGTCGGCGGCGCCCGCCAGCGCCCGACGGCTCACGCGGCTCTCAGGACAGGGTGCCCAGCACCCCCTCGACGAGGTAGTTCATCTTGGCGAGGCTCGGGTCGGTCACGGGCAGGGACTGCCCCGCCGCGAGGATCACATTACCCTTGTTGTCCTTCAGCGGTCCGGAAAAGGTCGTGCGGGTTCCGGCGGCCAACTCCGCGGCGGCCTTGGTGACGGCGGCGCGCAGTTCCGGCGTCGTGGAGGCCCCGAACGGCCCCATCTTGACGAAGCCCTCGGCGAACCCGCCCCGCAGCACGTTGGGCAGCGGCCGTCCCGCCATCGCGTCGTCGATCAGGATGCCGTAAGGCTTGTCCCACGCGTAGAGCGCGCCCGTGAGATAGCCCTTCGGGGCGAGCGAGCTCTGGTCCGTGTTGAGGCCGCAGGAGTGGATGCCGCGGCTGTCGGCCGTCTGCAGCGCCACCTTGAGATCGTCGATGTGGCAGCCGATCACGTCGACGCCCGCGTCCGCCATGCTGTTGGTGGCCTCGGCCTCCTTGGTGGGCAGCGACCAGCCCCCGGTGACGATCAACTGGGTGGTGATGGACGGGTCGATCGATCGGGCGCCCAGGGTGAACGAGTTGACGCTCCGCAGCACCGCCGGGATCGGCTTGGCGGCGATGAAGCCGATCTTCTTCGACTTCGTCGCCATGCCGGCCGCGACGCCGGACGCGTAGATGGCCTCGTTGATGTAGCCGAAATAGCTGCCCGCGTTGGCGGGCGCCTTTGCGGGGTCCCACAGCAGGCCCTGGTGACGGAACTGCACCTTCGGATACTTGGCCGCCATGCGCAGCATGTAGGGGTCGTAGTAGCCGAACGAGGTGAGGAACAGCAGCGACGCCCCGTCGAGGTTGATCATGCTTTCCATCGTCTGCTCGACGGCCGACGTTTCAGGCACGTTTTCCTCTTCGAGGATTTTCAGGCCGGGGGTCGAGCGCAGCTTGGCGACGGCCTCCGCGTGGGCCTGATTGAAGCCGAAATCGTTCTTGGGTCCCACGTAGACGAAGCCCACCGTCGTGGTGGCGGCCGCCCATGCTCCGCGCGAACCGAAGGTGGTGGAGACGCCGGTCAGCCCGGCCATCGCGCCGGCCTGCAGGAAAGATCGCCGATTGAGAGAAGAGCCGAAGGACATGGGTTATCTCCGATTCGTAGTGCCGTTGCCGGCAGGGTTTTCCTAGATGGATGGAAGCAACCTCTGTGCCAGGTGATTCACAAATTTGGATCCAATTTGACCTCCAGCACGGGGTGGGTTCTGCTGAACGCAAAGGGCAGGACCGTCCCAAACGCTTGCTGCCCAACCGGCAGGCAGGGCGCTTTGGATCCGATCAGCCGTGATGAGGGCTCTCACGAAGAAACGTCGCCAACCGTCCCGCCGCATCCTTGATATGACTGTTCAACTCGCCCAGGGCGACGGCGAGGTTGCGGCGGCGGCAGGCGTCCAGCAGCCTCCGATGTTCCTGCTGCGAGTCGAGGCGCCGGTCCAGCACGCTGTGCTCCAACCGAAGGTACCGGTCGAAATTGTCGTAGAGCGCCTCGATCTGGCGGTGGAGACGGGGGCGGCAGGCGCCCGAGTAGAGCAAGCGGTGAAACCGGCGGTTGAGCTCGCCGCGGATGACCACCGAAGCTTCTCGGTCGATGGCGTCGAGGACCAGACCGGCCTCGTCGAGCGTCGCATCCGTCAGCTGCGTGAGCGACAGGGTCAGGGCCAAACTCTCCAGGGCGACGCGCAATTCGGCGATCTCCTCGACATCCCCGGGAACGAGGGTGACGGCGACGGCGCCCCGATGGGGCGCGACGGTGACGAGGCCCTCGACCTCCAGTTGGCGGATCGCCTCGCGGATGGGCATGCGACTGACGGAAAGCGCCGCGGCGAGGTCGTCCTGCCTCAGGGCCGCCCCGCCCTCGATGACCCCCTGGATGATCGCCCTGCGCAGCGTCTCGGTGATGGCGGCAGCCGTCGTGCGGTGACCTCTTTTCGCGACCGTGAGCAGCGTGGCGAGATCGACCTCAGCCACTCCCCTCGACCTGCTGGAACCATCGTCCAAGGCCATTGCCTTCGTGACCGTTCCGCTGACCCCTGAGACCGTGGCGGTTCGCGGGTCGACGTCCTTGGCATGATCATCACCTACCAAAGCACACCTTCAATGTGGTTGTCGGAACGGTGCACCCAAATTTCTTAGCTCAAGAACGCTTCTCTCTGCATTCGAAGAAGTCAGAGATAAAATTGTCGGGAAGGACCGTAAAACTTACTCTGCTAAGGTCATTAATCAATCAATGCATGTCGGCCGACTTGCTACTTCGTCGTGCGCCGGTTGTCTTGCGTCGCCGCGGTGGCGATGACGTCGCTGATGGTGCTGATCGCCGCGAGGCCCATCGCCAAGAAGGTTTCAAGAGCGTCGGTGTTCAACGGCTTCACCATTCGAGCTGCCCTTGGTAGGCGAGGTCACGGGCAGAACACTTCATGAAATGGCCGGGGTCTCCGAGCGCAACGGACAGTCGGCGCGGCACACCGTCCTTCTGGCAGGCAGGCCGTTCTCCGTCGGCTTTGCGCACAAGCAACGCCAAGTCCGCCGAAGTGTCGGGTATCCGACGCACAGTCGCGTTGATCTTGGGCGAAGTCTGCGGCAAAGTGCGCTGGAGTGACTTGCCGGATGTTAACAACATCCGCTAACGCGACCGATAGGGATGTTGCCAGTCCGCCAGGATCTCCAGACTTTGAACCCTTCCATCGATAAGCTCAGGCACGACATTCGGTGAGCGCCTTTGTGCGCAAGTTGGGCAACCTCGTGACCCTGTCGGGGGGTGATGAAGCCGCCCTGCTTCACGCGGCGCGTCACGAGCGCAGCGTCGGCCCCCGCGCGGTCCTGCGTGAGAGCAGCAGCCTGACGAACACGGTCGTCGTGATCTTCGAGGGTTTCGCGTGCCGCCACATCTACCTCGCCAACGGGCGACGCCAGATCCTGGACTTCCTGGTGCCCGGGGATTTCAGCGACGTCGACCTCGCCATGTACCGCCGCGCGGACGTGGCCATGACGACGTTGACGGCCTGCCGCATCGCGCAGATCCCGGGCGACGATCTCCTCGACCTGATCGAGAACCGACCGCGCATCGGTCAGGCCCTCCGGATCGATAAGCTCGTCGCGGAAGCCAGAATGCGCGAATGGCTCGTGAGCCTCGGGTGCCGCACGGCGCTGCAGCGCACCGCCTATCTCCTGGGCGAAATCCTGGACCGCTTGCAGGCCGTCGGTCTGGCCGACCGGGACAGTTGCGAGATGCCGATCACGCAAACCGATCTGGCCGATGCGGTGGGGCTCTCGCCCGTGCACATCAACCGGACCCTTCAGGACCTGCGAAGAAGGGGTCTGATCGAACTCCGGGGGAAGAGGCTGACGATCAAGGATCGGGCGCACCTGCAGCGCTTCGCCGCGGCCGCGCTTGACGATCTCATGTCGGTTGCCGACGTCAACGTTTCTGTCTGAGAAGAAGCGGGGTAAGCCGATGCCGCGATATTTCATCGACACGGACGACGACGATTCATTGGTGCGGGACGACGAAGGCCAGGAGTTCGTCGACGCCCATGCGGCGCGGACCGCTGCGCTGGCCGCCTTGCCCGATATGGCGCGCGATCATATTCCCGACGGGGATCGGCGCACGTTCAGGGTCGCTGTCCGCACCGAGGATGGCACGCCGATCTACTCAGCCACCATGACGCTGGTCGGGTTGTGGGAGAGTATGGCACGGTCCTGACCACCGATTGATTCAACCCTCACTGCGCCGTCGGCCGAGATCCTTTTCCAGGTCCGGGCGATGAACCTACCGATGTACTTCAGGCTGATCGGCCGCGAAACGTAGCGTCAATACCTCATTCCCGCCCTCGTCCGTCACGACCAATCTCCACTCCTTCCCGGCCCACAGGTCCAGCGCGGCACCGTCCCTCAGCAATTCGCCCGTGTATCTGAGCGCTTCGGCTCGTACGGAGGCGAGATCAGGCATTTCGGTCCCGATCTCGTCGACGATATCCGTGCCGTCATGCACGTTGAAATAGTGTATTGCCAAAACAGTCATGCTCCACTTGCGGGGGAGCACAAAGGTCTCTCGGTCGTCAGGGTCCGAAAAATCGACTGACGATAAAGATGATACGTTCGAAACGAGCAAAAGGTCGCGTCAAGGACTGTGTCCTCGCGTCTCGAGTCAAACGGGGCGCCTCCCGGCAAGGTTTGGCCTCTGTCGCCCTTCCCATCGACGAGGTGGAGCGTGTTGGGTTGACGTCGAATACCGCACGCAACCAGACGACGTTCCGGTTACCGTCCCACAGGCGCTAACTTAGATGACCCGCGCTGATCAAACCTCATCGGATCCCGGTTCGTCATCGCGAGCGAAGCGCGGCGATCCAGCCGGTCCGTCCAAGCGCAAACGTCGGCCCATGAGCCCGGGCCCCCTGGATTGCTTCGCTGCGCTCGCGAGGACGGCGTCTGTCAACAGGGTCCGCTCAGGGCAACTCGGTATAGGTTAGCGCCTATGGGTTACCGTCCGTGGTGATTTGCACTTTGGGACGAGACCTCGGCACGCCAGTCCTGGCAGCCTCGTCGGACCGCAGTCCCGCCACGTCCATCTGGACACCGGCTCCAGCCCGCATAGGATGCCACCAGCCGACGAGAGCCAGATCGGCAGGGAGGGATCATGCGTTCACTTCGTTGCGCCGTGAGTGCCGCCGCGCTCACACTCGCCGGTGCTCTTTGCGCGAGTCCGGCCGCCCGGGCGGAGCCCTGGGACATCGCCAAGGCGGCCGCGCCCTTCAAAGGCACGGACCTGCACGTCATCTTCCTCGACCGCCCGGGCTATCGCGCGATCGAAAAGCTGCTGCCCGATTTCGAGAAGCAGACCGGCATCAAAGTCGACTACGAGATCGTCCCCTACGAGAACACCCGCGAGAAGGAGGTGCTGAACTTCAACGGCCAGGGCGACCTGTCGATCGCCCTCGTGGACCTGGTCTGGATCGGCGAATACGCCGAGAACGGCTGGATCCTGCCGATCGACAAGTTTTCGGGCGACCCGTCGATCACCGATCCTAACCTCAACCTCAAGGGCTTCTTCCCCTTGCTGCTGGACGCCTTCGGATCGTGGGGCGGCAAGACCTACGGCCTGCCGTTCGACAACTACTCCGGCCTGCTGTTCTACAACAAATGCATGCTGAAGGACGCCGGCTTCGACAAGCCCCCGGCCACCTGGGACGAACTCGCCGACACCTACGCGCCCAAGCTGACCGACAAGGACAAGAAGCGCTACGGCTACGCGCTGCAGTCGCTGCGCGGCGAAACGCAGTCGGCCGACAGCTTCATGCGCATGCTGTGGCCGCAGGGCGGCTCGCTGCTCGACAAAAGCTTCCATTCCAACCTGATGAGCAAGGGCAGCCAGGCGGGCCTGGAATTCCGGCAGAAGCTCCTGCAGTACATGCCGCCGGGCATCGTGAGCTGGGACCACGCGGAAGCCGTGAACGCCTTCGCGCAGGGGCAGGTCGCCATGATCACCGAGTGGTCGGCCTTTTACCCCACGCTGACCGACCCCAAGACGTCGACGCTGGGCGACTGCCTGGCCGTGGCGCCCGAGCCCGCGGGTCCCGCGGGGCGCCTGCCGGCGCTGGGCGGCTTCTCGCTCGCGGTCGCCTCCCAGGCGCCCGAGAACGAGCAGAAGGCCGCCTGGATCTTCATCCAGTGGGCGACCTCCGACGCCATCGCCAAGGCCTACGTCGAGGCGGGCGGCGTATCGGGCCGCACCGCCATCTACGAGGATCCGCAGATCAAGGCCTCCTACAAGTTCGTGGAGCCGATGGTGGCGTCCTGGCAGAAGGGCGTCCCCGAGTTCCGCCCGCGCTTCCCGGCCTGGCCGGCGATCTCCGAGATCGTCGCGGAGTTCGGCTCGAAGATCGAATTGGGCCAACTGTCCGTCGCCGACGGTTCCAAGGAGATCGGTAGCCGCATGGAGGCCGTGCTCCAGAAGGAGGGCTATTACGATGGCAAGAAGCAGCTCCTGCAGTAGGACGGCATCTTGAGCACCGACCCGCTCGCGTCCTCCGCGGCGGGCGGGCCGGCGTTGCAGTCCGCGACCCCGGCCCGCCGCCCGCGCCTCGCCTACGGCCGCTGGACCCCGTTCTGGTTCCTGGCCCCGGCCGTGGTGGCGCTGTTCCTGATCGGCATCTACCCCACCCTGTTCGCGCTGGTGACCTCGCTGCGGCAGTACAACCTCACCCGAACGCGGGAGGGATTCCCCTTCGTGGGGCTCGCCAACTACGCCCAGGTGCTCACCGACGCGACCTTCTGGCAGACGCTGGGGCGGACCGCGGGCTTCTCCCTGGCCGTCATGCCTGTCGAGGTGGCGCTGGGCCTGGGCATCGCGCTGCTCCTGCACCGCCCCGGCCTGGGCGCCCTGCGCGCGGTCACGCGCGTGTCGCTGGTGGTGCCGCTCGCCACGACCTACGCGGTGGTGGGCCTGCTGGGCCGGCTGATCTTCAACCGCGATTTCGGGGTCGCCAACAGCCTCATCGGCCTGTTCGGCTTCCAGCCCTTCGACTGGCTCGGCAACCCGGACGGCGCCTTCGCGGCCATCTGCATCACCGACGTGTGGCAGTGGACCCCCTTCTGCGCGCTGATCTTCCTGTCCGGCCTCTCGATGGTGCCGGTCGACATCGAGGAGGCGGCCAAGCTCGAAACCACGAGCCACTGGGCGCTGCTGACCCAGGTGCAGATGCCCTACCTTTGGCCGGGCCTCACCGCCATGCTGATCCTGCGCTCGGCCGACGTGCTGAAGCTGTTCGACGCGGTGTTCACCATGACGCGCGGCGGACCGGGTGCAGCCACCGAACTGATCTCGATCTACATCCAGCGCGTGGGCTTCCGGGTCTTCGACCTCGGCACCGCGTCGGCCCAGGCGCTGCTGCTGCTGGTGATCACGATCGTGCTGAGCCGCGTCTACATCCGGTTCTTCTACCGGGAGATCGAATGACCTCCCGCCGCGTCCCCGGCCGCCTGCTGCACGGCGCGGGCCTGCTGGCGGTGTTCGCCTTCACGGTCTTCCCGTTCTACTGGATGGTGTCATCGTCGTTCAAGACGCAGACCGACCTGCTGGCCTCGCCCCCCGTCTGGCTGTTCAGGCCGACGCTCGCCAACTACGCCGACGTGTTCGCCGACCAGAAGGTGGTCGACGCCGTGCTCAACTCGCTGATCGTGGCGGTGGGCAGCACGGGCCTGTCGGTCCTGCTCGGCACCCCGGCCGCCTTCGCACTGGCGCGCTACGAGTTCCGCGGCAAGGCGGACCTGTGGTTCTGGTTCATCTCGAACCGGTTCGTCAGCCCCATCGTGCTGGCCCTGCCGATCTACATCCTGGCCCAGGAGCTGCACCTGCTCGACACCCACCTCGTGCTCATCCTCGTCTACGTCACCTTCATCCTGCCGATCGTGGTGTGGATCTCCACCGACCAGTTCCGCTCCATCCCGCGCGAGTTGGAGGAGGCGGCCCGGCTCGAGGGCGCGAGCCAGTTCGACGTGTTCTGGCGCGTGTACCTGCCCCTCGGCCTGCCCGGCATCGCGGTGTCGGCCATCTTCGGCTTCATCTTCTCGTGGAACGAGCTGCTCTACGCGCTGGTGCTCACGCGCCGCAACGTCCAGACCGCGCCGGTGGTGGCGACCAGCTTCATGTCGGGCTACGAACTGCCCTGGGGCAAGATCATGGCGACCGGAACGGTGATCGTGCTTCCCGTGACCGTCTTCGCGCTGCTGGTGTCGCGCCACATGGTGCGCGGCCTGACCATGGGAGCCACCAAGTGACGAGCCCCGCCCGGCCTGGACGCGTCCGCCGATGAGTTCGCTGCGGCTCGACAACGTCCAGAAGCGGTTTGGCGCCGTTCCCGTCATCCACGGCGTCAGCCTCGCGGCGGAGCAGGGCGAGTTCGTGGTGTTCGTAGGCCCCTCGGGCTGCGGCAAGTCCACCCTGCTGCGCATGGTGGCGGGTCTTGAGGAGGTGTCGGCCGGCGACATCTTCATCGACGGCGCCCGCGTCACCGACACCGAGCCCGCCAGGCGGCAGGTCTCGATGGTGTTCCAGAGCTACGCGCTGTTCCCGCACATGAGCGTGCGCGACAACATCGGCTTCGGGCTGAAGATGTCCAAGGTCCCGCGGCCGGAGATCGACCGACAGGTTGGGGAGGCGGCGCGCATCCTGCAGATGGAGGCGCTGCTCGACCGCAAGCCCCGGCAGCTCTCGGGCGGCCAGCGGCAGCGCGTCGCCATCGGGCGGGCCATCGTGCGACACCCCAAACTGTTCCTGTTCGACGAGCCGCTGTCCAACCTCGACGCCGAGCTGCGGTCCCAGATGCGGGTGGAGATCGCGCGGCTGCACCGCGACCTCGGGGTCACCATGGTCTACGTGACCCACGACCAGGTCGAGGCCATGACGCTCGCCGACCGCATCGTGGTGCTGCGCGCCGGCCGCGTCGAACAGATCGGCTCCCCGCAGGACCTCTACGACAACCCCGCCAACACCTTCGTGGCGGGCTTCATCGGGTCGCCCAAGATGAACTTCATCAAGGCCCGGGTGGCCGGAGGCTCGGAGGGTGCGGTGGACCTCGCTCATCCCGCGCTCGCGGCCCCGCTGCGGGTCGCCCGGCGCGGCGGGACAGGCTCCGCACCGCAAGTGGGAGACGAGGTCCTGCTGGGTCTCCGCCCGGAGCACGTCCTGTTCGGCGACGGGCCCAACCGAATGGAGCTCAAGGCCGACCTGTCCGAGAGCCTGGGCGGCAGCACGCTGATCTACGGGCAGACGGCGTCGGGCGAGGCCGTGAACCTGCAGGCACCGGGCCGGCACAGCCTCGCCAAGGGCCAGCCCTTCACGGCCGGGTTCGCGGCCGATCAGGTCTACGTCTTCGACCAGGCCGGTCAGGCCGTCTGATGACTGGCGGCGGGGAGGTTGCGATGGGGTTCCACGGCAAGCGCGTGCTCGTCACCGGAGCGGGCAAGGGCATCGGCCGCGCCACGGTGGTCGATCTCGTCGGGCGCGGCGCGGAGGTGGTGGCGCTCAGCCGCTCGCAAGCCGACCTCGACGCGCTCGGGGCGGAAACGGGCTGCGCCACCGTCGCTGTGGACCTGGCCGACGCGGCCCGCACCCGCGACGCGGTCCTGTCCGTCCTGCCCGTCGACCTGCTCGTCAACAACGCGGGCTTCACGGAGCTCCAGCCCGCGCTGGACACCACGGCCGAGGTCTTCGACCTCGTCATGGCGGTCAACTGCCGCGCGCCGCTGATCGTGGCCCAGGAATACGCGCGCGACCGGATCGCGCGCGGGCAGGGGGGCGCCATCGTCAACGTGTCGAGCATCTCGTCCTTCATCGGCTTCGCCGACCACGCGGCCTACTGCGCCTCGAAAGGCGCGCTCGACGGCCTGACGCGGGTGATGGCCAACGAGTGGGGACGCAAGGGCATCCGGGTCAACGGCGTGCACCCGGTCGTGACGCTGACGCCGATGGCGGAGAAGGCCTGGAGCGACCCCGCGAAGTCCGGCCCCATGCTGGCGCGCATCCCGCTGGGGCGTTTCGTGCAACCCGAGGAGGTCGCCCGCGTGATCGCCTACCTGCTCTCGGACGAGGCCGCCATGGTGAACGGCATCGACATGCCGGTCGACGGCGGTTTCCTGATCAACTGACGAGGCACCGGTCGCGGGCCGGCGTGCCGTGAAGCCACCGTACCGCTGCACGCCGTCCCCCGCGAGTTCAAACCACAGCCCGTGGAAGAGCGCGGCCGGTCAGGACGCGTCGCGCAGCCAGACCAGCATGTCGCCCCCTTCGCGGTTGTCCCAGGCGAAGTAGGGGACGGCCTTGACCGTCGCGGGTTCGGTCGGAGGCGGCGCGGCGCGGTAGAGCGCGCCGTTCCACTCGGCCGCCGCGTCGCGCTCCACTTCACCCGTCAGGGTCACGACGCCGCCCAGCAGGTCGGGTTCGAAGGCGTCCGTCAGCGCCGCCGCGCGCGGGACGCGAAGGCCCTGCACCCCGCCCGGGTTGTCGACCGCCTCCGCGCAGTAGAGCAGGGGGCCGCGCCGCAGGGCCACGCGCCCGAGGTCCTGCCGCACGGCGGGGTTGGCGTAAAGCCGCTCGGGCCGCATCTCCAGGTCGAGCCGCACGGCGTCGCCGTCCCGCCACTCGCGCGTGACCGTCACGTAGCCGTCGATGGTGTTCGCCTCCACGTCGACCGGCTCGCCGTTTACCGCGAGCGTCGCACCGGGACACCAGCCGGGCACCCGCAGGTGCAGTGTGAAGCGGGTGGGACCGTCCACGCCGACCTCGATGGAAACCGCGCCGTCCCACGGGTAGCGACTCTGCTGCGTCAGGGTGACGGGGCGTCCACCGACCTCGAGCCGCGCGGTGCTATCGCCGTAGACGTGCACCGCGACCGCATCGTCCGACAACCCGTACAGGTAGCTGCCGATGGAAGCCACCATCCGGCCGATGTTGGGCGGGCAGCAGGGGCAGCGGTGCCAGACCCAGCGGTGGTGGGCGCCGTGGCTTTCGAGCGGGTTCTCGTAGAAGAACAGCGAGCCGTCCATCGACAGGCCGGAGATCGCGCCGTTGTAGAGCGCGAGCTCCATGGCATCGGCGTAGCGGCGGTTCGGCCCCATGCCGAGCATGCGGTTGGCCCAGAACACGAGGCCGACCGCGGCGCAGGTTTCCGCGTAGGCGGTGTCGTTGGGCAGGTCGTAGTCGCTGGTGAAGCCCTCGTTCTGCGCCGAGGGGCCGAGCCCGCCCGTCGCGTAGAGTCGCTTGGACTGCAGGTCGTCCCACAGCCGGTCGAGCGCCGTCCTGAGACTGTCATCGCCGTACTCGGTCGCGATGTCCGCCATGCCGGAATACAGGTACATGGCGCGCACCGCGTGCCCCACGACCTTGTCCTGGTCGCGCACGGGGGCGTGGGCCTGGTTGTACTCGTAGGTCTTGTGGTGGAAGGCGGTAGGGTCTTCGCCCCGCCTGCGCGCTTCCTCGTCGAAGTAGTGCGGGGACTGGCCGCGCTGGTCCACGAAATACCTGGCGAGGTCCATGTAGCGCGCCTCGCCCGTGACCCGCGCGAGCTTGACGAGCGCGAGTTCGATCTCCTCGTGGCCGCAATAGCCTTTGCGCTGGCCGGGTCCGGGGCCGAACATCGTGCCGATGTGGTCGGCGTAGCGGCACATCACATCGAGCAGCTTGCGCTTGCCCGTCGCCTGGAAGTAGGCGACCGCGCCCTCGATCAGGTGACCCGCGCAGTAGAGTTCGTGGCAGTCGCGCAGGTTGGTCCAGCGCAGGCCCGGCTGCATGCGCTGGTACCAGCTGGACAGGTAGCCGTCCGGCTGCTGCAGCTTGGCGTACATGTCGATCACGGCGTCGATCTTGGCCTCCAGGTCCGGGTTCTTCCGCCGGTAGAGGGTGTAGGCCGCGGTCTCGATCGTCTTGCCCAGGTCGCTGTCCCAGAACATCTGGGTCGTCACCGTCGAGGCCGACAGGTCGTGGCCGCCGTGGAACGGAATGCGCTGGGCGGGTACCGGCCGGTCGGGATCGATCTGGTCGAGCATGCCGGCCTCGACGCAGCGGTCGTAGAGGATGGCGGCGGTCCGCGCCGCGACCGCGTCGGCGCGGGCGCCCCAGAAGCCGCGCACCTCGACCTGCGGCGGGGCGGGCGGGCGGAAGCGGGCGCGCGGGGCGGGCTGGTCGGACATTGGAGGCTCCACGGGGGTCGGAGGGATCACTTCACCGCGCCGGCCGTCAGGCCGCCGACGTAGAAGCGCTGGAGGAGGAGGAACAGCGCCAGACAGGGGATCATCATCACCGTGACGCCCGCCTGCACGGCCCCCCAGTCGATGGCGCCGAACCGGCCCGACTGCACGGCCGCCACCATCAGGGGCAGGGTGAACTTGTCCTGGTCGGACAGCAGGACGAGGGCGCCGAAGAACTCGTTCCAGCTGTTGAGGAAGGCGAACAGGCCCACCGTCACCACGCCGGGCCACACCAGCGGCAGCAGGGTCAGTACCAGGAGCTGCAGGCTGCCGGCGCCGTCCATGCGGGCCGCCTCCTCGATCTCCTTGGGCACGGCGTCGAAGCTGTTGCGCATCATGAAGACGGAGAAGGGCAGTTGCAGCGTGACGTAGACCAGCACGAGGCCGGTCAGCGAGTTCTGCAGCCCGAGCGTCGACAGGATGAGGAAGATCGGTGTCACGATCGATTGGAACGGCACCATGATGGTGGCCAGGATCAGCACGAAGCACAGGTCCTGGAAGGGGAAGCGGTGGCGCGAGAAGCCGTAGCCCGCGAGCAGCCCCACGATTGCGGTGAGCACCGTGGTCGTCACCGCCACGATCGCGCTGTTCAGCGCCGCGTGCCAGAACCCTGCCCCGAACCCGTCCAGGGTCACGTAGTTCTGCAGCGAGAAGCCGGTGGTGGGCCAGGGCGGCAGGGGCGGCTGGCGCGCTTCCTCCGGCGGCTTGAAGGTCGAGAGCACCGTCCAGCCGATGGGCGCCACGAACAGCACGGCGAGGAGCAGGCCCGTCGCGTGCGACACGACCGGAAGGCGACGCGCGCGCCGCGCGGGCTGCGGTGGTGGAAGGGAGAGGCTCGTCACATCCCCTCCGGGGCGCGCAAGAGGCGGAGCTGCACGAGGCTGAGCGCGACGAGGATCGCGAGAAGCACGACCGACAGCGCCGCCCCGTAGCCGAGACGGAAGGACACGAAGGACTGGTTGAAGATCCAGTACACCGCCGTCACCGTGCCGTTGCGCGGGCCGCCGCGCAGGATGATGTAGAACTGGTCGAAGGCCAGCACCGAGCCCGCGACCGAGAGGACGAGCGCCAGGGCCAGCGTCCGGCGGATCAGCGGCAGGGTGATGCGCAGGAAGCGCGCCACCGGGCCGGCGCCGTCGAGCTTGGCGGCTTCGTGCAGGTCGGCGGGGATCGCCTGCAGGCCCGTCATGATGATCACCATGGTGAAGCCCGCGACCTTCCACACCACCATGACGATGATCGACCAGAAGGCGGGGTCGAAGGCGGCGAGCAGGTTGAAGCGCCCGCTCGTCAGCCCGAGCCTCGCGGCTGCCGGGCTGAACAGGCCCGCGTCGACGTCCAGCAGCCAGGACCACAGCAGGCTCGCCGATGCGAAACCCACCACCACGGGCAGGAAGAAGGCCGTGCGGTACAGGCCATTCAAGGCGCGGGGCCGCTCCACGAAGAGCGCCAAGGGGAAGGCCACGGCGAAGATCGCCACCGTCACCACGGCCGTGTAAAGCCCGGTGAACTGCAGCGCGTGCCAGAACCGGATATCTTTCCAAATGGCCGCGTAGTTGGCGAACCCGATGAAACGGTGCGCGCCGAGCAGCGGCCAGTTGTTGAACGACATCCACACCGTCATGCCGAGCGGGAGCACGAAGAACACGGCCACCAGCGCCACGGCCGGGGCGACGTAGAGCAAGCCCGTCCACCTGCGGCGCCGCCGGCGCGCCACGCGGGGAGCCGCGACCCGGGCCGGCACGGCGCCGACCTCGCCCGTCAGGCTGGACATGAAGCTCCCTCCCACGCGCGGCGCCGGGCCGCCGCTACTTCGCGGGCGCGCTGTCGATGATCGACTGCATGGTCTGCTCGCCGGTCGCGAGGGCGTCGTCGGTGTCGCCCGTGAAGATGGCGTCGTTCAGCATCTGCACCCACGGGCCGTTGGCCGAGTTGATGATGTCGTTGAACACGGTCGAATAGGGGGTCTGCCCCTTGGCCATCGCCTCCGCCGCCACGCCGTAGCGCGGGTCGAGCGTCTTCAGCGCCTCCTGGGCGACGTCGCCGCGCACGGGGAGGCTGCCGTATTTCGCCAGGATGGTCTGGCCCTCGAGCGAATAGGCGTAGTCGAGGAAGGCCTTGATGACGGGCAGCTTCTTCGTGCCCTTGGTGACCACGAGGTTGTCGCCGCCCGCGAACGACGACCAACCCCCGTCCTTGCCGGGCAGGAAGGTGATGCCGTAGTCGATGTTGGGGTACTGCGTGTTGAGCGCCCCGATCGCGAAGGCGCCCGAGGGCGCGAGACCGACCTTGCCGGTCGCGAAGGCGGCGAAGAAGTTGGCGCCCGTGTCGGTCTGCGCGCCCGAAGGGACCTCGCCCTTGGTCACCATGCCGCGGTAAAGGTCGATGGCGCCGCGCATCTGCGGGGTATCGAGCGTGGCCTTGCTGCCGTCGTCGCTCAGGATGGCGCCGCCCGAAGCCCAGACCAGCGGCGCCAGGGTGAACACCTGGCAGCCGGCGCAATTGCCGGAGAAGTAGAACCCCTTGATGTCGCCGCCGAGCCCATTGACCTTGGCGGCGTCAGCCGCGAGTTCGGCCCAGGTCGAAGGTCCTTTCTCGGGATCGAGCCCCGCCTGCTTGAACAGCACCTTGTTCCAGATCAGCACCGACGCGTCGGCGGAGAAGGGCAGGCCGTAGATGCGCCCCTTGTAGGTGCCGGTCTTCACGTGGGCGGGCGAGAGTTGCGACAGGTAGGGCAGGGAGTGCGCCCAGTCGGTGATGTCCTCAAGCTCCCCCGAGGCCGCGAAGGCGGGCGTGTAGATGAGATCGAGCGACAGCGCGTCGGGCGCCGTGCCACCAGCGGCCGCGGCCCCGTATTTCTGAATGATCTCGGCATTGGGGATGATGTCGAGCTTGATCTGGTCCGCGTGGCCCTTGTTGAAGGCGTCAACGATGCGCGGCATGTAGTTCGAGCCGTCCGAGCGCACCCACAGGCTCGCGGTGTCGGCGTGGGCCGTGGCGGTCAGGGCGAGGGCGAACAGTCCCGCCGCCAAGCCGGTCGTCACTGGTTTCATGGTCGATCCTCCCGTTTTGTCGTTGTTGACCGGCCGCTACGTCACCGCGGCCGCCTCCGTCCGGTATGCCGCCAGTCCCGCGCCGCACGAGGCGCGGACCACGAGGCTGCACGGCAGTTTGCGCAGGGCCGGCGCGACGGATTTGCCGTCGACCAGGGCGAGCAGCGTCAATCCCGCCTCGCGCCCCAGCGCGGGCAGGTTCATGTCGACCGTGGTGAGCGGCGGGCGCGAACTCGCGGCCACGATCTCCCAATTGTCGAAACCCGTGACCGCGACGTCGTCGGGCACAAGCACGCCCCGCTCGCGCAGGGCGTCGACCACCCCGCGCGCGATCTGGTCGTTGCCGCAGGCGATCGCGTCAGGGCGCGGGCCGCGGCCCTGCCACAACCGCTCCACGGCCGCGTGCCCCCACGCCTCCGACCAGTCGCCGATGAGCGGTTCGGGGGCCGCGAGCCCCGCGCCGAGAAGTGCCGAGCGCGCCGCCTCGGCCCGGATCCGGACCACCGCGAACCCAGCGGGGCCGGTCACGTGCGCGACGCGCCGTCGCCCCAGCCCGACGAGGTGCGCGATAACGGCCGCGATGCCGCCCGCATCGTCGGACACGAGCGCGGGACAGCCGGGTTCGGGTTCTGTGAAGGCGTAGACGACCGGAACGCCGAGGTCGCCGAGGTCCACGGGCAGCCTGCGGTCGATGCGCTTGCCGGTGGCGATCAGCCCGTCGACGCGCTTGTCCTGCAGCGCTCGCACGTGCATCTGCGCCCGGCGCGGATCGTCCTCCACGTGGCACAGGAACACCGAGACGCCATTGTCGACGAGAGCCGCCGTGACGCCCGCCATCACCGGCAGGGAGAAGCGGCCGTAGGTGTCGTCCGTAAGCAGGCCGACCGTGAAGCTGCGCCGGCTGACGAGGCTGCGGGCCAGCGCGTTCGGCCGAAAACCCATGGCGGCGGCGACGTCCCGGATGCGCGTGCGGGTCTCGTCCGCCATGCGGCCCAGGCCGTTCAGCGCCTTGGAGGCGGTCGCGACGCTGACCCCGGCCGCAGCCGCGACCTCGCGCAATGTCGCGGGACGGTGCTGCCGGCCGCTGACGCTTCCTTCCTCCCCTGTCGAGAACGTGCCCGACATCCGCGCTCCTTCGAAGCGAGGTCCTCCCAGTCCGAGCGGATTGAGAAAACCTTTTCCCATTCAGGCTAGAGCAGCCTGCGACCATTCGTCAAGGCACGAGCTTCGACGCCGCGCGGCCTGTCGGGACGACCATACAGGGCAACTTGACCGCGGCTTCGCTATCCCCCGCGTCGATGTCGCTCGAAGATTTTGGTTCTGAGCTGGTATGCCGAAGGCAGATCTTCTTCTCTTAAAAGGAAGCCTTGCTGCAAAGGCCAGGTCTCATCGACAAGCTCAAGCCGATATCATCTAGCAATTGTTAATGCGGCATTGTGATGCTCCTTTCTATTGTTTCGACCTGGGGCGGAACTAAGCGTTAATCCGGTCGATTCCGGGCGGCACCACCGCATGCTGACGTCCACCGTCTTGCCCCCGCGCCCGGCTTCGCCGAAGCCGACACCTCTTCACCCGAAAGGTTCTGACCGATGAAAGCTTTGTGCTGGCACGGCACCAACGACATCCGCTGCGACAGCGTGCCCGATCCCGTGATCGAGGACGCGCGCGACGTCATCATCAAGGTCACGAGCTGTGCCATCTGCGGCTCGGACCTTCACCTCATGGACGGGCTGATGCCCACCATGAAGAGCGGCGACGTGCTCGGCCACGAGTTCATGGGTCAGGTGGTCGAGACCGGCTCGCCGAACCACAAGTGGAAGAAGGGCGACCGCATCGTGGTGCCCTTCAATATCAACTGCGGCGAGTGCCGCATGTGCCGCATGGGAAACTGGTCGGTGTGCCAGCGCTCCAACCGCAATGCCGAGATGGCGGCGGCCCAGTTCGGCTACACCACCGCGGGCCTGTTCGGCTATTCGCATCTAACGGGCGGCTACGCGGGCGGCCAGGCCGAGTACGTGCGCGTGCCGATGGCCGACGTGGCCCCGATGAAGGTGCCCGAGGGCCTGAGCGACGAGCAGGTGCTGTTCCTCACCGACATCCTGCCCACGGGCTGGCAGGGGGCGGACCACGCCGAGGTCAAGGGCGGCGACATCGTGGCGATCTGGGGCGCGGGGCCGGTCGGGCTGTTCGCCATCAAGTCCGCCTC